>JAHDFR010000033.1:29298-31789 GCA_020628065.1 Acidimicrobiales bacterium
CACCGGCCGGTGAGGGCGTGCTCGGCAACGCTCTGACCGACATCGACATCGTGTTTGTGACCGACGACGTTGAGATTCTAGTGGCCTCGGGCAACGCCGACGGCCGCTACCAGTTCGAGGTTGAAATCGCCGTGCCCACCGGCCTCGGCCAGGACGGGTTCACCATCGAGACAAGACCGGAAAGCTACGTGGAAACACCACAACCGATGACGATAGGTGGGTCAGCAGAGGCGACCGCCGAAAGTGTTGAACCCGAGGTGATCTCCTTCGGGCCCGAGGAACGGGCAATCCCCGAAGAAGCACTGCAGAACGCCAACGGATCGGCTTCAGAGGGTGTTGCCGGCGGAGGTCTTCCAGCCACCGCCATAGTGATGTTGGTGGGCATCGTCGCCATCTTGTTGGCCACCGGAGCGGTTGTCGCCGCCCGGCGACGCTAGCGGCTTGACGCCAACCGGCCGAGCAAGCAACCTGGTGCCGTGACCGACACCGAAACAACCAGCACCGGCGAACGGCCGGCTCTTCGAGACGAATGCCAGGGCCTGCTCGACCGCCTCATCGAGTTGGAGATACCCGACTTCCCCGACATGACACCCGAGCGGGCCCGAGAGATCTTCGTGTTCCTGCGGGTGGCGCCCGAGAACCTCCCCGAAGTCGGGTCCATCACCGAGCAGACGATCCCCGGCCCAGGGCCGGACACCGGCAGGGACATCGGCCTGCGGATCTATCGCCCGGCCAATGACCCTGCCGGACCCAATGAGATGACGGATCCGCCCCCCGTCATGGTCTGGTTCCACGGTGGCGGCTGGGTGCTGGGCGACCTGGAAACCGGCGATCTACCGAGCCGGGCCATGTGCCGCGACGCGCAGTGCGTGATCGTATCGGTCGACTACCGCCTCGCCCCGGAGAATCCGTTCCCGGCGGCCTTTGAAGACTGCATGGCCGCCACCGAATGGGTGCTGGCCAACACCGAAGAGCTCGGCGTCGACGCGGCCCGAGTGGCCGTCGGTGGTGACTCGGCCGGCGGCAACCTGGCGGCCTGCGTGGCCATCGAAGCCACCCGTCAAGGGCTGGGCCTCACCCACCAACATCTGATCTACCCGGTGATCGCCCCCGACTACTCAACCCCCAGCTACTCGGAGAACGCCTCCGGCTACTTCCTGACCACCAGGGGCATGGAGTGGTTCTGGGACCAGTACACAAAACCGGATGATCACAACGATCCTCGGGTTGTGCCAACTGCAGCCACCGGCACCGAACTCACCAGTCACCTTCCTCCGGCCTATGTCTTCACCGTCGGCTACGACCCGCTACGGGACGAAGGCCGGGCGTACGGCGAAACACTGGCTGAGGCCGGGGTGCCGGTGGAGCAAGCCCACATTGATGACGCCATCCACGGCGTCTTCGGCATGACGCTGGCCTGTGGCGACGAGGCCAGGGCCGCTTCGGTTGAAGCCCTCAAGCGGGCTTTCGAGTAGCGACATCACCCGCACCGTGCCCACACTCAACACGCCCGGCGGATCGACGTGACCCGCGCCGCGTCCAGTGCCGAACAAAGCGTGGAATCAAGCTCGTCGATGAGCTCTCGACTGGTGCTGGCCACGGTTGTGCTGGTGGCCATGCTGGTCGGCGGCAACTTCACCTCGTTGAAGTTCGCCCTGGATCACACCACGCCGTTTCTTCTCACCGCTATGCGGACCGTGGTCGGCGGCTCGTTCCTGGTGGCCTTCGCCTACCTGCGGGGCGAACGCCTACCCCGACGGCTGGACGATCTGGCCCGCATCTTCGTGGTCGGTCTTTCCATCACCACGGTGTCGAGCGCCCTGCTGGTGTTCGGCGTCAACCGGGTTCCGGCCGGCGTGGCGTCACTGATGTCCAGCACCATGCCGCTGTTCACCGCGGTGCTCACCGTCGTACTGCTTCGAGCCGGCATCCCCCGACTTGGTCAGCTCGGCCTGCTGGTGGGCTTCGTCGGCACGGCGGTGCTCGCCTCCCCGTCGTTGTCCGGCGGCTCGGCCGTCATCGGTATTGTCTCGTTGCTGGTTTCGGCGTTGGCCTGGGCCTTCGGCACGGTGTTTATGAAGTGGAAGGACTTCAGCCGGGTCAGCCCCATCATGCTGGTGGGCGTGCAGTTGATCATGTCGGCCATGATGTTGGTGCCGTTCGCCCTGTTGGTCGAAGGCACGGCCGAGACCGACTGGTCGATCGGGCTGTTGGTGCCGCTGCTGTACTCGTCCATCCCGGCCAACGCCGTAACGTTCTCGCTTATGGCCACCGTGGTTCGCCGGGCAACCCCCACTCAGGCGGCGGCGTCGGCCTACCTGATCCCGGTGTTCGGTGTGCTGTTCGGGTGGTTGATCCGAGGCGAGGCGCTCGGACTGGTGGAAGCACTGGGTGGCGCGCTGGTTGTAGCCGGTGTGTACCTGGTGGTGACCGCCAACGCCCGAGCTCGGTGAGACCGAGCCCAGGCACCGACGGCGGACTGTCCGACAGC
>JAHDFR010000033.1:31889-36362 GCA_020628065.1 Acidimicrobiales bacterium
TTGATGTCGGCAATAGTGGCTGCGTACACGTCGGGCATGGCATCGAGGAACAGGCAATCCCCGGCGTGGCAGGTGCCGTTCACCGTTCGACCCACCGCGCTGACTCCGGCGGCCAGCAGTTTGCGGTAGTAGGCCAGGCCTTCGTCTCGCAGCGGGTCCAACTCGTTGACCGAGATGACGTGCGGAGGTAGACCTTCCAGATCGGAC
This sequence comes from Acidimicrobiales bacterium, assembly GCA_020628065.1. GTDB lineage: Bacteria > Actinomycetota > Acidimicrobiia > Acidimicrobiales > SZUA-35 > JAHELU01. The sequence continues at coordinate 32,097 of JAHDFR010000033.1, forward strand.
GCCTCGGCGTGGTAGGGCCAGGCCAGCGGGTTGGTGGCGTTCGACCGGTCGGGGTCGTAGGGCACCGCCAGAGTGGCCATCTGATTGCCGACCTCGAGGAAGTAGCCGTCGTTCTCGGTCAGTGACGGCAGATCGTCGGGCACGTCGTGGTACAGGTTGGAGATGTAGGGACACTGGGCGTAGATGCCGGCGATGTCGTCGGACCAACCGTCCTGTTTGGCTTTCAGGCCGACAGCCAGCGACAGGTTGCCGCCACCGGACTCGCCCGACATCAGTACCTTCGAGGCGCCGAGCGACTCGGCGTTGTCGATGACCCAACGGGCGGCCGACACACAGTCGTTCAACCCGGCCGGGAAGGGATTGGGTCCCAGCACACCGGCACCGTTACGGAACTCCACGCCGATGGCGATCATCCCGGCGGCCGCCAACTCATCCCGCCATCGGTTGTAGCCGGGGTTGGCGGCTTCCAGGATCACCATGCCCCCACCGTGGGTGTGCACGATGGCGGGCATCGGTCCGTCGGCGTTCTCCGGACGGTGAATGTAGAGGTTGATGTCGTTGCCGTCGACACCGGTGATCACTTCGGTGGATCGGGCCACTCCTTCCACCGGTGGGCTGGCCGCGGTCAGGATTGCGCCCAGTTGGTTGAATCCCTCCTCCATCTCCATGCATGCCCCGAGAATCACATCGAGGGGTGAATTTGCGTCGATCGGCATTGGGGCCGGTGCTTTGTCCAGTTCAAGTTGTCGCAGCACAGCCACCATGCGGGGATCAGCCCGAGGGTCGTCACCGATCTGCATGTTGGCGTCGCCAAGGCGGCCTGGGAGGGCAGGCATAAGAACGTCCCCTTTTGTTGTCGTCAGCGTCTTCAGCACTGCACTGCGTCGGCACAGCGTGTCCGGAAACCAGACTATGCAACCAGCGCCGTGCCGTCTAAACGGCTATCTCATCTAGCGTGGCTATATCACGGGCGTGACCTGGCCGTCGTCCCGCTCCGCTCGGCCAAGCATTCGGATAACCGCCCAGTCGCCGTGACGGTGGCGGGCGATGCCGACAAGAATGTCGATGATTTCACCGGTGGCCGCCGGATTGGTGGGCGGCGGCTCGACGCCGATGCTGGCGGCCAAGTCTTCGGTGTGCATCAGCACTTCGATGAGGCGAGTACGACAGAAGTCGTCGAGGGTGAGGGCTCGACCCCCGAGGGCTTCCACCATGCGATCAGTCGACTCGTCTGGTAATCGCCGGGCCAGGCCTTCGGCCACGCGCCTTGCTTCAGCCACCACATCGGCGTGACCTTTGGAGGCCTCGGTGGCCGACACCTCCTTGATGCGGCCGTGGATTGGGGCCTCCAGTGCAGCGTTGAAGTAGGTAACCGGCGTCAACACATCGGTGTCACCGGCGCTGCCGGACTCCGCTTCGTCGGCGGTGCGACCGGCATTCCGCTCGGTCCCCACCTGGGTCGCTCCCGAGGGATCGGTCCGGTCCAGGTAGGCGATGGTGGCTCCGGCGGCTCGAACCAGATGGGCGCAGAGCGCGCCCACCGTCATACCGTCCAGGACGCTGGCCTGTTCCCAGGCCGACACGACCTGATCGGTGTCCATGAACTCGGCCGCCTGCTCGACCGCTTCCACCACCAGGGCCCGGGCTGAGGCCGAATCAAGGTGTGATTGATACTCACTCATTGGCGCTCTCTGCTTTCTCGGTCATGGCTTTGAGCAGGCGGGCCGACACCTGCGCCGTCCGTTCGAGGCCTTCGAGCACCCCGGCTTGGTCTTCCACCGGCCGGTTGCCACTTAGCTTCTGCTTGGCCTCGATGCGGTCGATGGTCAGTGACACTCCGATGATGGCACGCAATTGGGCTTGAATGAATTCCGGTGGGGCGTCGCTGATCGCCCAAGGTTCCCCGCCGTCAGTGCGGGAGGCCTCGTGATGGTCGGTTAAGCGGGTCACCACGTCCAACAACCACTCGGGGTCTTCATGCACCCGAGTGCGGCCGTGCACATGGATGGCCTCATAGTTCCAGGTTGGCACCACCTTGCCTCCCGACTCCGGCTTCGACGGATACCAGCTGGGTGACACATATCCGTCGGACGGCGTGGCGATTAGCAGTGCGGTGGCGCCGTCGAGTGATTGCCAGTGATCATTGGCTCTGGCCAGATGCCCGACGACAAGCCCGGCGTCGCCATCAACCAGAAAGGGAATGCTGGTGGCCTTCAGGTCATGGCGGTCAACTGAGACCAGATGGGCGAACGACACCTCGGCAAGCAGGTTAAGCGCAGCGACCCCATCAGCCACACGGTCAGTCGGTCGAGCGTACATCTTCGGCATGTTAGGCGGACTTCGACTGGCAGTGTCACAACCGACGACTACGTTTCTTCTGCCGGCCGCAGCTTGACAGCTGAACGACCGGGTCGGGCTCGGGAGCCCCGTTGTCACCATCCAGCGCTTCAGTCGCTAGACACCCGAGGTGTACCCTTGTGTTCATGCCCACCCCCGTCTTCTACGACGAAGACATCCCCTATGGCTCCGACGGCCTACCGGACGAATTGAAAGTGCCGGAGAGCCACGAACACCGCCAGGCTTGCGACGTCATCGGCTTGGCCGCCGTCGAACTACTAGGAGCCGACTACCAGGTCTTTCGAGACATGAACTGGTACCCCACTGACGGCGGCCACGCCATCGCCCCTGACGTCATGATCCTGCCTGCCGGATCTCTCGCCGAAGATCCCGAAACCGGCAGTCTGCCCAAGTCCTACCGCCAGGACCTCACCGACGGGCCACGTCCAGTGGTGAACATCGAGGTCCCGTCCCACCACGACAGACTCCTCGCCCTCATGGCCAAGATCGAACGATGCCGTTCACTCGGCGTCCCCGTTTACCTGGTCACGGCCGAAGGGCCGCCATCGGTGCTCCGCTACGACCCGAATCAAGCGTCACCCGAATCGTGGGTTGACCGACCGATCGACGAACTTGGTGGCCTGAAGATCTCTTTCGTCGATGACGGCGATGGACCTCCGGCGATGGAAGTCGAGTTACCAAACGGGCTTCGAGCCCGCACCGACCACGACCTGATGCGAGCCTACGCTCGACAGGCCGAGTCACAGGCCAGGGCTGAGCTGGAGCGCCTACGTGAACAGCTCCGTCAACACGGCATCGAACCCGACTAGCTCGTAACCCGATCTGCGATCACGCCTCATCTGCGATCACGCCTCATCTGCGATCACGCCTCATCTGCGATCACGCCTGATCTGCGATCAGGGCGAGGATCTCGAACATGACGGCCATGGCCCGGTAGCTGGTGATCATGTTGGGCGAGTCGATCGTCGGCATTAGACAAACGACATCGCCCCCGATCACGTTTCGGCCCCGCACCGAACGGATTAGCTGAGTGACCTGATCCATGCCGAAACCCTCGATACCGGCCTCGATATTGGCTACTCCCGGCGCCACCGTCGGATCCAGGCAGTCCAGGTCGAACGTGATGTAGACCGGACGGTCACCGATGGTTTCGTCGATGATTTCCATCACCCGCTCAGGGCCCATCTCGTCGTACTCGGTCTTCTTGATGACCGTGTACCCCAGGTCATAGCTCGGGTCGAGCCAGTCGAGCGAACGAACGTTGCCCCGAATACCAACCTGCACCGAGTGCTCGGCGTCGACGTGACCGTCGCGAACCAGATAGCTGGCCCAGTGGGCCGCCGATTTGATGGCCCCCATGAAATGATCGACATTGTGGAAGGCATCGGTGTGAGCGTCGAAGTGCAGCAGGCAGGCCTTCTCCCCACCGGTCAGCTTCGAATGCGAACCGGCAATGCCCTGCAAGATGCCGCCGGTGACGGAATGATCGCCTCCAATCGACACCGGCCGGCAACCGGCGTCGGCTACTGCCTTGTAGTAGTCGGTGATCATCTCGATGGAGCGCTCGTTGTTGTTACCCTCCGACAGCGGGACATCACCCAGATCGTTGATACGGCAGCGGTCCCACGGATCGATCCCGAACGCGTTGTGGGCCCGACGACCAATCGCACTCACGTTGCGCACCGCCCGGGGACCAAGGTGCTGATCCCGTTGGGTTGTGCCGTTACCCGTGCTGTGGGGCACCCCGATCAGGCCGATGTCGGCGTTGGCCGGGTCAGCGTCGTGAGGACAGCGGAACAGCGTTGGGATGCCGTACCAAAAAATGCCGTCCATCAACCGCTGGGCGTCGGACCTCTCTTGGGGAACAAAATCACCGGAGTCACCACTCATGGCTGACATAGTGGCAGA
>JAHDFR010000034.1:0-6121 GCA_020628065.1 Acidimicrobiales bacterium
CAACTGTGATGGCAATACGAACCTGTTCGCATTGATCTTCTCGTTCACAGACCAGCACCGCCAGCTCATCCTGGCCGAAGTAGTCGGCTGCCGGCGTGTAGGTGGCCGTCCAGACTGTCAAGCCATCGGAGTCGACAAACGAGCTGGACAGGCCAATCGAGCCATGGCCCGGTCCGCCGGCGACGGCGAAGCCGACCTCGGCCGATTCCGAGACAACATCGACTTCCACCGCTCCCGACTCATCCTCGAAGACGGTGAGGGGCAAGCCGGTGGCGGTCATGGTCGCCGTCTCCACGTAGGCCAGCGACTCAACCGGCTCGGGCAACGCACCGAACGTCGAACCACCCACTACCGCAACGGCCGCACCCATCGATGCCAGCGCCGGGCCGACAATGGGGGCCGGAGCGGTGCCGGTTGCACTGGCCAACCAGGCCAACGGGCCGGCGACCAGACGGAGCTGACCGATACCGACGCGAAGAAAGGCCCGTACTATTTCCGGATCGAACTGAGATCCAGCACCGTTGACCAGTTCTTGGCGGGCGACCTCGGGAGCCATGGCCTTCTTGTAGCTTCTGACGCTGGTCATTACGTCGTAGGCATCAGCGACCGCCGCTATCCGTCCGGAAAGGGTGATGTCCGCACCGGCCAGATCGTAGGGGTAGCCGTTGCCGTCCCATCGACAGTGATGCTGGTCGACCGCCCCCAGCCAATCACCCAGCCACGGTCGTAGCGGGTCGACGTAAGCTCGCCCGGCAGCCGGGTGACCCTGAAGGATGGCCCACTCCTCCTCATCGGGTCTGCCGTCCTTGTTGAGGATCTCACCGGGCACATCCAGTTTGCCCATGTCGTGCAGCAGGGCACCCCACCGCAGCTTGCCTCGGTCCTCGTCGGACAAGTCAAGCTCTTCGGCGATCAGGTCACAGTAGGCCTGCACCCGCTCGGCGTGGCCTCTGGTCATTCGGTCATGGTCGCTCAACGCTGTCACCAGGGCGATCAGCGTCTCGGCGTTGGTTATCTCGTCGGAGACCGAATCGTCCTCCCGGGCCTCGGCCAATCGCTTCAACGCCGAGCGGCTATTGGTGGAACGCAGCGCTGCTTTGAAGCGGTTCGGCGCCTGGTCGGGGAACACCAGCGAGATTCTGAACAATGTGGCGATCGGCAGCAGCCGGGAAAGGAAGCGGTCAACCCAAACGAGGTACAGGTTGGCGGCGCAGAACATGCCGATCCACCACAGCCAAGGGTTCACCCCCAGCCGGTGTGCTGGATAGTGGCGGGCCACGAAGATACACAATGCGAAGGCGCTGACAACCGGGGCGAGCAGCACAAAGAGCCGAATGGCCATAGCCATTCGGGGTTGTGGTTGCCATTCCGTCTGATCCGTAGTCTGAGTCGGACCCTTCACAGTCCACGAATCGACCAGGCAGGGGCGCCACTGGAGGGCGTATAGCCCCTAAACGGGTACAGAGGGCAAACAATGTGAGTTCGGCCCAATCAGAGGCGTAAGACTCTGGGCACGGTGCCCCAAAGAGATCTGGGCCCAAAGACCCAGCTGGACCTACATGACTTACAGCCGCAGCAGTAGGGCCTGCAACATCAATGCCTCATTCGGGTTCCGGATGAGGTTCTCCGCTGTCTCCTGAATAGCGACCAACGACGCCTCGGCCGACTCGTCGGGTCCAGCGACCAGCCGATCGCGATAGACACCACCCAACAAGGCCAAGCCGAAGCGGAGTTCGTCGGTCCGCAGTCGGCGAACTTCCCGTTTGTGTCGGGCTACCAGTTCCGATCGGCCGGAGCCCCGCTCCCCTAATTGCTCGACCCGGGCCTCAAGTTCGGAAAGCTCTGTGGCCTGCCTGACTTCCAACGGGCCCTGGGCGGAGTCCATGCCCTCCCGCAGCTGGTCAACCAACGTGCAGACCTTAAACCCGGTTCCGTCCAACGCATCGGGCACCGACCGCCACAACTCGGCCCGATCCGCCAGCGCATCGTCGGTGGCCAGAAGCCGTGCCCGGTCAAGGTCACCGGCGGCGGCCGCGGCCGCCATCTTGGCCCGCTTCGGTTCGACACCGGAGGCGAACAATGTGGCTTCCAGTTCGGCCTGGGAGACCGGCCCGAACTCCACCGGCACACATCGACTGGCGATAGTGACGATCTCCGGTGGTACTTCGTCGGCCAACAAAACGAACACCGTGGACGGCGGAGGCTCCTCCACCACTTTCAGCAGTTTGCCGATGGCGGCTTCCTCGATGGCATCCACACCGATCACCACGATGACTTTTCGATCGGTTTCCACCGGGGTTCGCAGACCCGCCTTGATGATGGCGTCGGCTTCGGACACCCGAAGCGCCGCGCCTTCAGCCTCGAAGATCGTCAGATCGGGATGTTTGGCTTCAACCGCCAGACGAATGGCCCGTTCACGAGCCGCCACCGGATCGACATCGTCACCGGCTTTGGCCGCGTTGACTGCCACCGCGTTGACTTCGGCGGCATTGGCCAACAACAGCCCGGCAAAACCAAGCGCCGCTCGAAACGATCCGGTGCCCCGGCGGCCCAGCAGCATGTAGGCGTGGACCGGATTGTCGGCTGCTTTCGTCAGACGGGCGACGGCCTCCGGCTGGCCGATCACCCCGGCAAACGGATCAGTGGTGTCGCTACCCGCAACCAAGTTCATCGCCCCTTACAGCCGGGGCTTGAGAGCCGACCACAATCGAGTCTCGACTTCGTCGATGGAACCGGTGCCGTCGATCACAAGCCAGCGCTGCGGTTCGGCCGCCGCCATCTCGACGAAGGCGTCGCCCACCCGACGGTGAAAATCCGCACCGGCCAACTCAATGCGGTCAAGCGAGCGATCAAGACGCTCACCGGAAACATCAGTGGGAACAGTCAACAACACGACCACGTCCGGGCGGCGTTGATCGATGGCCCAATCGTTCAGCGAAGCAATGGCATCAATGCCCAGCTGGCGACCGGCCCCCTGGTAGGCCATGGAGGAGTACAACGAGCGATCAGAAACAACATGTTGGCCCGATGCCAGCGCTGGAAGCACGATTTCTTCCAAGTGCTGGGCTCGGTCGGCAGCCATCATCAGCGCTTCAGCTCGGGCGCCGAGCGCCACGTCTTCGGTGTTCAATAACAGCTCCCGCAGCCGACCGCCGAGCGGCGTACCACCCGGCTCACGGGTTAGCACAGCACCCAAGCGGGCGGCCAACAACCGGGTCTGCGTCGTCTTGCCCGACCCTTCTCCACCTTCGAAGGCTATGTAGGAGGGAGGGTGTGAGGGGCTGTTCGAGGCCACCGTCGGTCGTGCCTCTAGCTCGACTTGGCGTCGGTATCGCCGGCGGCCGCTTTCTTGGCCGCGGTCTTTTTAGCCGACTTCTTGGCCGTCGACTTTTTGACAGACGTTTTCTTAGCCGCCGACTTTTTCTTCTTCTTGGCCGGAGCACCGCCGTCGGCTTCGATCCGTCGGCGACGGATGGCCAACAGCTCGGAGGCCCGAGTGATGTCGATGCGCTCAACCGAATCCGACACCGTCAACGAGGCGTTGACCTCACCGTCGGTAACGTATTCGCCGAACCGGCCGGACTTCACCACCACTGGAAGGTCGGTGGTGGGATCGACGCCAAGTTCCTTGAGCGGCCCGGCGGCCGACTGGCCCCGTCGACGCTTGGGCTGGGCAAACAACTCAACGGCGGCGTCGAGATCCATCGTCAACAACAGGTATTCGTCTTCGAAGCTGCGGGTGTCCGCCCGCTTGCCCTCTTCCTCCGGCTCCTTACGGACATACGGTCCGTAGGGTCCATTGTGGGCCACGATCTCACGACCGTCGGTGGGGTCTACGCCCAGTACTCGGGGGATGGTGAGCAGCTCGACTGCTTGGTCGAGCGTCAGCTCCTCCATCTTCATGTCGTCGAACAGCGAACTGGTTTTGGGCTTGTTGTCCTCAGTGACTTTTTCCGGCATCTCGCCCAGCTGCACGTACGGACCGAATTTGCCGTCACGAACGAAGACCGACAATCCGCTCTCCGGATGCTCACCAAGTTCGATGATGTCCGGTACCCGCATGATCTCCACCGCCCGCTCAGGGGTGAGTTCGTCGGGAGCGATGTCATCGGGAATGGACTTGGTGTCCTCGCCCCGCTCCAGGTACGGACCGTATTGACCGACACGGGCCACGATGGGTACGCCGTCCTCGTCACCACCGATCAAAATGGAGTTGATGGCACGGGCGTCGATATTGCCGAGGCGCTCCTCCACCTTCTGACGGAGCCCGGGATCTTCTTCGGCTCCGAAGTAGAACTGCGTCAGCCAAGGAATGGTTTCTTTGTCGCCGGCGGCGATGTTATCCAGGTCACCTTCCATCCGAGCAGTGAAGGCGTAGTCGACCAGGTCGGGGAAATGTTCCTCCAGCAACGTCACCACCGCGAACGCCAGGAAACTCGGCACCATGGCCGAGCCCTTCTTCCACACGTACCCTCGGGCCTGGATGGTTCCCATGATCGAGGCGTAGGTGGAGGGGCGGCCTACCCGTAGTTCCTCCAGCTTCTTGACCAGCGATGCTTCGGTGTAACGGGCCGGTGGCTGGGTGTCGTGACCGTCGGCGCTGATCGACGAAACGTCGGCGCTGTCGCCTTCGCCCAGCGCCGGGAGGCGCTTGCTCTGCTGCGCACCGCTCCCGGACTCCTCTTCTTCGTCGTCACTCTCCACATAGGCCTTCATGAAGCCCTGGTGGGTGTAGACGGTGCCGGAGGTGGAGAACGTGGCGGTGTGCTCACCGGCCAGCTCGGCCAGGTCGGCGGGCATGGACGCGGTGCGAACGTCAAGTTTCAAGGTGACCGTTTCACCGGTGGCGTCGGTCATCTGTGAGGCCAGCGTGCGCTTCCAGATGAGTTCGTAGACCCGCAGCTCGGGAGCGCTCAGCTCGCCTTCCACCTGTTTCGGCGTGCGGAACTGGTCGCCGGCCGGTCGGATGGCCTCGTGAGCCTCCTGAGCATCGGCGTTTGAGCTGGAGTAGGTGCGAACTTCGGGTGGTAGGTACTCAGCTCCGAACTCTTCAACGATTTGTGATCGGGCGGCGTTCAGCGCCGTCTCAGACAACGTGGTCGAGTCGGTTCGCATGTAGGTAATGAAGCCCCGCTCGTACAGGCCTTGAGCCAGACGCATGGCCTGAGCCGACGACAACCGGAGCTTGCGGCCAGCCTCCTGCTGATAGGTGGAGGTGATAAACGGCGGTTTCGGTCGACGGCGGTGAGGCTTGGCTTCCCGGCTGACCACCTTGGCCGGCCGGCCGTCAACGGCAGTGGCCAGTGCCGTGGCCTGCTGCTCACCGAGGTGAACAACGTCGCCCTGCTTGGCGTCTTTGATGGTGCCGTCCTGGGCGAAGTCGCCGCCGCCGGCCACCCGCCTACCGTCGATGTCCAACAGCTTGGCGTCGAACGGCTTCTCCGATGCATGCTTGGGGTCGGTAGCGGTGAACATAGCCGTAAGGTCCCAGTAGTTGGCCGAACGGAACGCCATGCGCTCCCGTTCCCGCTCAACCACGATTCGGGTGGCCACGCTCTGCACCCGACCGGCCGACAGCCGAGGCTTGACTTTCTTCCACAGAACCGGCGATACCTCATATCCGTACAGCCGGTCCAGGAGCCGACGAGCCTCTTGAGCGTCAACCTTTTTGCGGTCGATTTCGCCTGGCGAGTCGATGGCCCGACGAATCGCTTCGGGCGTTACTTCGGTGAAGATGATGCGCTTGACCGGGACCTTGGGGTTCAGCACTTCCTGCAAATGCCAGGCAATCGCCTCGCCCTCGCGGTCCTTATCAGTGGCCAACACCAACTCGGTGGCGTCTTTCAACAACTTCTTCAGCTTCTTGACGTGGTCCTTCTTCTGGTCGGACACCACGTACAGCGGTTTGAAGTCGTTCTCGGTGTCGATGCCCATCGACGCCCACTTTTCCTTCTTATAGGCGGCGGGCACTTCAGCGGCCTTGGCCGGAAGATCTCGAATGTGACCGATCGACGATTCGACGGTGTAATCATCGCCCAAATATTTGGCGATGCTTTTGGCCTTGGCAGGCGACTCGACAATTACTAACGGGTTCGACACGGTTCAGGAAGTCACTATCTCA
>JAHDFR010000034.1:6221-13225 GCA_020628065.1 Acidimicrobiales bacterium
CCGGCTCAGAAGGTCGGGCTCACAGGTCACAGTCTCAAGGAGGTCACCGTTCGCTGGGATCAACTCACCTCTACCGGGAAATTTTGACAACTGCTACTTGTGCCGTCGATCGCCACAGACACAAATCAACTCCGAACCGATCGGGAACCAGTGGTATTCGATCCGCGAAACCCGGCCGCCGACGGAGTGTTTCAGGTGTTCTGTTGCACCGGTAGATCGGCGCCGGAAGCCTGAATTTCAGCGCTGCCTTCGCCGGTTGATGGTGGTGCTCCTCGCAATATCAGCCAACCCAACAAGGAGGCCAGCAGAGATGCGGCAAGCACGCCGATGATAGCCTCGTCCAGCAGCGGTGAGGTGCCACCGTCGGCGTCAACGAAGGCCAGCCGGGAGATGAACAGGGCGACGGTGAAGCCAATACCGGCCACTGCACCACCACCGAGGACGTGACGCATCGTCAGGCCCTGAGGCAGGTTGGAGATACCGAATCGGACGGCGGCCCAGGTGAACAGCGTGACGCCCAGCGGCTTTCCGATAACCAACCCGGCGATGATGCCCAACGTAACACTCGAGCTCCACAGGTTGGTCAGCGACTCGCCGGTCAACACGATGCCGGCATTGGCCAGCGCGAAGATCGGGATGATGATGAACGACGTCCACGGCGCAATTAGGCCGATAAGGCGGGTGGTGATGGCCACCGATTCCCGCATTTCCCAATTGGCGTTACGAACCTGAGAGTGGTCGGCCGACTCGCCCGACAGTACATCTTCAACCGACTCGAACATCCGCTCACCCAGCAGCGGAGTAGCCGGGGCCAACAGGCCGAGAACCACACCGGCGATGGTGGCGTGCACCCCGGACTTGAACGTGGCGTACCAGACGACAATGCCAATGACGACGTACAGCGGGATGTACCACACCCGGAACTGGCGCAACATTACGATCAGCAAGGTCAGCCCGAGGGCCAAGGCCAACCAGTCGAAAGCGATGTTGGCGGTGTAGAAAACGGCGATCACCAAAATCGCCCCGATGTCATCCACGATGGCCAACGTCAACAGAAACAGCTTCAATCGTTGCGGCACCATCGGCCCGATAAGGGCCAACACACCGACAGCGAAAGCGATATCGGTGGCCATGGGAACACCCCAGCCGTTCAGCCCCTCACCGCCCGGCGCAGTCAACAGCACATACAACCCTGCGGGCACAATCATTCCGCCCAAGGCGGCGATGGCTGGCAGCGCCGCCACCCGAGGTTCGGACAGTTCACCTACCGCCAACTCGGTTTTGATTTCAAGGCCGACAACGAAGAAGAACAACACCATCAGGGCATCGTTCACGATGGCTTCAAGCGGCTTATCCAGGACCTTCCAGGCCCCGATCTCCAACTTGAAGTGGGTTTCCCAGAAGTGGTGGTAGCTCTCGCCCAATTCACCGGGCAGGTTGGCCCAGATCAACGCAGCCGCAGTGGCAACCAACAGCAAAACACCCGACGCCGTCTCCTGAGCCAGGAATCGAACCATGGGTCGAGCGACGTTGCGAGCCAAAACCGTGTCGCCACCGCTCCACGCCTGCTCTCGAACCTTTAACGATGAATCCGCAGCCAACGTTACGACTTTCCTCGGTCCAGCCGGAATTCCGGGTAGCCAGGACCAACTCGATAGAACAAACCCTCAACAGAACAAAGGCCAAATGTAGGCATCAGGGCACCGGCAACCAACACGGTGCTAACCGTAACGACCGATATCAGGACTGGTTTAGCACCATCTGAACCGTTGTGCCCCGATCAGCCGAAAGGAAACTGACCGAAGAACTCAACAGCTGCATCAAGGGAACACCGAACGCGCCCTCGATATTCAGACGGTCGGGATCGGTGATGTCCGGCACCTGATGGAGCGTCGGCATACCCGGTCCCTCATCGGAGACGCTGAGGCTTACCCGACCGGGATTGACGTGGCACTGGATGGCCACTCTCCCCTCGGGCACGGCGGCCAGATTGGCCTCGATGGCGTTCGTTGTGGCTTCGGACGTCACCCAGCGGAGATCATCGAGTCGTTCACCCTGCAGAGCCTCCACCGCGTTGGTGGCGGCGGCCACAATCATGCGGACCACGGCAACGAAGTCAACCCGCGACGGAATATCTATTTCCACATATCCACCGAGTGGATATCCGCCATCAGTGGGCAGCTCAACCGTTCCGTTAGGTGTATCTTCCACTGCTTACTACGTTAGCTCACTTTGCCTGCGGGGGTCATGTCGCCTATCACCGTTGGGATGGCTGTTGTAGCCGCGTGCTCGGGCGACATCCCAGCCACTCGCTCACACCACTTGCTGAATCCGGCGGCGAGGCCCACTTCGAAACCTCTGACACTGGTATCAGCCGTTATCTGATCAATGATCCGACCGAGGTCGGCACTACTTAGCGGTTGGTGGAGCCATGGCCAAGGGTGCGTTTCGACGGGACGAACCTTGCGAGCGAGACGCCGCCAACCGGGTACTGGCGTCCATGTTACCGATGTCTCAACGTCGGTCAAGACTTCTTTCGGCGAACCTAACCAAATTCGGGTGTCGCGACGGGTGGCCAAGTCTGCCAGCGTCTCGGTGAGAAACACCAAACGCTTGGAGGAAAGCTGTAGACGTTTCAGCAATGGACGGTCGAAAACAAAGATCACGGGTAGTTCTGGATTGGCGGCCAACGCCGGATCGGCGTCGCCCATTGATTCGGCGGTAATCCATACCGCCGAGGGAAGAGTCTCGGATCCGTACGGGCGTTCCGGATACATCGGGCCGCCGTAACCGTTGGAATAGTCGATCTCTTGGCGGTGACCGAGAGAGCCGTGAGTCTCCGGCCCGGCGTCGGCCGGCCGTCGGGTAGTCTCAGCCACCGGTTGATCGGCCCGAACCCGATTGCGGAGTAAAACATCGTCGTAAGGACGCTCGACGGGGCAGTCGTTTACCCGGTCGCACGAAGCACACAACCCGGGAGCCCGCAGTTCGACGTCCCACCGGCTGTAGAGATAGGGTTCACGACCGGCCCGACCGGAAACGATGGCCCAGCCTGCTCGATTGGCGGCTCGAGAACCGTCCAGCAGATGGGCAAAGAAGTAGTCTTCGCCGTCGCGCCAATGGCGGCCCTGCCGATTGACCCAGTCGCTGGCCAGCCACATTCGGGTCAACCCAACCAGCCAGCCATCGTCCTCCAGTTCCTGTGCGGCCAGTTCGAGACATCCCATCGAGGCGTCCCACGCCGGATGGTTGAAATCCAATTTCTTCTGGTCGACCCTTCCCACGTTGTCCACTTGACGACGGCCGGCGGGGTGAGGGTTGGCGGCGTAGCTGTGGCGGCTGTACTCCTGCCAGAGAATCTCGGTCTGGAAACGAACAACGTCGTGCTCGTCGACACCGGCTTGAAGTTGCGTCTCCGTTGCCGCCCACAACCGGGGCAAGTCGATCATGCCGTGGCGGATGTAAGGCGACAGTCCACTGGCCGCCCGGGTCGAGACCGGGTATGCGTTGTTCCGGTTGGCGGCGTAGCCGCGAAGGTCGAGGTTGTCCAAGGCGGCGTTGGCCGCTCGCTGGCCACCGCGAATGGACTGCGACGACACCACGCCGTTGAGTGACGACTCCGGTTCAACAGATCGATCGAAGTGTCGGCCCGATGCAGACGTCTTGGCCGTCGACTCGCAATACAGACCGTCCAAGTGGGTGGCCACGAAGCGCTCAGCGGCAACACGTCCCGGTGCGGGAACGGGCAGTTGGCGTGGTTCGGTCATCTACGCTCGATCCTCCGATCTTGCCGCTTCGAGTGGCTGAATGGCCGTTTCGCTCGGCCGACTCCTCCCTACATTCATCGGTTGCCCGGGCACGATCTACATGGATCGGGGCGAATTATCCTACGCTGGATAGGTGGATCGGACCGCTGATCGCCTGCTTGATCACACCCCAGATCACACGGCTGACTACTCGGCGAATCTCGCGGGAGACTCGACCTTTGACTTCGCCGGCAATGCGGCCGGAAGTCACTCGGCGGATCCAACCGTTGGAGGCGACGGAGCCGGTTTGCTCGACGCCCTGGCCGCTGAACGGCGGGTCGTTCACGTCCACACCATGGATGCCCGGCCGGCAACGTTCGCCGAGCTGTCTCGACCTCTCCCCGACCGGATTGCCCACTGTCTACCGGCGGCCGGGCTCTACCGTCATCAGGCCCAGGCCATCGACTTGATTCGTGACGGCACATCGACCGTGGTGGCAACCGGAACGGCGTCGGGAAAGTCGCTTTGTTTCCAGCTGCCGATTGCGGAGTCGGTTGTCAGCGGCCTCCGGGCCGGTACATCGCTGCTGTTGTATCCGACCAAAGCGCTGGCCCAGGATCAGCTTCGGGCATTCGGCCAGCTCGACATCGGAGACCTGGCGGCCGCCACTTACGACGGCGACGCCTCCCGGGAGGAACGAACGTGGGCCCGAAACAACGCCAATGTGTTGCTCACCAACCCGGAGATGCTGCACTACGGTGTCCTACCTCACCACGGCAAATGGGCCACGTTCCTCAAGCGACTGGACTATGTGGTCGTCGACGAGCTGCACGTTTTCAGAGGAATCTTCGGGTCACATCTTGGTCACGTCATCCGCCGGCTGAGACGACTCAGCAACTTCTACGGCGGCGACCCCACATTTGTCTTCTGTTCGGCCACCATCGGCCAGCCCGAAGTGCTGGCCTCCGAACTGTGTGGCCTGCCGGTGACAGCGGTGGCCGACGATGGGGCGGCACGGGCCAGGCGACACATCGCTCTCATCCAGCCGGCGGTAGTCGACGCCGATCGCCAAATCCGTCAATCACCGGCAACCGAGACCATTGAGGTCGTCACCCGGATGGTGTCCGAGGGGCGCCGGGTCATTGCCTTTTGCGGCAGCCGATCACTGACTGAACGGGTGGCAGCAGGAGTGGCCCGAAACCTGCCACCGGAACTGGCCGACACCATAAGGCCCTACCGCAGTGGCTACCTGGCGGCCGAACGCCGCGAGATCGAAGCCGAGCTGGTGGCGGGAACAGTTCGGGCCGTTATAACCACCAGCGCTTTGGAGTTGGGGGTTGACATCGGCGGGCTGGACGCCACCGTGCTTTGTGGCTTCCCGGGCACGGTGGCTTCGATGTGGCAACAAATCGGCCGAGCGGGCCGACAAGCCTTGATCGAACTTCACGACGACGGAACGGCCACCAGCTCCGGCGCCTCTGACGCTGTGGCTGTGTTGGTGGCGGGCGAAGACCAGTTGGATCAGTGGTTCGTCAACCACCCCGAAGACCTGTTCAGCCGACCACCGGAACCGGCAGTCATCAATGTCACCAACCCCAATATTGCCGACCCGCATCTTGGGTGTGCCGCCTACGAACGTCCGC
The DNA here is from genome assembly GCA_020628065.1 of Acidimicrobiales bacterium. Classification (GTDB taxonomy): domain Bacteria; phylum Actinomycetota; class Acidimicrobiia; order Acidimicrobiales; family SZUA-35; genus JAHELU01. Next base: position 11,611 of record JAHDFR010000034.1, read on the forward strand.
TGCAACCCAACGACGAGCAGTGGTGGGGCGACCTGGAGGAATCGGTTCGACGTAACGTTGTGGCCGACCAGCTTCGCATCCGCCCCGACCGCCACCGAATGCCTCGAGCGGTTTGGGACGGCCGAGGTATGCCGTTCAGCGGCATCAGCCTGCGGTCGGCTTCAGGGGGCGAGCTGCAGATTGTGGAGGACGGCGGTGACCTTATCGGCACGGTCGAACTCGGGCGGGCGCCTCACCTGGTCCATCCGGGCGCCATCTACATGCACCGAGGTCAGGCGTGGTTGGTCAACGACTTGGACCTCGCCTCCCGGACCGCCTGGGTTGAGCGCAGCGACGGGCTCACCTGGACCCAGGCCAAGTCGGAAATCGACATCGAGGTTCTGGACACCGGCGACGCCAAAACGGTTGGAGCGTCAAACCTGCACCTGGGTATGGTCCGGGTGACTACTCAGGTGGTCGGCTATGAGGTCAAAGCCGTCGGCAGTCGGGAGATCTTGTCGGCCGGTGATCTTGACCTTCCACCCGAAGAGTTGGAGACCACCTCCATCTGGTACGAGTGGGATCCGGCCACGGTCGCAGCGGCCGGAATCAAGGCGAACGTCTTGCCCGGCGCGCTCCACGCCGCCGAACACGCTGCGATTGGCATTCTCCCGCTGTTCACCATTTGTGATCGTTGGGATGTCGGCGGAGTCAGCATCGCTGCCGCTCCTCACACCGGTTTACCGTCGGTGTTCATCTACGACGGTTACCCCGGAGGGGCCGGCATCGCCGACCTGGCCTACGCCGCCGCCGATCGGCACCTGGCGGCCACGGTGGAGGTGTTGGAGACCTGCCCGTGTACCAGCGGATGCCCGTCGTGTGTTCAGTCGCCCAAGTGCGGCAACGGCAACGAGCCGCTGGACAAGATGGCGGCGCTGGCCCTGCTGGTCAACACCTTGGGTATGACCGAGCCGTTCTAGACAGTCGATCAGGCATGCCGGTCGGGGTGTTACTCGACGCGGAAAACCACGTCGGCTGTTAGTTGACGATCATCGATGAACGCTCCCACGATGGGGACGTCGGTGGCCGAGCGGTACTCAAGGCTGACGGTAACCAACTCGCCGGTTACCGAGCCACCGGACAACCGGACCTCAAGCCGGTCGGCCTTCAGGCCTGGGGCGGCGGCAACCGCCGCCCGCTGGGCATTGACGCCATCGGCTTGAACCGATGCTTGACGTCCTGCTTCGCGGGCGGCGTGCCACACCAACAGCTGATCCCGCCCGACCAGGGCGACCTGGACGACGGCCAAGGCCAGGACCACCACTACGGGGAGGACAAACACCAGCTCCACCGTCGCTTGGCCACCATCACCGTTCTGATGGTGCCTGTCACCGAACATGGAGCGGCGACGAGGGCTGTGGCCGGGAATCATCAGATTCCGGAGAGTATCGAGTCGAGCACCGCGTCCATGAGACGGCCTACAGCGTCGGTTGAGGTGACCCAGGCCAGAAGCAGTCCCGCCAGTGAGGCCGCCGCCAGCATGACCAGGGCGTATTCGGCCGTGGCCTGACCGTCGTCAGCGGTGAGATCCACCGGCTTCGATTCAGCTGGCGGGGTGGGTGAAGGGGCAAATGTC
>JAHDFR010000034.1:13325-36305 GCA_020628065.1 Acidimicrobiales bacterium
TCATTGGAGTGATTCCTTCTTGCTTGCCCGCCTTGGCGTGCAGTTGTTATGCGTTGAGATGGCCGAGGGCCACGATGATCAGGGGCACGACGGCCCCGACAATGAGTGCGGGCAGGCTGCACAGCAGCAGCGGCATCAGTAGAGACACCGACAGCCGTTTGGCTCGAAGTTCCAGTTGCCGTCGCCGGGCGGCGTCAGCTTCGTCCGACAGTTGACTCAATGTGAGGGCGATGGCCGCCCCTCCCTGGTCGGACAAGATGAGTGCCGCCACCAGCGACCGGTAGGTCGAGCCGAGTCGGGCCGAGACTTGTGGGAGAGCGTCAGCCAACAGTTCGCCACCTGCCGCCCGATCGAGGACTTCCTGGAAGGCTTCACGGTGCGGCTGCGGGCCGTGGTCAGCCACAAAGGCAACCGCCTCTCGAACCGTCCCTCCCCCGGCCAGGACCACCGAGACCAATTCGATTATCAGGCCCCGCTTGTCATCATGATCGTCGGTAATGCCGCGGAACGGCCGACGCTTTCGAGCTGTCGAGGTGGGCGCCAGCACCACTCGTCGCAGGGCAGCCGACATCCAACACCAACCGCCGTAGGACAAGAGCCCGGCCACCAGAAGGCATGCCATTCCGCTGGTTGAGTGCAGATACAGCGTCCGGGCTGACCGGTCGACGGCTCCCAACACCAACGCAAACACAAACGGCGCCGCCACCATCAGCGCGGAGGAGGCTTTTGCTTGACCGGCTTGGGCTTCGGCGTCGTCAACTGCCTGCCCGATGCCTGACAGTGAGAACCGGAGTCGCTGCATGGCCGGAATCGCCGGCCCGCCCTGACCGACGAGGGCATTCAGAGTGGCGGCGATCAGTCGAAGTCGATCATCGGTCAGGGTTCTGGGATCGACCAGCAGGGCTTGGACGGCGGACCGCGACGTCAAACCCCGGGGCGATGCGGCACTGATCGGTGTCAACCAATCTTCAACGATGCGAGCCGTCACCCCGTCGGTGCCTGACGCCTGTTGAGCCGAAGCCAGAGCCGCTAGAAGGGTGGCGCCGGACCGCAACGTGAGGACCACGGTCTCGATCAGCTCAACAAGCGCCTCGGTCAGTTCACGATCTACTCGCGCACGCCGACGTCTAGCCACCTCCAGCACACCGACAACAGCGACGATCGGCCCGGCCAACACCAAGGTGGCGCTGGCCAGAGCCGTTCCGGCGGTCACGAGCAATCCACCGGCAGCCACCGGAACGGCGCCGCCGAGTTCGAAGACCTGCCCCGACCGGTCGTGCTCCGAGCCAATGCCGATTACTGAAGTTGACCTAACCATCATCTGTCACCGACCGTCGGTGTGAATGAGCGGCCAACCGGTAGCACGCCCACCACTTCTCGCCGGGCCGAACCAGGCACCCGAGTCACTTGAATCACAGCGTCAAAGGCATCGGTCACGAAGCGCTCAAGCACATCGAGAGGTGGGGCTTCCGGTGCCAGCGCAGCCAATAGGGCCAATCGCCGCAAGCCGGCTGCCGCGTCACCGGCGTGGCAGGTGGCCAGCGAGCCGTGGTGACCGGTGGTCAACGCCAGAAGAAGATCGAGCGCCTCAGCTCCGCGAACCTCTCCAATAACCAGACGGTCGGGCCGCATACGCAGCGCTGCGGTCACCAACTGCCGCATGGAGACGGCGCCCGAGCCTTCGCTGTTGGCCTGGCGGGTCTCCAGGCGAACCACATGGCGACCGCGCAGTTGCAACTCGGCCGTGTCCTCTATGCAGACCACCCGCTCCCCGGCCGGTAGCAGGCCGCTGAGCGCGTTCAGCAGCGACGTCTTGCCCGACCCGGTTCCACCAACCACCAGAATCGAGGCCCGGCTGTCCAACAAGCGCTCGAGTGACGCTTCGATCGCTGGAGGGCCGAAGTCACCAACGGTCAACCGGTGGCGGCCGAACCGTCGAATCGACAGGTAGGGACCGTCAACGGCCACCGGTGGGCCGACCACGTTGACTCGGGAACCGTCTCCGAGCCGAGCGTCCACCACCGGGTTGAGACGGTCGAGGCGCAGCCCCTGTTCGGCCAGCATCCGTTCGATATAGACATCAAGCTCGTAGGCGGCGACGAAAGTGGTGGTGGCTCGCAGGTCCCCGTCGCGCTCGACCCAGATCGGGCCCGGGCCGTTTACCAGTACTTCGGTGACCGCCTCGTCGTCAAGCCACCGTCCTATTGCTCCCAACGGGTCCGCTGCCGTTCTCACCGGCGCGTCACGGTGGGCCGGGCGCGGCTCACCCGAGCTCGGGTGTTCTTCGACGGTGGTCGACCAAAGGCGTCTCAACGAATCCGACCTGTCTGCTGTTTCGGCGGCCGACGCGGTGCGCCGGTCGGCCGAGCCTGCTCAGTCGGGCGAACCCGAAAACACGAAACCCCGGTGACTCAAGAGGAGTACCGGGGAAGTGTGATCAGAGTATCGGTCCGTCGAAAGGTTGCCACCTTTGAGTGTCCGGGGCCGACGGCCTGCCTCTATCGCTTCTGTGGCATCAAGTCCGTCGGGTGCAACCGGTTCGAGCCGACACTCCGCCCTCATCGACTGCTGCGGTGGCGTAGACGGCGTTGGCGTCGAAGCCTGACGTCGCCGCGTCGAAGACGATCTCGTCATCGCCTTGCTGCTGGGGTTGAGACACTCGGGCCACCAGGCTGCCGTCGAGGGCGTACAGATTGTAGGCCGGCGAGAATCCGTCGTTGGTCTCGATGGTCACGCCCGGGTTCGCACCCGAGGTTGACGTCCTCACCTCACAGGCCGAGGGCGGCTCCGGCGGTGCGGCCGTGGTGGTGGTTGAGGACTCCGTTGTAGTCGTCGTCGGCGGCTCCGTTGTGGTTGTTGTACTCGGGGCCGTCGTCGTGGTCGTCGACGTAGTCGTAGTGGTGGTGGAGGTTGTCGATGTTGGACGGGTGGTAGTGGTCGTACTGGTGGTCGGCGGACGGGTAGTGGTGGACGGACGGGTGGTCGGCGGACGGGTAGTGGTGGTCGAACTGACCGACGAGGTGGTTGACGTGGCGGTCGTGGTGGTTGTCGACCGGATGTCGGCGGCGCTGGTTGGCGGGGACAGCACGAACGTTGTTGTGGTGGTCCCCTCCCAATCGCTGATCCAGTTGTCCTCGTTGGGGTTGGTTTCAACCAGGGCGGGGAACGCAACCTCGTCGCCGGAGGTCACCAGGTCGTCGACCTCTTCGTCCACGTCATCGTTGTCGTCTACTTGTTCGGCTATGGCGGCCTCGGTGTTCTCCCGACGGACCGGCTGGTCTTCTTCGACCGTTTCTTCCACCGGCCCGGCGGCACCGGCCGAAGCGCTGAGTGAACGGGAGAACTGCGAGCGACCGCCGGATCCGGCCGAGAGACCGGATCGACTCTCCGCTCCCTCCGACGACGGGTTAAGGGCGTCGGCCACGATCCCAATGTCGCCGACCCCGCCACCGGTACCGAAGGCGAAAATCAGGGAGAAGGCGACGAGCAGACCGGCGGCGACTCCCAGCATGGCGGGACCCGATTGCTGGTCGAGCCACTGCCGCATCTCTTCCACGTTGATGGTGGGCGTCGGGCCGGTCGCACTGCCGGTTTTCGTGTTTGCTCCGAGCTCGCTGACCCGGAACGGACCGAAGTCTTCCGATGGCGTGGAGGGAACCGACTCGACGTCGGAGGCGATCGAACCGAGAACTACCGTTTCCGAGGCAGCATCAACCGGGCCGAGCATGTCGGTCAGATCAGTCTGATTTTCGCCATCCGAGATCAGGGAACTATCGGGTTCCTGTGACTCGCCCGCACCTTCCGGCAAGTCGTTGGGGTCCTCTCCCGATTCCCCAATCCCTCTCTTCTTTGCCATTTCCTTGTTTAAGGTAGTACAAGCACCTAACAAGGACTCGGTTAGGACGACCAATCGTCACTGAGCAAATCAGCCCAATTGACTAAACCGCAGTGCTGGAGCTGTAGTGAAGTGACTTCAGACCCGGGTCACGAGGCCTGGAAGCGCTCCCGGGTACGTTCGGCTTCGGCAATAAACCGGACTCCGGCCACAAGGCACACGTTGGCGTAGGCGGTGCACTCACCGGTGCGGACCCACACGCGGGCCTCGGCTTCCATGTCGGCCCGCAGTTTAAGGTGTGGGCGTTCCTCAACAGGCAGATCCCCGAGCAAGGCCAGGGCTTCGGCCCGCCGAGGCGGATTCCACTCGGACCACTCGCTAGCGATAATGGCCGACTCAACCGACAGCTCACCAAGCACGGGCTCCAGAACGTCGGTGATACCGGGGACCCCTTCGACCAGACCAAGATCGATGCGCTGGACACCAGGGGGAATAGTGAGACCGGCATCTCCCAACACCATGATCTCGCCGTGACCCAGCGTGGCTATGGCGGCCGACAACTCGGCGTGAAGAATCCCCTGGCTTCGCATCTTGTCCCCCTGTTGTCGGCACCTGTTAGCCGATTGACGGCTCGCTTGTCGATGTTAGTCCGACCGGTCCGAGCGCTCGAACTCGAATAGGCTCGGGGGTGAACAGTTCGACAACTCGGGAGTAGTGAACCAGTGGAACAGTTTGAGTACTTCACCACGCTGATAGAGGCCGACGTGCGAAAGGTGACGCCAGGCGTCGGTGGTGTTCCAACCGGCAACCTGGCGGGCTACACGCCCTACTCGCTGATTCCGGAGCTCAATGCGTTCGGTGCCGAAGGGTGGGAACTCATCTCCATCCAGCCGGTCAAAGCCGGCCGCAACGAGGACATCCGCTATCCGTCCGGCGCATCGGCCGACTGGGGAACTCAGTACTTTTGCGCCTTCAAACGACGCTTGGCCTGACCGCTTGACCGGTCTGCGGTCCCGGCAGTGGTTGCGCTAGGCTTGGGCTCCTTGCGGATGTAGTTCAATGGTAGAACTTCAGCTTCCCAAGCTGATAACGCGGGTTCGATTCCCGTCATCCGCTCAACGCTGTGAGATGGGGAGACACAGATCGACGGTCGGTTCCAGCGTCAGTCATTCGACCTGATGTGCCTACAACGTGCCTACTGGGGTTGAGTAATCACGTGAACGAGAGAGCCCAGCAAGGGCTCGTCAAGGCATTGTGCCGGAGGAGCAGTCGATGCGGTGCAACGCCTTCCAGGCGAAAAATGAGCGGGGGCACCCACTATGGGTGCCCCCGACTTCGAAAGTTATAACCCTGTCAATGAACTCGGCGGTTAAGAGACAGAGGCTCTCGCCGCCTGCAGGTGGGCAAAGGACAGAGGCCTTCTCCACCAACAACTGTACGTTACCTCTTTCGAACTAATTGTACCTAACTTGAGCAAATTGGCCCAGAGAACTCGGTCACTCCAACAAGTCGCCCTGTTGAGCCGAACCCGACGGCAGTCGGTACCTACTGACGTGCAGACGTCGTGTGTTCGCGTCAGCAAGGCTCCCGACATTCCAAATCTTTCTGATGTCGTCGACGAGAGCGGCCTTCGCGTTCGTCTTGGACGCACTCATATGCAGTTGACGCAATTCGTGCATCATTGCGGACGTCATCAAGTCCGCAATCTGCAAGCCGTCGCAGGTCCGAGAATCAAGCTGGAGCATGCTAGTGACCGGTTGGCGGCCAACACGGCCACGAAGCCGACCGAGAACCACCTGTTCGAAGGTACCGCGCGGAGGAGGGGGCATCCGATCGATTAGTACCGTGACTTGTTCGTCGGATCGAATGAACTGCGTTAGGAGAATGGCCACGAGGTTGGCTTTTACTCGCCATTCCTCACCTGACGACAGTTGCGCAGGATCGGCAACCTGCTTGTCGACGTAGAGGCCGCGAAACTGTAGATTCTCAACCTGATGCGTTGCCTGAGCGAGCGCTCTGTAAACGTGGCGCTGCTTCTTGGTTACCTGACTAAAGTGAAACCGGGACGCTGGAAACCTCGAGGCCTGGCGCACACGATGAACCTCGGCTTGGAGCACGTCGGGCCGCCTCAGTTTGATCGCACCAATACCCCAAAGTCGATCATGGGCCGAAGATCCGCTCTCATCCAAGAAAAGGGTTGCCGTCTTCAGTTCACTGAGCCTTTCTTGGGGGAACGGTTCGCCTCCAGGCTAGTCGTTGAGGCCCGAGCTTTAGCCAGATCAACACCTAGTGTCCCGCGACAACCTGTCGAAGACTGGTGAGCATTCGGCCAACCTCCGTGCTCCCTCGATTACGTCTGCAGCCTCGTAGAGAGAACGATATGAAGGTTGCGAAACTGCGGCCCGTCCACGTTCGGGAGTGGCACAGCAAGCTCGTCAAAGAACCTGACTTGCACCTGACCACAATCGCCAAGGTGTACCGACTCCTTCGCTCAATTCTCAATACCGCCGTCGAAGATGAACTAATAGACGCCAACCCGTGCCGGATAAAGAACGGTGGCGTTGAACACAGCACCGAGCGGCCGATCCCGACGGTGGATGAACTCCGCCACCTGGCCGATGCGATGCCGTCGCACCTCGCCGCCACCGTCTGGCTGGCTGCGCTTGGTGGACTCCGAAAGGGCGAAGTGTTGGGCCTGGCCCGACGGCATGTAAACCTCGAAGACCAGACCGTGACGATCGAGCGATCGCTGCAAGAAGTCACAGGGTCGGGCTCTGTTCTGTCCGAGCCGAAGACCCTCGCTAGCAACCGAGTAATCGTGATGCCCGCTCCCCTCTTTTGGGTGCTCGTTGACCACCTGGAGGAACACGTCGAATCTGCGGCTGATGCTTTGCTGTTCACCAATAGCCAGGGTCGACCAGTTCGAGCATCGGTCTGGAGCAAAGCCTGGCAGAAGACACGTGACGCGTCGGGTCTTCACCACATTCGATTCCACGACCTCCGCCATCTGGCCGGAACTCTTACCGCCCAGGCAGGTGGGACTCTCAAAGAAATCATGGCAGCGCTCGGCCACACCACACCGTCGGCAGCGCTCCGGTATCAACACGTCGCTCACGGTCGATCCCGGATACTGGCAGACCGAATCGGCGAGACAATCGAGTAAGGCAAACGGGTTTCGGCGCTTGCGCCCGGAATGAAGGTCAGCAGTACCACCTGCTACGATCTAGGCGTAGCCAACCTTGGAGTTCGGCTTTATGAGAAACCCACTCCTCACCGCTCTTTACATGGTCTGTGCCCTGATCTTTTTCAGCCAGGTCGTCGTTCAGTATTCACGTGAGACGTCGATCGCGCTCAACCTTCTGATGTTCGTAGTGTTTATGACCGTGACCGTCATCGAGTACAGAAATGGCCGTTACGACCGCAAACCGCCTCCGCCCACGGGCCCGCAACTTGGCTAGAGCCAACCACCATCGGCGTGCCTGCCGGTGTGCCTATAACGGCGGCGGAGTGGTGCTAACTCATGGCAAGAGGTGCGAACGGATGCCGCTAACCAAGAGGGGTTTTGAACATAACACCTGTTCACAGACTCGCCTATAATGGCTTCCCAAGCTGATAACGCGGGTTCGATTCCCGTCATCCGCTCTCCAAGAAGAGTCCGTATCAAAGGGTCTCAGCCCCCCGCAAGCCGGATACATCTGCAGCTCCAAGCACGCCCATCACATAACCTTCCACGTCAGCTCTCGATGACTTCGAAGACACGGCGGTTCCAGTAGAGGCGGTCGTAGCGAGCATCGCCGTAAGGCTCGAGGAAGCCGAGCTCGCAAAGGCGGTTGATCGCATTTCGATTGGCCTGGTTGGACTTGCCGTATCGGAACTGTGCGGCGGCAACGGTGAGGATCGGGAAGGCGATCAAGTCATCGGCGATCTCGATGGCGAGACGAGCGCGTGGAAGCGCTCGACGTGCTTGCTCTGACAGCTCCTCTTGGAGCGCCAACAAGCCCATCACTCGGCGATGCGCATCGTCAGCTGACGCTGCGACCGCCTGCGCAAAGAACTCGACCCACGGCGCCCACTCACCGGTCACGCTCACACCCAGGAGATGGTTCCGGTACTCGGGACCCCGATCCTTCAACCAGTCCGAGATCGACAACACTGGCGTCCCGAGCGCGCCACTTGCGAGCAGCTGAAGAACGGCAACAAGGCGCCCAAGCCGGCCGTTGCCGTCGGTGTAAGGGTGGATCGCTTCGAACTGGTAGTGGGCCAGCGCAACTCGAACAAGAAGATGCAAGGAGTCGCGAAGCGTTTCGTCGTTGAGCCAGGTGAGCCAGTCATCCAGCAGCAGCACAAGCTGATCACCTGGGGGTGGAGGAATGAACCGGGCCTCGGTGATAGGACGGTTCTTGGTGCCGATGAACACCTGCCGCTCACGTAGCGCGCCAGCTTCGGGACCATCGCTCTCGGTTCCACGAACGATCTCGGCTTGCAGGTTCGATAGCAAAGGGATCGTGACCGGTCGTTCCTTGATCCACTCGAAGGCTGCGTCAGCGGCTCGCGTGTAGTTCATCACCTCGCGGACGTTGGGCGGGATGCTCGGGTCGACGTCTTCGACGGAGACCGCTTCGGCCGCGAAGAGCTCCGTCAGGTTTGCGAAGGTGCCTTCGAGTGCTGAGGTGCCGATCGCCTCACGTCGGGTTGCGACCCGTGTCACGAGCAGTGGGTTCGGGATCAGGCTGGCGGCTGAGTCGAGCCGGCCGAGCGCTGCCATGGCATCTGAGAGGATCATCCAGACGTCGCCAGGCAGATCGAGGGTGCGTGGCAACGGAGCGGGGATCAAGGCACCCAGCTCGTAGGACGCGTTGAACCGGTTATCCGTGCCTCGGATGAGGACAGTTGAGCCAACGGGCGAAGTCGAGAGGTCGGCATCCACAAGTGGGATTCTACCGACCGCTTCGCAAGTTTCGAGTACGAAACTTGGAGTTACAGCCCTGTAATCCAAGTTTGAAGCCGCTCACAGCGGTGTTGCCGAAAGCTCAGGCGTCGCTCACCTCTTTGAGCAACACTGTTTCGGTGGTTGAGATCCGACAGCTGGATGCGAGCGACTGGCGTGTTTGGCGTGAAGTGCGCCTACGGGCGCTTGCCGAGGCACCCGCCGCCTTTGGCGAAACCTTGGCCGGGTGGTCAGGTGACGGCGACACCGAGAGCCGGTGGCGGGCAAGACTCGACGACGTCGCTGCCAACTTCGTCGCCTATCTCGACGGGAAGCCAGTAGGCCAAGTGGCCGGAGCCTGCGGGGATCAGGAAGGCCGGGTGGCGCTCATCTCGATGTGGGTTGCACCGGAAGCCCGGGGAGCCGGAGTCGGCAATGCCCTCATCGAAGCCGTCGAATCCTGGGCGCTGGACGCCGGCGCAGAGCGCCTGACTCTTGCGGTCAAAGTGGGCAACACTCCCGCCATTGAGCTCTACCAACGTCACGGCTTCTCGCTGAATCCGGTGCTCGCCGACGACGGCCTATTGGACATGACCAGACACCTAACCTGACGACGCGGGCCGGTATCGAGTAGCGTTCGGCCATGTTGTCCGACCGGTCACTTGGCTGGCTTCGCTACCTCGATCGCAAAGCCCACACGCCCGACAACTGGGATCGTGACGGGCAACCACACGCCCACTGGGATGATCGGTCGGATCCGCCGATGGCCAGCTGGCACCGTTTCGACCTGGTCGACTCGTCGTACGCCATGGGGCTCATGGCCCATCGCACCCCGGCCTGGACCGAGCGTTATGTGTCCATCCTCGACCAACTCATCGAGCGCCATACCGGCTGGTGGTCGGCCGCTGATTGGTTGACCCAGTTCGGCCCCGATCCCGACCGAGCCAACTACCCCGACGTCTACCGGGCGTTGATCCCGGCTGAGCTTTGGGGCGACTACGACGTCCCCGGCTGGACGGCCAACGGCATCGAACCGTGGGGCACCCAGCTGGATCCGGTGGCCGCCGACGGCATGTTGTTCTACAAGGGCTTCTTCCTCGTGTTGCTCGGCATCCGATCGATGATCGACCCGAACGACCGCTGGAACCAACCGTTTCAGATGGTCCGCGACTCCAAACGAGCAGGCGACGAGGGATTCACCTGGACTCACAGTCGGATTGCCGAGCATCTGTGCCAACAGTGGTTGGCCGCACCCATCGGTTGTCATTGAGAGAACACCAAGATCTGGCCGTTTTGACTGGCTGGAGCGGGCCTCGGTCTGAGGCTGCACGACAACCGACACGGCACCGACTTCAACGCCCAGGCGTTCCAGCCGTGGTGGTCCTACGCCCGGGAGCACTACCTCGACCTCGACGCCGGCGCCGAACCGACGATGACCACCATGTACTACGACCCGATGCTCGACGTACACCATCGACTGCCGGTGCAGATGGCCCTGGTCACCTCCTACTACGCGGCGCCGCAGGTACAAGACGATGCCAGACGGCTGTTCGAAGCCGGGATCAAGTCGATGGGCCTCGACACCGGCGGGCCTCCACTACCACTGCGGCCCGGGCGGGGATACGGGTCTTCGCTGATCCTGGCCAGAGAATGGGGCATGACGGAGTTGGAAGCCCGCCTGGCTCACGCCATCGAAGAGTCTTACGAACCCACTTGGAACGATGCCTCCGGCGAGTTCACCTGGGGCATGGGTCTCGACGAGCCTCACCCCCGAGGCCAGTTCAACGCCTTCCTGGCGGCGGCTGAAGCGGCCGGCCCTGGCCGGTGGGCCAACCTGTCGGCCGCTCCCCTCGATCCGTGCCCGCAGATCGTCGACGTCGACTTCCCCGCCGTCGCCCTGTCCCGGGCGGAGTGGGTCGGCGAAAGCCTGCATCTGACCCTGGCGCCGCTCCGGGAAGATCCAGGAAGCGTCACAACGTTCCGTCTCGTCGGCGCCAAGGCCCGTGATTGGTCGATCACCGGCATTGCCGGCGCGACCGTTGACGCGGCACCCGACGGTCCGACGTTTAGGGTCCCGATTGTCAGCGGAGACCTCAAGCTGGTGCCCCTCCGCTAGCCACCGCCAGGAGAGCTGGCGCAACCATGGCCGGCTGTGGAAGTCACCCCTGGGGGTGACGGTTAATGCCCGCCTGGGGTGACGACCGTTGCGCCCTCCACTCTTAGTTTCGGAGTAACGAACAAAGAGGGAGGCTCTCATGGCCGACAACAGCATCACGACGGCAACCGTTGCATCAGCTACATCAACCACACTTCGACTCCGGAGCGACATTCGCCGGGAGCTCTACCCGAGACGGGGACCCGCCCTGTTCCTGTCCGCCTTCGCCCTGTTCTGGATCGCCTCGGCGGTGTTCCACCTCGGCGTCTTCGTCGTCGACGACACCGCCTGGGCCGGGGCGGTCTCATGGCGCAAGCCCATTGTCTTCTCCGCTTCCATCGGACTGCTGTTGTGGACGTACGGCTGGGTCCTCGACCGGCTCCCCGACCGGTCCCGGTTGGCCTGGGGCCTGGCGGTGCCGATGGCGGTGTCCTCCACACTGGAGAACGCTCTGATCATCCTCCAGACCTGGCGGGGCCGGGCGTCGCATTTCAACTTCACCAACGACAGCGACGCCCTGATCTTCAACCTTATGGGCGCGCTGGTCGTCGTGATGTCAATCCTGCTGGTGGCCCTGCTGGTGTGGACGTTGCGCCGTCGACCGGAATCCGTCCTGGACAAGACAGCGGCCATCGCCGGACTGGCCCTCATCATGACCGGCCTGGGCATCGGCCAGTGGCTCGTCACCCTGGGCACCGCATACTTCGAACAGTTCGGCACCGTTCCCCAGCAGGTCACCTACGGCGATGCCGGAGTGGTCAAGTTCCCCCACGCCATCGCCTTCCACGGGATACAGGTGTTCATCATCGCCGCCATGCTGCTGGGCCGCTCGGCGGCAACAGCCCAGACGGCCAGGCGGCTGATGAACATGATCGTGGCTTCGTACGTCGGCGTCATGGTGTTCACCACGCTGCAAACCGTCGGCGGGCGGGCACCGTTCGATCTGGACGTCATAGCCGGCGGACTGCTCGCCGTCAGCATCATCGGGTTGGTCGGCGCCATGGCCGCCAGCCTCCGGATCTGGTGGACACAGCCGGCAACATCCCCCGAGCGGGAGACCGCAACCGCTGGTTCGCCTCAGCCACCGCAGGCTACATTGCTTCCGTGACCGCCAGCGCCCCCACCTCCCAGCCCTCGTGGGGGACGGGTCTGAACATCGCCCTGGCCGTCACCATGTTGGGCCTGATCCAGCTGGAGATCTGGGTCTTCGGCTCAAACGACATCCCACTCGGAACCCAACTGGCGGCGTCGATCATCGCACCGATGGCGGCGCTGCCAATCGCCTTTCGGAGCCAGTATCCGACCAAAGGCTTCGTGGTGAACATCGTCGCCGTCATCGCCCTGATCATGGTCGGCTACCCGAGCGACGTCTACCAGTGGACCAACCTGATCATGCTGTTCACGCTGGCCGAGAAGTCCAGCCGGGGTGAGGCCGCCCTGGGACTGGGAGCGTCGCTGGCCGGCATCGCCCTGTTCGTCGGCCAGTTCATCACCGAGATTCCCCTGCTGTCGTTCGGGTTCATCTCCGCCAGCTGGATCGCGGCCTGGCTTGGGGGCCGCATCCTGCAGGCCCGGTTACGGCAGGAGGCGCTGCAGGCCGATCGAGACATGGCGGCCGAGCTGGCCGAAGCCCGTCAGGTCGCCCTCGAATCGGAAACCCAACGCACCCAGATGGCCCGCGAACTGCACGACCTGATCGGCCACACCGTCAACGTCATGGTTGTGCACGCTGGGGCCGGACGCCGGGCCGTTCCCAACGACACCGATGGTGCGCTGCGGGCGTTCCAAACCATTGAGAGCACCGGGCGGTCAGCCCTCGACGAACTGGACCGGGTGCTCGGCATTCTGCGTCGGGACCGCGACGGCACGCCAACAACGGCGTTACCCGGCCTGGACGATCTACCCACCCTGCAGGAGCAGTTCAGCGACGCAGGGCTTGAGACCACCATCGACGTCACCGGCGACACCTCGACCGTGCCGGCCAGCACCGGACTTGCCGTCTATCGCATCATCCAGGAAGCGCTGACCAACACCCTGAAACACGCCGAGGCCCGACAGGCCACTGCGGAGGTCTGCGTAAACAGCGAAACGGTCGCCGTCGAGGTAACCGACGACGGGCGGGGAAGCGACGGAACGGAACCCGGCCGCGGTCTGCGAGGCATAACCGAGCGAGCCGAGATACACGGCGGAACCGCCCGGTTCGACAACTCAGACAGCGGTGGCTTCAGAGTCCGCTGCCAACTACGAACCACAGGAACCGGGTGATGACCTCCGTACTACTGGTCGACGACGACGCCCTGATGCGGGCCGGCCTGCGCATGATTCTGGAACAGACCGACGACATGACCGTCGTCGGCGAAGCCGAAACGGCCGATGACGGAATCCAGATGGCGCTCCGTCAGCGCCCCGACGTGGTGCTGATGGACATCCGCATGCCGGGTAAGAGCGGGATCGAAGCCACCGGCGAAATCACCGCAAACCCCGACCCTCCGAAGGTCATCATTCTCACCACCTTCGAACTGGACGAATACGTGTTCAGCGCTCTGCGAAACGGGGCCAGCGGTTTCCTGCTCAAGCGCACCCCGCCGGAGGATCTGCTGGCCGGTGTCCGAGCCGTGGCTGGAGGCGACGCCCTGCTGTCCCCGTCGGTCACCCGTCGGCTGATAGAAGAGTTCGCCGCCGCCCCCACCCCGGCGGCCGCCGACCCTCGGATCGCCGACCTTACCGAGCGTGAGCGCGAGGTGCTGGTGCACATCGCCATGGGCCTCAACAACCAGGAGCTGGGGGAACAGCTCTTCATCGCCGAGAACACGGTGAAGACCCACGTCAAGCGGATCCTGGTCAAGCTGGGAGCCCGTGACCGGGTCCAGGCCGTGGTCATGGCCTACGAAGCCGGTCTGGTCGACTCCGGCCGCTGACCACCGCCGGTCAGCTCCAGTGGTCGAGGCGGCTTTGCTGCATGCCATCGTCCGAGAAGTTGTCGGGCGAGAGCCAACGTTCGAACTCGGCGGCCACTGCGGGCCACCGGTCGTCGGTGATGGCGAACCATGCGGTGTCGCGGTTGCGCCCCTTGTAGTGGGTGGCTTGGCGGAACGTGCCCTCGTAGGTGAAGCCCAGTCGCTGCGCCGCAGCTCTCGACGGAGCGTTCAGGTCATCGCACTTCCACTCGTATCGGCGGTAACCCTGATCAAAGGCCCGCCGCATCATCAGATACATGGCCTCGGTGGCGGCCGGAGTTCGCTGCAGGGAGCGGGAGAAGTGGATGTGGCCTACTTCAATTGACCGCTGGCTGGGCTTGACCCGCAAGTAGCTGGCCACGCCGACGGCCTTCCCGGTGGCGCCATCAACGACGGCAAAGAACACCGGGTCGTCAAGACCGGTCACCGAAGAGAGCCAAACCATGAACTCGTCTTTGGATTCGAACGGACCGTACGGCAGGTAGGTCCAGTCGGCGTCGTCATCGGCGGCGGAGAACACCTGATACAGCGAGTCGCCGTGAGCGGTCGGGTTCAGCCGCTCGATCCGGCAGAACCGCCCCTGCATGGTCGACTCATCCGGCGGCTGAACATCGACGTCGTCGACCGGCACCCCGATCCGCTGCCCCAACTGGTTGCGGGGCGCTGTCAGCCGGTGCTGCTCAACAGCCGCCATGAAGTTGGTGTACAACCGCTGGGAGTTGGCGACAAAGTCATCCAGCTTGTCATCAGCCGCCTCGATTAGGGCCGGCAGGGCGTCGGGACCGATGGTGGCTTCCAGCGCCGCCTTGTATTCGGGCACCTCACCCCAGGTGCGCACCGTGTCGGGCTCGACCTCCACGTGATACTGCATGGACCAGGCGGACCGGCCCACTCGCATGGCCTGCACATCACACACCGGAGATGAGGCCAAGACCACTGCGCCCTCGGGAGGTTGCGTCACCTGCACCGAGTGCCACTGCAAGGCCGGCTGCACCGCTGCCATCTCGGCAAAGATCGGATCGTGACGACCAGCCTCGGTCAGCTCGACATCAAGCACCCCGATCTCAGGCGGCGACATCGGGCCGCACGTTCCACCCAGGGCATCAGCCAGCAACTGATGACCCAGGCACAACCCGAGAAACGGTCGGCCCAGATCCCGGACCCAGGCGGCGATAGCCCGCTTCTCGGCCACCAACCACGGGCAGGCTTTGACGTCCCACACATCCATCGGGCCGCCCATCACCCACAGGGCGTCGAACGGATCCAGGTCCGGAATGGTGTCACCGGCGTCCAGCTCGACTGTTGTTACCTCAACCGAATCAGCGGCCAGGAATTGCCGCAGCTGACCGGGGTGTTCACAGCCAATGTGTTGGAAGACCAGAAGTCTCATGGCGCAACACTAACCACCGCCACCCAGCACGGCCACTGCAAAGACTGCGCCGACCGCACCGGCCGCCGACAACTCAAGAAACGACCCGTCCGGTACGGCACCTGCACCGGTGGAGCGAACCGGAGATCGACTCGGGACTACCATCGGTTCACAACGGTCTTGCGTCAACCATCGGAGAGCCACCATGAATCTCAGTAACAGCCCGCACTCCGTCTTTCTGTCCACCACCAACGCCGATGAGACCCGAGCCTTCTACAACGGCCTGCTCGGCTTCCCCGAGATAGACGACTCACCGTTCGCCATTGTCTTCCAGATGGCGTCGGCCGAGCTGCGGATCAGCAAGGTTGACGAGCACCAACCGCCGCCGTGGACCGTGCTCGATTGGATCGTCGACGACGTCGAGGCCGCCGTGGATCAGCTGAAAGCCAAAGGGGTCGAACCGGCCGACTTTCCCGGCATGGAGGTGGATGACAGAGGCATCTGGACCGCTCCCGGCAGCGGGGCCCGGATCTGTTGGTTCCGGGACCCCGCAGGCTACGTGTTGAGCATCTCTCAACGCCCTTAGCTACAGGCGGCACCGCCACCCATTCGGCCGAGCCGCCACGGCATCGGGATCGCCACGACCGTTACGGTCGCTACAACGCTCGCACGGAATCGCACTTGGGTCGCTCAACGGTGGCTGAGTCCAGGCGGGACGGGAACCTCATCACATAGCGGAAGTCGAGATCCATCAAGCCGCCGGGCAGTGGACGCATCTCACCGATACCCCGGGTCAACCCGGTGCCCAACAGCGGGCTCTCCACCCGGCAGGTGATGTTGACAAAGCTGGCGTCTTCGGACGCGGCCACGTCGCCGGCAAACGGATTGACAGTGGCCGGAGTGTCGGCGAAGTAGGTGATGGTGTCCATCAGCTGATCGTCGCCGTCGAACATTCGGTACTCGCCCTGCACCAACAGGTCCCCGGCCCGAACCCGCTTGCCGTCCAAACCGCCATAAGTTCCATGGGCGATGAAGTCCGACAGAACAAACACGAAGTAGCCGTCGTCCCGAAACGCCACCGAGGTCAACGGGAACTTTCCCCTCCACTGAGGGATGTGCTGGGCATCGAGCGCGTAGACCTGGTGGGTGCTGCCCTCGCCGGTCTTGATGGCTTGAACCGACACAGAACCAGTGAGCCCATCGGAAGCGAACTGATTGCCAACAACTTCCGGGTCGAAGTCGATGCCGTACTGCTCACGGAAGAAGTCGTACGCCTCGGTCCGGTAGGCCAACGTGTCACGGTCGGCGCCCATGGGCAGAAACGGGCTGCCCTCTACCCGCTCGTCGACGCCATACACGATGGTGGCGTCATAAATTCCATGCTCCGGCCAGGCATCGACGGCAGACGAACCTCCGTTTGCTTGGGCTCCGGCCGCCGTCGGCCTGGCCACACCGAGAGCGACCGCGCCGGCTGAAGCTGCCGCCCCCTTCACAAAAGTTCGGCGCGACAACGCCCGTTTGTTCTCTGACATGTGATTCCCTCCATGACCTTCGACTGCTGGTCAAACTTGCTTGCCGACCCGACGCCGTCACGAACACCGGTAATACAAAAAGCTCCGATTGGCGCATGTCACCTCAACCCGGTGGGCCTGGGCCACTGGACGGTGTGGGAGACTGCAACCATGGTCACCGAGACCAGCCATCGCCCACTGGGCTCCACGTTCCAGGCGTTGCTGCGGGCCACCGCAACCACCAACCTGGGCGACGGCATCCGCCTGGCCGCCCTACCGCTGCTGGCCGAGACGCTTACCGACTCTCAGCAGTTGATCGCCGGAGTGACGGCAGCCCAATTCCTACCCTGGTTGTTGTTCGGGCCCTTCGGTGGTGTGATCGTTGACCAGGCCGACCGCCGCCGCCTGATTCTTACCACCCAGGCTTGGCGGGGACTGGTCATGATGGCGTTGGGAGCGGCGGTACTCACTGACGTGGCGTCCATCTGGCTGCTGTGCGTGGTGGCGTTCGTGATAACGGCCGGAGAGATTCTGGTTGACCCGTCTGTGGTTGCCACCGTGCCCACCATCGTCGAACGCAACGATCTCGACCGGGCCAACGGCCGGATCAGCAGCGTGGAGCTGGTCACCAACGACATGATCGGCAATCCCGTCGGTGCCGGGTTGTTCATGATTGCACCGTGGGCTCCGTTCGTGGCCGACGGTTTCACCTATCTGAGTTCGGTATTTCCCTTTCGCCATCTCCCCAAACAGGAACCTCAACCATCGCCCGACACGCCAGTCGGCGGCCTGCTTGCCAAACTCCCCGAAGGGCTTCGCTTCATCCGCCACCATCCGATGCTGCGACCGTGGACCGCATCTGTTGCCGTCTTCAACGTCGGGGCGGCGGCGGCATTCAGTCTGTTGGTGGTCCTGGTCCGACGGGTGTACGACGGATCGGCCCTCACCTACGGGGTCACCCTCACTCTGGCTGCCGCCGCCGGAGCGGTGGGCAGCAGCGTGGCCGCCCGACTGGCCGCCCGCTATGGGCGACCAACGGTGATGCTCACCTCAGCCGCCTTCGGGGCGCTGTCTCTTCTGACGATCTCGACCGCACAAAGTCTTGCTCTCACCGTCGCCGCCTGGACGGTGGCGGCCGGCTTCTCCGGCGTTTTGTTGGCCATTGGACGGGGCTACGTGCAGCGGTACTGCCCGAGCGAGATTCTCGGCCGCACCGCCATAGCATCACGAACCATCACCCGAACAGCATTTGTTGTTGGGGCCGTCATCGGCGGCGTCGTGGGTGATCGATACGGCACCCGCACCTCGTTCGGTTTCGCCGGGGCCGTGCAACTCGTAGCCCTTGCCCCAATGGCATTGGCTCTACGTCACGACCGAGACGATCTCTAGTCGATCGCACTCATAGCCAGAATCCGTTCCCAGCCGGGAATGACGATGCGCAGCGCCTCAATCCTGAGATGCGTGAACGACACTTCATTGCGAGCTTGTCCCGTTGCCACCTGAACGTCATCCTGTTGCGGCCTTGGATTGAGTCAGCTTTACTTACTTGTTCAGTGACTTCGACGAACGGCGCGGACCAGACGAGTGGTTAGAGTTCGACAACTCGTCTATGCCGCGAGCCAACGGTTGCTGTTCGTGCCAATGCTGTATGTCGGGGCGGCAGTCGTTCTGTGGAGAGTCATGGCGACGCTCGACGGACGAATTGACGCCACTCAGCTGCCCGCGTCCATAACCGTCACGTTGGAAGGTGGTAGAGCCACTCTCACCGCCTTGGCCAGCGGATTGATCACATCGGTCACCTTGCTGCTGTCGCTGATGCTGGTTGCCGTCCAACTGGCATCTTCTAATTTTTCGCCCCGGACTCTGCACGACTGGACCGGCGACCGAAGTCAACAAAACACTATCGGGCTCGTTCTTGGCACTGCCGTCTTCTGCCTGCTGGTTCTCAGGGAGACGTCGATTTCGGACGAGGATTCAACGCAAGCGCCTCATCTTTCGGTATCTCTGGCTGTTGTCCTCGCCATCGTCTCACTGACCGCAGTCGTCTGGTACGTCGACCACCTCACGAGCACGCTAAGGGTCGGATCCATTGCCCGTACCATCACCTCCCAGACAGTAAACCTGGTGCGCCAACGGGGCGAGCGACTAGAAGATGAGCTGGCCGGCTCCTCGATAGCGAATGTCGTAGCAGCCTCGGACAGACCAACGCCGCCTGACAATGCCGTACCGGTCGTAAGTAGACAAGGGGGGTGGATTCAACAGATCGACGAAGATCGATTGATGGCGGCAATGCCCAACGGCAGTACCGGCTACCTGACCGCCGAAATCGGCTCTCATCTACTCCCGGGCCAGCCGTTTCTCTACGTCGTTTCTGAAGGCGATGAATCGGATTGGCTGGAGGCCGTCGGCGACTCCGTCGCAGTGGGTTCGGAACGTACAATGCAGGACGACTTTGGATACGGCATCACCAAACTGGTTGACGTTGCTCTTAGAGCCCTCTCGCCCGGCATCAATGACCCCAACACCGCCCAGGAGATTGTCGTCGGTGTTGGCACGGTGCTGCTTGCCTTTTGGTCCTACAGTGAGCAACCGACTCATCGCACGGCCGACGGTCGCTCCCTTGTTCGTCAGCATCTACGCCATGCCGACGTCCTTGAGGGCGCCATCGGCCCTATTAGACGATGTGGCGCAGACGACCCATTGGTGATTGTTGCGCTACTACGCATGTTGGGTTCGCTGGAATCCGAAGTGCGTCGACGTGACCTCCCGGGGCCGATCGAACCATTATCAGCTCAGCGCCAACACACCTTCGACGTCTTTATTGCTACCGAGCCTTCGGAATTCGACCGGGCGAGGGTGGCCGACGTGATGCAACGTTTGCCGGCCTAGATAAGCAGCGGCCTCGCGAACGTGGCCCGAGGCGAAACCTCGGGCCACGGTTGGTTACGTAAATGGCTATGTCACTCGGCTGCGGCGGCCAAGAGTTCCGGCGGCACCTGGCTGGACAACACTGATCCGTGCCATCGAGCTTCCTTCCACGCACCGTCGACCAGCTTCCAAACAATGGTGGTCATACAGTCAAAGGTCGCTGACAGTTCGCCCAACGTGAGACTCTGCTGAAATTCCAGTACTGAGAAACCCATGTCGTCGGACTGAACTGCGTCGTAAGCAAGGATGGCGCTGTCGGTGTCAGCCCGCATTTCGCTTAGCTGAGCGAAGAGGCCTTGAAACCAGCCTTCCCACTCGGCCCTGGACCTGATGGCCACGTTGCTTCCATCCGGGGCGATGTCCACTATGCCGAAGTCGTCGTCGCACAGACCGGCCAGTGTGTCGAAGTCGTGGTCTCGAACCGCTCGCAGAAGTTGGACGGTCTGCTCGAAGAACGGCTTCGACTCATGTTCCGGATATGGCCTGTCCAGCGGTGAAAGTGCAGTGTCGGCTGCTAGCTGAGTCACTGTGCACCTGCTGAAGCTTTTGGCACCCAGAAGCTGGATTCGATTGCAGGCTTGTACCCCTCCTCGGCACTGACCTTCTGCGCGATGACAGCCAGCAGAATTCCGTAGACCGCCTTTGAGCTGATGTCAGCGAAGCTGTAGATCAAGTTGCGGGCGACAACACCGTCGGCGGTTGCCCAAAGTTGGGGCATCAGGTACGCCAGCGGATAGATGGTCCACGACACCAAGAACAGGATCCACACAAACGAGAACAACTTTGATACCGAAGGCGAAGCCGTGGCACGAGCGTCGCGGATTGTCTGCCATGCCACGTACAGCAACCACAGGTAGAACACGGTGCTGATGGCGCCCCAGGTCCAGAATTGCGATCCGCCGTCGACCTCGTCAAACTGGCCGACATATCCGGTCCAGATCATGGCCAGGCCAGCCACAACGAACGACGCCCACCGTTTAAAGAACACGCCGCCGGTAATACCGGCGACAATCAGCAGCTGCGTCAGTAGAACCGGGACGTCAATGCTCCAGTTCATATAGCGGAAACCGTTGGAGAACAGGTCCCCGTCCAAGACGTAGCTGGATCCATTCCAGCTGAATGACTCGGACCATCGGAGGGCCAGCAGGCCGAGTTCCAGGAATGCGCTCACCATGACAACGCCGGTGAGGTAGGAGGTTATGCGGTACCGGGGTGATATCGATCCGGCCGTAGCAATCGAGTAGACGAGTACAGCAGCAAACACCGCCGCGGTGAGCGTGAAGACACTCAAGACAATCTCGAACTGAGCAGCCGTGTACTCGTAGAGATTTTCAAAGGACATTTTGAATCACCTTGGATTTCAATCAACTTGGGGAAGTGGCGCCGCTCTAGGACAAAGAGACCACAAGCGGCACCAATGACTTTACCGTTGTTTAGTATGATTTAGCACTACTTAGTTTATTTTAGTATTCATGAGCTTGAATTAGCGCTACCGGTTACCCTGGTGTGCTTGAGCAGCGAAGACGAGATCGGCCTCGACGAGGTGGCCACCCGAGCCGGCGTGCACTACCAAACGGCGTATCGGTGGCTTCGGTCCGGCCAACTACCCGCTGTAAAGGTGGGGTCGACCTACGTGGTGACCACCAGCGACCTGGATGCCTTCTTGCTGCGACGCAGGCAACCGGTAAAGGTGGCGTCGTCCTGCCCGTCGACCGAACGCTTGGATCGGCAACGGCGGGCGATGCAGGATGCATTGCTGACCGGAGATGAGACCGCAGTCCAGAAGATCGTTCGAACACTCATCACGGAAGGGGCCTCAGTTACTCAACTGATTGAGGACGTGCTCGTACCGCCGCTGGCCGAGATCGGATCTCGTTGGCGTAGCGGCGAGCTGTCGATCTACGTAGAACACCGCGCCACCCCAATTGTGGCGCGAATTCTGGGCGAGGTGTCACCGAATCCTCGCGGCCGTCGACGTGGACGCGCCATGGTCGCCGCCTTGGCCGGGGACCTCCATTCACTGCCGACAGCTATGGCCACTGCCTCGCTGAGAGAAGACAACTGGCACGTCGACCATCTCGGAGCTGACATGCCGTTGTCGGAACTTGAGGCCTTTGCCACGGACCATGTGGTTGACCTAGCCGTAATATCTGTGACGACAGAAAATGCCGGGCTGCTCAGAGAAACAACAGCAACATTGCGAGATCGGCTTGGAATTTCGACACTGATCGGTCACCCAACGGCGACGCTACAGGACCTGCGAATGCAAGCGCGCCAAACAATTGTCGAGCGCAAGCAGACGTGAACCCCGAGGGCCGGACCGAGAGAACTCCCAACTACTGTTCCGTCCATCGGTTGCGTTCCATCGCCGTTGTCAGAAGCCGTCCCAGCCGTCGATGGCGGCGGCCTGGCGCATCCAGCCCTCAAAGGCGCTGACGTCAATCTCAGCGCCCTTATAAATGTGGGCGTAGCGGGCATCAGGGTCTTTGGAACTCTCCGGTGGCTCGGGATCAAGCTGACTTCCCTTGAGGAAGGTGACCTTGATGTAGCGGTCGAAGCAGTGATAGCTGGCAAACCATCCCCGGCCCTCAACCCCGTAGAACGGTGAGTTCCAACGGACCGCTCGCCGCACCTCGGGCACGACCCGTTCGATGAGCGCGTCCAACTCCCGCCCGACGCCCTGTTTCCATCCGGGCATGGCGTCCAGGTAGGCGTTCACCGGCTCGGGTCCGTCCCCCTTGGGGATCTGGGGATTGCCGCCCGACAGCAGCACCGGCCCATCACCGGCCGCCTTCTTCTTCGCCTTCATCTTGGCGCTCAGCTTCGCTTTCCCGTCGTCATCCAGCTCTCGAAACCCCAGGCCGGCCAGGATCTTGGGCACGCACTTGTCGATACGGCTCTCTCGGGTCTTGGCCTGTTTGGCCTGAGCGATGTGGAAGTTGTACTCCCGTTGACGGCCGGGAGTCAGCGCGGCAAACGCTTCGGCCAACTTCGGGTTGCCATCCAGCCGGTTCTGCAGTTCTTCGACCAGTTCAGTTGGTTGCTTGTCGGCAGGACTCATGAACGCGCATGCTAGCGAGCGGCGGCAAAGACGCCCCGCCACGAGCCGGCGAGCCGCTAACGTTCGGGCCATGGCAACTAGGACCGTGACCCTCAAAAACGGCGTGTCCATGCCCGCCATCGGGTTTGGGACCTGGGAGTTGCGAGGCCAGGCCGCCGCGGACGCAGCGGCTGCCGCACTGGCCACCGGCTATCGTCACCTAGACACCGCTTCGATGTACGGCAACGAGTCCCAGGT
>JAHDFR010000035.1:0-2407 GCA_020628065.1 Acidimicrobiales bacterium
GCTGAAGATCTACCGCCCCGACGGCACGCAGTGGTCCACGTCTCCTACTCCGACCAGGCGACCGCCGGCTGTTCTGGTCGACCAGAGAGGTTCGCCGCCGTGACATGCGGGCTGATGGGGATGATTAGCCGCGGTCAACCGACATACCCCCATGGCGTCGGCCGACGCCCCAGGGGATTTAGAGCGAGTCAGCTTGAGCTCACGCTCACGGATTCCCTTACCGCCGGTTAATGGAAAAGACCGGGATGACGCGAGGTGCGGCCGACTCCACATACTCCCCGAACTGGGGCATTATGGCCGATTGTCGTTGCAGTGTTGCTTGGCCCTCATCGTCGGGAAGCTGGTCAAGTCGAGCGGCAAAGGACTCGGCGCCGTATTCGACGGTGATTTCCGGGTTGGCTTTGAGGTTGTAATACCAGTCCGGGTTGGTTGGCGCTCCCGCCTTGGAAGCAAACACGTACATGGCCTCATCCTCGATCAGCGCTACCAGCGGGATCTCCCGCAACTGCCCCGACTTGGCACCGATGGTGTTGAGAATGACCAGCGGCGCGTCGCCGAACTGAGCGACCTTACCGTCGTTGGCTCGGAATTCTTCGATGACTTGTGCGTTCCAGTCGTTCATCTGTCCGACTGTAGTCAGGCCTCACGAAGGCCGCTTGCCGTTGCCGCCCTATTACCGTTCACCCTCGGGCGTCGAAGTTGAGATGGACTTCGTTGGTGGTGGGATATGCCTGGCAGGTCAAGACAAACCCGACCGCCAACTCCTCCGGAGTCAACGCGTAGTTCTTGGTCATGGTCACCTCGCCGGAGGCCACCACGGCCTTGCAGGTGGCACACATCCCTCCCTTGCATGCGAACGGCACCTCGGCTCTGACCGAGCGGGCATAGTCCAGCAGGGACGGCCCGTCGGGGTCAGCCCGAACCTCTGACGTACGCCCATCGATGGTGACCCGAACCAGGCATGAACCCTCGTCGTCGGTTGCGCTGCCGTTGTCAGGAATCGTCTCGATTCGCTGGTCGTAGAACAGTTCGAAGTGGACATTGTCGGGGTTGACGCCCAGCTCACCGAGGGTGGCTTGAACGGTTTCCACCATGTCGAGTGGTCCGCAAAGGAACCAGCCGTCGACGGCGTCAACATCTATCAGGCTGTCGGCCAGAGCCCGAATCTTCTCGGAATCGATTCGTCCTTGGAACAGGGGAATCTGATGTGGCTCGCGGCTCAGCACATGCACCAGCTGTAGTCGGGACGGATAGCGGTCCTTCAGCCCTTCCAATTCCTCGATGAACATGATGGTCTGCGAGGTGCGGTTCCCATAGAGCACGGTGAAGTGGGCATCGGGTTGCGAGGTCAACACGGCGGTCACCATCGATAGCGCCGGAGTCACACCAGAGCCGGCCACCACCGCCACGTACCTTCCACCGCCGGCTGTCGCCGGATTCAACGTGAACTCCCCGATGGGAGCCATAACGTCAAGCACGTCTCCAACCGCAAGCGTGGTGGTGGCGAAGGTTGAGAAGACCCCCTCCGGAATCCGCTTGACCCCGATGCGTAGCACCCCGGGTTCGCTACAGATCGAATACGTCCGCCGAACCTCCTCGCCGTCGACGTCGGCTTTGATGACCACATGCTGACCGGGGATGTGGGTGAAGGTGTTCACCAGCTCGGATGGCACGTCGAAGGTGATAACCACCGAATCATCGGTCAGGGCTTCGACAGCGGAAACCGACAGTTTGTGGAACTCGACCCCGGTCGAAGTTGGAACGGTCACGGTGTCAGAGCTCTTTGACATGATCAAACGGTTCTCGGCACGACTCGCACCGGTAGAGGGACTTGCAGGCCGTGGAGCTGAAGTGGCTGAGCTCGACGACCGATCCGGAACCACAGCGAGGACAGGTGATGTCGCCCATCGGCCTTCTGGGCAACCCAGCGGTCAGTGCCACAGCCACTTCGCCTTTTGGCATCTCTCCCGCCGGCTCTCCAATCAGTAGCGGACGGGGTGGCGAAATGCCGGACTCGGCCAGTTTGCGTCGTCCGTCCTCGGTGATCCAATCGGTGGTCCATGCCGGGGCCAGCACCCGTTCAACCCGAATACGGCCGGCATCGACACCAAGGGCCGACACCGCCTCGACCACACCAGCCTCAATCATGTCGACCGCCGGGCAGCCGGAGTAGGTGGGAGTGATGGTTACGACCGCGGTGTCGGCGTCTCGGGAGACCGAACGCAGAATCCCGAGGTCGGCGATGGTGAGAGGGGGCATTTCCGGGTCGGGTACGGTTGCCGCTGCCGCCCACAGTTCTTCCTCGTCAGGAAGAGTGGCTACGTCAGGAAGAGCGGCTACGTCTACCGGCCCACCTACCCTGTCACTCACCCTGTCACTCACCCTGTCACTCACCCTGTCACTCACC
>JAHDFR010000035.1:2507-17289 GCA_020628065.1 Acidimicrobiales bacterium
CTCACCAGGTAGCCCCTGGGTGAGCTCGATACAACGACTGCATCTCCGGTAGCAGGTGTCCAAGGTGTTCAGTGTGAAACCCGGTCCGCCCCCCACTCCGCACATACGCTTCGTCCGGCACGGTCAGGTTGGCGGTGGCGAAAATGGCGGCCACGGTGGCGTTGAACGTCGGGCGAATAGTTGCCGGGTCGACGGCTACGCCGGACTCTGCCAACTCGACTTCAACGTCGTCGGCATGAAACAGGTCACCGGCGTAGGGCCACAAGTAGTCAACGGCTCGGCTGACCCGCTCGAAGCTCTCCGGCGTACCATCACCCAGGCGTACAACCCATGCCGATGAACGCTCCAGGTGGTATCGGGCCTCCTTGACCGCTTTGGCGGCGATGGCGGCTAGGCGCTCATCGGCACTGGCGGTCATGGCCCCATACAACGGCACCTGATAGGCATCGAGAAGGAATTGCCGCACCTGGGTCTGAGCGAAGTCACCGTTAGGTTGCTCCACCAGGGTGGCGTTGAGGAACTCCCGCTCACTTCGCTCCATGGCGAACTGGTCTTCGTCCCGACCATCGGGGTCGAGCTCGGAGGCATAGTGGTAGAAGTTGCGGGCCTGACCCAGATGGTCCAGCCCGATGTTGGCCACGGCAATGTCCTCCTCCAGGTCGGGCATGGAAGCTATCAACTCGCCTAGTCGCTGAGCGACAATCAAATTGTCGTCGGCCAGACGCAGAACGTATGTCAGTAACGGGGTCATTGTCTGCTCTCGCTACATGTGCCCGACTTCGTCGGGCAGCTCATAGAAGGTGGGATGACGGTACGGCTTCTCGGAGTCAAACCATGCCTCCCGGTCGTCAGGGTCGGAGGCGTAAATGGCCGACGATGGCACCACCCACACGCTCACGCCTTCCTGACGGCGGGTGTAGACATCACGGGCGTTACGGGCGGCGGTTTCGGCATCGGGGGCGTGCAGGCTTCCGGCGTGCACGTGGTTCAGGCCCCGATCAGCTCGCACGAAGACCTCCCACAACGGAAACTCTCCCGCCGTGCCCTCGTTGGCCTCAGCCTCAACTTCCCCCTCAACCGGCGGTACGTCGTAGCTCATGAGACCGCACCGCCGGCGAGTTTCGCCGCGCAACCCAACGGGTTGCCCGAAACTCGGTTAGTGAGGCCGTCAGGCCGAACGGCAACGTCGTAGCTCATGCCGCACCTGCATCAGATGGCGAAAGGACCAAGTTTTCGCTTGGTGAGGCCTGCGAGGCTCGCCGCGTATGCTGAACGGCGGCTTGACGGACCCAGGCGCCGTCGTCCCAGGCTTTGGTCTTGTGGGCAATACGTTCCCGGTTGCATGGGCCGTTGCCTTTCACCACCTGCCAGAAGTCGTCCCAGTCGATTTCACCGAAGCGATAGTGACCGGCCTCGGCGTCCCACTCCAGGTCGGGGTCGGGAATGGTGAGACCCAGGATCTCAGCTTGGGGCACGGTCATGTCCACAAACTTTTGCCGCAGCTCATCGTTGGTTTCCCGCTTGATCTTCCAGGCCACCGACTGTGCGGTGTGGGTGGATTCGGCGTCGGGGGGGCCGAACATTGCCAGCGACGGCCACCACCACCGGTCGAGAGCGTCCTGAGCCATGGCTTTCTGAGCCTCGGTACCGTTGCACAACGTCAGCATGATCTCGTAGCCCTGACGCTGATGAAAGGACTCTTCCTTGCAGATGCGAATCATCGCTCGGGCGTAGGGACCGTACGAGGTGCGGGTCAACATCACCTGATTGGTGATGGCCGCACCGTCGACCAGCCAGCCGACGGCCCCCATGTCGGCCCACGACAGCGTCGGATAGTTGAAGATCGACGAGTACTTCTGTCGCCCGGTGTGCAACATGTCCATCAGTTCGTCGCGGGAGACACCCAACGTCTCGGCCGCCGAGTACAGGTACAGACCGTGTCCGGCCTCATCTTGAACTTTGGCCATCAGGATGGCCTTGCGTTTCAGCGTCGGGGCCCGGGTGATCCAGTTACCTTCGGGCTGTTGGCCGATGATTTCGGAGTGGGCGTGTTGGGCGATCTGACGGATCATGGTCTTGCGGTACTTCTCGGGCATCCAGTCTCTGGGCTCGACCTTCTGATCGGCTGCCAGCCGGGCATCGAACTCGGCCTGCAGGTCAGGATCGGTTGATTCGTCGACCGCTTGGTTATTGGTGGTCGTTTCGCTCATCGGCTACTCCTATCGACTACTCGCACCGCTTTGCCCATTGATCGGGGTAGGGCTTCGGGTTGCAGTACGTGCACATCGGTGTTGATCCCGACGTTGCCTTTGATCTTGTTTTGCAGCGCCTCAGCCAGTGCGGCCGTGTCGGACTCGCCGGTTTCGGGCGAACGCTCAACCGCCACCGCAAGCGTCTTCATCGCCCCATCGGAGTCAACCGTCAGCTGATAATGAGGACTGAGGCCTTCGGTGGCCAACACCTGCACTTCGATCTGTGAGGGAAAGACGTTTACCCCCCGGATGATCAACATGTCATCGGTGCGGCCCGTCACCTTGGCCATACGTCGCATGGTTCGAGCGGTGCCGGGAAGCAAACGGGTGCGGTCTCTGGTCCGATAGCGGATGACCGGGAAGGCCTCTTTGGTCAGTGAGGTGAACACCAGCTCACCCTCTGACCCTTCAGGCAGCACCTCACCGGTTTCCGGATCGATGATCTCCGGGTAGAAGTGGTCCTCCCAGATAGTTGGGCCGTCCTTGGTCTCGATGCACTCTTGGGCCACACCCGGGCCGATTACTTCGGACAGCCCGTAGATGTCGATGGCGTGGATTCCCAGCCGGGCTTCGATCTCGGCCCGCATCTCGTCTGTCCACGGTTCGGCCCCGAAGATCCCGATCTCCAGCGAGGTGGCGGCCGGGTCGATCCCCTGTCGTTCCATCTCGTCTATCAAGTTGAGACAGTACGACGGCGTAACCAGGATGACCCGAGGCTCGAAGTCGACGATGAGCTGCACCTGCTTCTCGGTCTGACCGCCCGACACCGGAACCACTGTGCAACCCAGCTTCTCAGCGCCATAGTGGGCACCGAGACCACCGGTAAACAACCCGTAGCCGTAGGCTACGTGGGCCACGTCACCCCGGCGTGCTCCGGCGGCGTACATGGAGCGGGCCATCACTGTGGCCCAGGTGTCCACGTCCTTGGTCGTGTAGCCAACCACCGTTGCTTTGCCGGTGGTACCCGAAGATGCGTGGATTCGGACGACATCGGTTCGGGGAACGGCAAACATTCCGAACGGATAGTTCTGGCGGAGGTGTTCTTTGGTCAACAGCGGAAACGCAGCCAGGTCGGCCAAGGAGCCGACGTCTTTTGGGTGAACACCGGCGGCATCAAAGGCCATTGTGTAGTGAGGTACGTTGTCGTAAGCCCGTTGCAGGCTGTCCCGCAACCGATCGAGTTGGAGAGCACGCAGCTCATCAACCGAAGCGGTCTCGATGGGTTCGTAGGTGTCTGTGGAGTTGCCGTTATCGGCGTGCGAACCGGACATGACGAAATGATACATCAATAAAGACATTTCGGCCAGACGTTGTATCACTTTAAGGCCACGGCCGGAACCGCGTTGGGCCGTTCGGGTTATGGCGGTGAATCATCGAGGTAATCGGCGATCAACCCCGGTAAATCCGAGGCCATGCACCCAATCGCCCGACCCCGAGCGGCCGCCCGTCCATGGAGCTCGGCTCCAAGACCCGCCGCCATCCACGGAGCCAAACCACCGGCCAGGCCGGCCCCAATCACCCCGGCCAGCACATCACCGGAACCTGCGGTGGCCAGACGTTCGTCTCCGGCCAACGAAAGCAACACCCGACCATCGGGATGGGCGATAACCGTGGTCGGCCCCTTGAGTAGAACAATGCACTCCAGCGTCGCCGCCGTTCGCCGGACGGCACGAATACGATCAGGGCCCAGTTTGGAACCGGTGAGTCGCTCAAACTCACCTTCGTGGGGCGTGAGAATAGGCGGCTCGGCATACTCCGGGCGGCTGCGTTGAACTCGCTCCAGGACACGAGGGTCGAGACCACCGGCGTCCACCACCACCGGGCCACGAAAGTTGGCGGTCAACGCCGACACCAGATCCAACGCACCTACACTCACCGCCAGCCCCGGCCCGACGACCAAAGCCTGACAGCGGGAAACATCAGCGGCACCAGCCGGACGGCTAACCGCTGACCGGTCATTGTTCCGCTTGCCCGAGCGATCATGGGTATCGCCCAACACCGCGCTGGCCGCCGGCACCGTCACCGCCTCCACCGGGGAGAGACCACCGGACCGGGCGGTTCCCTCCTCTGCTATGACCTGCAAAACGTATCCGGCACCTGCCCTGAACGCCGCCTCCGACGCCAGGCTCACGGCTCCGGTCATCCCAGCCGACCCTCCAACCACGGCTACAGCATGACGCCACTTGTGGGCTTCGGTGGCGCGGCGCGGCCAACCGTCGGCCACGTCATCGGAACCAAGCAGTCCGATCCCGGCCCGGGAACAGTCCAGTCCGATATCTGCTACTTGCACCTCGCCCGACACCCATCGCCCGGGAGGCAACAGGGAACCCGGTTTGAACGCTCCGAAGGTTATTGTCCGGTCGGCAACGATGGGTTCTCCGATCAACTGTCCCGTGTTGGCATCAACACCGGAAGGAAGATCGACAGCCAACACCGGCGTCTTTCGCGATTCAATACCTTCATCAAACGGTCGACTTGCCCCGGTGCCCACTGCGGCGTCAATCAAGAGGTCATACACACCGCCGACGAGCCCAGCCGTCAACAACCCCCAGTCCCGATCGGATAACGGCAGATTGAAGATCTCACACACCACGCCCCGCCGGGCCAGATAGCGGGCCGCACTGCGACCATCGGAGCCGTTGTTCCCCTTGCCGGCCAAGATCGCCACCCGACGTCCGTAGCCGCCGCCCATCATGTCCAGCGCCGCTCTCGCCGTGGCCCAACCCGCTCTCTCAACAAGCTCGGAGACCGACTCCGGGGCATCGTCGTCAATGGCCCTCATCTGCTTGGCCGTGACAACCGGGCGCATTGCTATGTTCCTCCAGGGCAAGAACTCATCGATGGTGTCCTTCTCGGCCTTCACCCAATGAGTGGCGCCGGATGTGAGACACTCCACGCCGTCGCCGTTAGCCCTCCAACAGCAAGTCCAAAACGTCGCTGAGCAGCTCGGGGTAGTGGTCAGAGTGTAGGTGCACGGCTCCGATGAGAACCAGCCCGTTGACGACCGTTTCACTGCGGGCCCAGGACAACAGCTGACCCTTGGCATCATCAACGCCCCGCCATGCCTCGGCCAACAACGGCACCATCACCCGCCATGGGGCAACGTCAGCCGCCTCACCGTGGCCGGCCGCGTCGAGGACGGACAACTCCAGGGCGGCGATCGTGTCGACCAGATACTTCGCGCCAGGGCCGTCCAGTTGCTCCAGCCAAGGGGTCAACCACCGGGTCATGGGAGACGGCCACCGGGCCACCAGACCGAGAACCACCGGCGGTGGGAACCCTGGGGTCTGCTCCCCCACCTCCCGTTTCAACGACTGCAACCACCAGGATTCCAGAACCTGTTGCACCGACAATCGCTGATCGGTTGACATCAAGGTCTCGACCGCCACCACCTGCTGCATGGCCTGGCGGGCCTCGATCACGCTGAGGTCGTGGCCTACCAACAGCTCCAGCAGGCGGGGAACGCACAGGAGGCCTTCAGTTGAACGGTCGCCGGTGTTTGAGCGGGCGCGGGCCAAAACAGCGTCGAACGGCAGCTCCGGCACAAGTCCGAATCCGTCGATACCGTCGGTGCCATCGGGTCGAAAGTCGGCCCACAACCGTGAGATCGCCTGACGTAGATCGGGACTCGATTCGCCGGCACCAACCCAGCCCGGTTCGTGCATGGAAGAGCCATGAGTGTAGGAGTCAGAACCACCGGCCCCCGAGCCGACGGATTCAGGCCAATCGGTCATCGCCAAGCGCAACCACAAAGGCCTGGGCCATCGACTCCGAGTGGGACATGGTGATCAACCACCGGTAGATTCCCTGCTCTTCGGCCAAAGCGGCGGCTCGCCCGGTAATCCTGAGATCCGGTTTGCCCGACTCGGCTCGAATGACCTCGATGTCTGAGAAGTCGGCGCCGCCGAGTCCGACTCCCAGCGCCTTCAACACCGCCTCCTTCGCTGCGAACCGCACAGCGAAACGTTCCGACGGATCAACTGCCGCCTCGCAGTATGTTCGCTCACCGGTGGTGAAGACTCGGTCGACGAATCTGGGACGGCGGGACAGCAGATCACGCATACGGTCGACCTCCACCAGGTCGGTGCCGATTCCCACGACGTTACCGCCCATGTGACCGCCGTCCATGTGACTGCCCCCCATCGGAATACTCCCCATTCGGCTCTTACTCACCCTATGCGTCGGTCACCGGATTCCGAGCTTGGCGTGGTCACAATTTGGCCAGGGCAGCGGATTCAAGGCGATCAACCGCCTGCTCGGCCACGGCCGGCTCCACGTGCTCCACCATAATTCGCAACAGCGGCTCGGTGCCCGAAGGGCGGACCACTACTCGACCATCGGCACCAAATTCCCGCTCAACGGCAGCGACGTCATCGGCGATGACCGCGGCCGCCTCGGGGTTTCGTCGCTCCAAGCGAACGTTGCGGAGAATCTGCGGCACGGTATCCATGACTGAAGCCGCCTCTTCGGCAAACGAACGAGGCGATCGGGCCACCACGTCCAACAGCTGCACCGCAGTCAGCACACCATCACCGGTGCTGGCCAGTTGACGACAAATGACGTGGCCTGATTGCTCACCACCCAACGAATAGCCGTGGTCGTCCAGGGCGGCAAGCACGTGCTTGTCCCCGACCGCAGTCGAGGCCACCGATATACCGGCGGCATCCATGGCCCGATGGAAGCCGAGGTTCGTCATTACGGTGACAACCACGGTGTTTCCGGCCAAGCGTCCCCGGGCCGACCAGTCCAGGGCCAAGAGAGCGATGAGGCGATCACCGTCAACCAGTGAACCGTTGCCGTCGACGGCAAGCACCCGATCGGCATCGCCGTCGAAAGCAAACCCCAGGTCAGCGCCTGAGTCGACTACTGCCTTCTGCAACGCTTCCGGGTGGGTGGAACCGACTCCGCTGTTGATATTGATGCCATCGGGCTCGGCCCCGATGACAGTCACGTCAAGGCCGAGACGTTCGAATACTGCCGGCCCCAGGTTGTGGGCTGCGCCGTGAGCACAGTCGATGACAAGGCGACGCCCCGCCAGCCGGTCGGCCAGCGATGGGTCCACTGAACCAACGACCAGATCGACCCAGTGGTCGGCCAATCCGTCGGCCGGCCGCTGCGATCCGAGCGGAACCGGGTCGTTTCCGGAAACGGCACCATGGCCGCCTTCCACCAATGTGAGATAGCGACCCTGGACTTCGGCCTCGGCTTCGGCCCGAAGCTTTAAACCGCCGGGGCCGAACAACTTGATCCCGTTGTCGCTGTAAGGATTGTGTGATGCCGACACCATGGCGGCCGGAAGATCCAGCTTGGCGGCGACAGCAGCCACGGTCGGGGTGGGAACAACACCGAGATCTATAGTGTCGGCACCCATCGACCAGGCACCGGCGGAGAAAGCCGAAACCAACGTGGGGCACGACTGCCGGGTGTCGGAGCCAATAACAATGGTGTCTCCGCCCAGCACCCCGGCGGCGGCTCGGCCGAGAGCCAGCGCAACCTCGGGTGTGAGATCACGGCCGGCGGCACCACGAATCCCGTCGGTTCCGAAGGTAGGAACAGACGCTTTTGACATGACCCGGCGATACTGCGCTTACGAGCTGTAGGCGAGCCGCGACTAGCGCTTGGAGTACTGAGGAGCCTTACGGGCCTTCTTGAGGCCGTACTTCTTCGACTCTTTCTTGCGGGGGTCGCGGGTTAGCAACCCGGCAGCCTTCAGCGTGGAACGATCCTCGCCGTCAGACTCGACCAACGCCCGGGTGATTCCCAAACGGAAGGCACCGGCCTGACCGGAAAGCCCACCACCGTGAAGGGTCACAGCGATGTCAAACGACTCTTCGTTGCTGGTGAGCCGTAGTGGCTCGGTGATCAGCGTGCGGTGAACAGCTGAAGGGAAATAGTCCTCAAAAGCTCGACCGTTGGCGGTGATCTGACCGGTGCCGGCAGTGACCCGGACACGGGCTACGGCCTGCTTACGACGGCCTGTTGCTTGGATGGTTGACACGTCGTAACCTCTCAGCTTTCTCGACGGGCGCCGGCAATTTCGAGCGGTTGCGGCTTCTGGGCGGAGTGCGGATGTGACTCGCCGGCGTAGACCTTCAGCTTGGTGGCCTGCTGCCGTCCGAGGCGATTCTTGGGCAACATACCCACGATTGACTGCCGTACAGCGTCGGCAGGCTTGCGGTTCATCTTCTCGGCGTAGGTTTCGCTGCGAAGACCGCCGGGGTAACCGGAGTGACGATGGACCATCTTGCGATCGGCCTTGTTGGAGGTCAGCACCACCTTGTCGGCGTTGATGACAATCACGTGGTCGCCGGTGTCCATGTGGGGAGCGAAGGTCGGCTTGTGCTTGCCACGCAAGACTCGAGCGACCTCAGTGGCCATGCGACCCAGGGTCATTCCAGCGGCGTCGACGACGAACCAGTCTCGCTGAATCTCAGATGCTTTTGGTGAGTACGTCTTCACGGTACGTTCCCTGCTTCAGCTGCAACAATCGAGCGGGGCTCGGGTTGGTGTGCAGTACGATCTTGGCAGCCCGCCGGACAGGCCCCGCAGGACGGCCGGATCTCGGGCTTCAACGGCGTCTCCTGCGGTGGGCTTCATACCACATGCGGGTATGGCATTACCGCATTCAACGACCTTATGAGTCTACGCCCGTCTCAGCGCCGCTCCAACCGCTCAATTACGGCGTTGACACCGGCTGTAACCTAACGGACTGCGACAACTCTGACGTTGTCGATGAAGTTGGCGGCCGAGCCCGGGTCCACGGCACGAATCGCCACTGATATCGCCGCAGCATCGGCGACGAACGTACCAACGTGGGTGGTCCACGATCCTGGTTGGGCACTGAACCTGCCCTGCGACCGGCCGTTCACCAACACCTCGATGGTGTCGACATCCAACCGCCCCTGATGGTCGATGGCCCATTGATACTTCTGCCCGGGTGTCGCCGTCAGGGTTTGGGTAATGGTGTCAGGCCCATTTCCGTTGAGTTCGATGAACTGACGGCCGCTGGACGGCTGGATGCCTCGGTGACCGGCGCCCCAGGTCTCAACAGTGTTGCCCGGTCTCGACGTCACCCAACCGGCGAAGGTGGCATCTCCGAACTGTCCGTCGGCGATCGCACCGGACTCGAAGCTCGGATCGACCACAAGGTTGACCGGCGCCGGCGCCACCGTCGTGGTTGTCGTGGTTGTCGTGGTTGTCGTTGTTGTCGATGTGGTTGTAGTCGTCGTGGTTGTCGTGGTCGATGTCTGCGTGGTGGACGAGACCAAAGACGTGGTCAGCCCTGTCGTCACCGGCGGCGTCGTCGTATCGGGACTCCCGACTGTCGATTCGTTTCCGGTCACCGGCGGACCAGCGAAAACCAGGTCGGCGGGGTCCACGGTCTTCACCTCCCCACCTGATTGGCTCGTGTCATCAACGAGCGGCTCGCCACTGTCGAATGTACTGTCGAATGTACTGTCGAATGTTCCGCTGGCCCGCTCCGACCGCTCGGACTGAGCGTCCACTTGGCCCTCTTCACCAGTCTCACCAACACTGGGCGCGGCCGGTTCAGACGTGAAGTCCGACGACTCCGGGCTTTCGACCAGCACTTCCGCCTGCTGCTCATCTGAACTGCCGGCCGAAGCGGCGGCGTAGACCAAAGCGCCGATGGCACAGGCGGCGACTATGCCAAGAACGCCTCTGGGAACATGGCGATGGACCCCGTGCTGCTCGGCCGGAGGACGTTGAGCGAACGGGGGTCGCTCCGACCCGAATACACCATCATCGACGCGGCCGATCGATCCGTATCTAGGCGAGTCATCCGGCAACCAGTCGCCGGTCGAGCCGTTGTCAAGTTTGACTGCCACCGTGCAAACCTCGATGTGTTGCCACAAGGATATAGACGCACCGCAGGCATGCAAGTCGCACCGCTGGGTGGATGGCCCTATTGGTAGTCGACTTCCCAGAGCGTCAGACCGTGTGGGGGTGCCGGATTCTCAGCTACCGACCGGTCACGGGCGGCCAGAACATCGGGCAATTCGATGCTTGCCCTCTTTCCGGTGCCGACGGCCACCATGAAGCCGACGATGCTGCGGACCATCTGATGACAAAAGGCCGAGCCCTCAATCTCAAACCGCAACAGGCGGCCCGCTACGTTGCCGCTCGGATCTGACATTTGACCGCCGTCGGTCTCGACGCTGTCGTCGAGATAGTCGAGTTCCCGCCATCTGGCCCCGGTCACCCGACGAACCAGAGACGCCTCCACCACGTCCCCGTTGTCAGACAATTGAGGTTTCGGTCGACGACAAAACGAGCTGAAGTCATGCTCGCCCACAAGGAACGGGCAGGCCTCGGACATCTGCTCGAGATTCAGTGGCTTGTCAACCCACCATGCCGTTGCAGCCAGAAACGGGTCCTGGGTGGACCCGTTGAGGACGTGGTACCGATATCGGCGGCCGGTGGCCGAGAACCGGGCGCTGAAGTCATCCGGCGCCACATCAATGTGGCGAACCACAATCTCAGGCCCTAAACGGCTGTTGATCGATCGTTGAATACGCTCCAGCCCGTGTCCCCGCTGAGGCATGGCGAACGATAGAACCTGACCCCAGGCATGCACGCCGGCATCGGTTCGTCCCGACATGACAATGTTGGGGATCTCGCCAAGCAGAGGCTCCAAAACCCGCTGCAGCTCACCGACAACGGTACGTACACCATCGTTGGCGGCCAACCCACGGAACCCGGTGCCGTCATAGGCAACCGTCATCCGCACATTGACTCGATCGTCCATGACTGGTCTGTCCCGGAACAGCGCGTCCGAGTTTGGCCTAGCCAAACTCGTGTTCGAGGGCCTCGAAGAGGCCCTCGAAACTTAGACCAGTTCGATGCGGGCCATCGGGGCGTTGTCGCCCTTGCGCGGACCGAGCTTCAGGATGCGGGTGTAGCCGCCGGGCCGGGTGGCGTAGCGGGGACCAACCTCGTCGAACAACTTGGTGGTCATCTCCACATCACCCAGATAGGCCAGAACCTGGCGACGGTTGTGCAGGTCGCCCTTCTTGGCTTTGGTGATGATGCGCTCGGCCACCGGGCGCATGGCTTTAGCCTTGGCTTCGGTGGTGACGATGCCTTCGGCTGCCACCAGCGAAGCGACCAGGTTGGCCATCATCAGCTTCTGATGTGATGAGCTTCCGCCGAATCGGCGGGCTTTGCGTGGACGTCCAGGCATTGTCTGTTCTTCTTCCTACAAATTCGTTCGCAGAATCCGGGTGCCGGTCAGGTCAACAGACCTGATCAGCGTGATCCCCGCAGGGTGAGACCCCGCTCGTGCAGTTTGGCGATTACTTCGTCGAGCGACTTCTGGCCGAAGTTGGTGATGGCCAGCAGGTCGTCTTCGTTCTTGGTCAGCAGTTCACCGACCGTGTTGACCTGAGCCCGCTTCAGGCAGTTGCGGGGGCGCTCGGAGAGCTCCAGGTCTTCGATGGGCAGTTCCAAGTCGGGGGAACCGGAGGCGGCGGCCGGGGCTTCACCCAAGGTGAGGCCTTCAGGCTCTTCGCTCATTTCCTCGACCAGCTGGAACAGTGAACGCACGGTGGCGCCGGCCGAAGCCAGAGCGTCACGGGGCGATACGGCACCGTCGGTCTCGATGTCGAGAACCAAACGGTCGAAGTCGGTTGACATTTCGACACGAACCGGTTCCACCGAGATGGACACCCGGCGTACCGGTGAGAAGATGGCGTCGATGGGGATGACACCGATGGTCGAGCTGGCGCCTTCACGCTTGCCCGACAGCCAGGCCCGGCCACGTTCGACCGTGAGATCCATGGCCAGACGACCCTGATCGTTCAGGGTGGCAATAAGAGTGTCGCGGTTGAGGATTTCCACCTCGGGCGGGCACGAGATGTCGCCGGCGGTTACCGAACCGGGGCCGGCGGCGTCGAGGCGCAGGATGACCGGCTCCTCGCTCTCGCAGGTAACGACGATGTCCTTGACGTTCAAGATGACGTCGGTGACGTCCTCTTCGGCACCCTTGACGGTGTCGAATTCGTGCAGGGCGTCATCGAAACGGACCGTAGTGACAGCAGCCCCGGGGACCGACGACAGAAGGGCCCGTCGCAGTGAGGTACCGAGGGTATGGCCGAAACCGGGCTCTAACGGGCCAATGGCGAACTGGCCACGGCTACTCTCGCCGTCATCAAGCTGTTCAACTGTGGGGCGCTGAATTACCAGCATGGGGACTCCTTGGGGCGGTCTTTTGCAACCCGGCGGGTTGCCACGGGGACGGGATCGAAGTGATGAAAGTGCGGGCGAACCGCTACTTGGAGTAGAGCTCGACGATGAGCTGCTCGCGCAGAGGCACGTCGATCTGCTCACGAAGCGGCTCGGAGTAGATCTTGGCTTTGAAGTCGCCGTCGCGATCGATCCAGGCGGGAGGAGTGCGATCGAGCACATCCTTGTTCCACTGGAGGATCGGGTTGGCCTGAGTCTTGGGCTTGATCTCTATGACGTCACCCTTGCGAACTCGATACGAGGGGATGTTGACCCGTTTGCCGTTGACCAGAATGTGGCCGTGGGATACAAACTGTCGGGCTTGCGGGCGGGTTGAGCCCCAGCCGGCGCGGTACACCACGTTGTCCAGGCGCAGCTCAAGGAACCTGAGCATGTTTTCGCCGGTCACGCCGTCGCGTCGGGAGGCTTCTTTGTAAACGGTGCGGAACTGACGCTCAGTCAGTCCGTAGGTGAAGCGGGCCTTCTGCTTCTCCTGAAGCTGGACCAGGTACTCGCTGGCGTTACCACGACGGCGAGTGCGGCCGTGGACGCCGGGCGGGTAGGGGCGCTTCTCCAGAGCGAGAGCCTCACCCCGGGTGCCGAAAATGTTGGTGCCTAGACGGCGGGATACTCGGGCCCGAGGGCCGGTGTAACGTGACATGACCTAGACCCTCCGACGCTTAGGCGGACGACAACCGTTGTGGGGCACGGGCGTCACATCTTTGATGCCTGTCACCTCAATACCGGCGTTCTGAATGGACCGGATGGCGGTCTCGCGGCCCGAGCCGGGACCCTTGACCTGCACGTCGACCTTGCGAACGCCGTGCTCCATGGCCCGACGGGCAGCGGCTTCGGCCGCCATTTGAGCGGCGTACGGGGTGGACTTGCGGGAACCCTTGAAACCGACATTGCCGGCCGACGACCAGGCCAGGATGTGGCCTTCCATGTCGGAGATGGCGATGATGGTGTTGTTGAAGCTCGACTTAATGTGCGCCACACCGTAGGTGACGTTCTTACGATCGCGCTTTCGGGGCCGACGACCCCCTGCAGCAGGCTTGGCCATTACTTGGTTGCTTTCTTCTTGCCGGCCACGGTCTTCTTCGGGCCTTTGCGGGTGCGGGCGTTGGTCTGTGTGCGCTGACCACGCACCGGCAGACCCTTGCGGTGACGGATACCTTGGTGGCAGCCGATCTCCATCTTGCGCTTGATGTCCTGAGACACCTCACGTCGAAGGTCACCTTCGGTCTTTACGTTCGACTCGATCCAGCCCCGAATGCGCATGACCTCGTCATCAGTGAGGTCCTTGACCCGAGTGGTGGGGTCGACACCAGTGGCTTCAGCGATGGTCTTGGCCGTGGAACGGCCGACACCGAACACGTAGGTCAGTGCGACCTCGGTGCGCTTGTCTCGGGGAATGTCTACGCCGGCTATACGAGCCATATCAGCCTTGCCTCTGCTTGTGTCGAGGGTTCTCGCAGATGACCCGAATCGTTCGATTCCGGCGGATCACCTTACATTTTTCGCACATTGGTTTGACGCTGGGACGAACCTTCATTGTCGAACTCGGTTTCTGCTATCTATCTCGAAGATCTATCTGGAAGAGAATTGGGGGGAAACGGTGCCGCCGCTGAGGCCGGCCGTTTCTCGCACCTGGTGAAAGAGTCTGGGTTGGCGGTTCTCAGACCTGAGCCTCAGGACCGCCGGATCCTACTTGTAGCGGTATGTGATGCGTCCCCGTGTGAGGTCGTACGGGGTCAGTTCCACCTGGACTTTGTCCCCGGGCAGGATGCGGATGTAGTGACGTCGCATCTTTCCGGAAATGTGTCCAAGCACAGTGTGGCCGTTCTCAAGTTCGACCCGGAACATGGCGTTCGGGAGCGACTCGGTGATCGTGCCCTCTAGGACGATTGCATCTTCTTTAGGCTTTGGCAGGACATTCACCCTTTCGGTACCTGGTACGTATGGTTGCTGTGCCGTCCCCGAGGGGCGCACCGGAGCACTCCCCTCAACACCGGACCTGTATGGACCGGCAAACTTGAGGCCGCCAACAGACTTGTGGTAGTCAGGTAGCTAACCAACAGTTCGTGCTGGCGGGACCGGCACGTTGATCTTCCCTAGCAACTCCCCGCCGTCGGCGGGTCGCTACCGGCTGCCATTTGCACCTCCTGGCGGAGAAACACGTGCAGCGGGCAGACCAACGATCTATGCTAGTGCGCTTCCCTGAGGCCTCCAACATGCCCTCAGGGGATATTGCCCGCTCGGCTACAGCGGTTTCGACCAGCTCGTAC
>JAHDFR010000035.1:17389-36209 GCA_020628065.1 Acidimicrobiales bacterium
CCCGACGCGACGCTGCCGACCCTGACCATAGGCCGAGTCGGCAGTCGTTGATTGCGGATGGATGTTGCGTCTATGCGGCTACGCCGGTTGCTCAGTTACGAACAGCGGCGCGGACGGCGGCCAGTCGCTGTCGGGAACCCCAGAGGGCATTGAGGTCGGCGCCACCGAACCGAATGTCCTGGTGGACGTTCCACGCGGAGAGCAGTTGGTTGAATCGAGCGTCGAAGTCACCATCGAAGTCCACGCCGACTGAGGAAAAATCGTTGTTCAGCTTCATGAACCTCATTTTGCACCACATTCAGCCGAGTATGTAACTGTTTCAATCGGTCACAGTGGCCTGCTACAGTTGAATACGCAGTGATAGACGATATTGACAGAGAAATTATCGGTGCTCTTCGAAGCGACGGCAGGTTGACGCAGCGGGAGCTCGGCCGCAAGGTCGGGCTCAGCCCGAACGCCGCTGCGGCCCGGGTCCAACGGCTGACCTCAAGCGGTGTGATCACCGGATTCAGAGCCGAAGTGGATCACGCCGCACTCGGTCGCCCCATCGAAGCTTCCATCGATATCTGGCTGACATCGCAGGAGTATCGACCGGACTTCCGCCGCACCGTGCTTGCCGACGATCGCATCGTCGAATGCGTGCACCTCACCGGCCCGGTGGACTTCCGACTGCGGGCCCGGGTTGCCTCCCCGGAGGATCTCTACGACCTGCTGAACAGCCTGCGAGACAACGGCCACGCTCAGCAGACCGACAGCCGGCTCATCCTCGAGGTGTTCCCAATAGCCGAAGAAGCCCTCCCGCTGTAGGAACGTTCACCGCGCCATCGAGTAGAACTCGTCGTTGGGTGGGACCGAAATAAAGTTGGCCAACCGATTCGACATGGCGAACATGGCGGTGATGGCACCGATGTCCCAAATCTCGTCGTTGCTGAACCCGGCCTGACGCATGGCTTCAAGATCGGCGTCGGACACAGCAGCCGAGTCGGTTGTCACCTTCAAGGCGAAGTCCACGATGTGACGCTCCCGATCGGACAGGTCGGCCTTGGCCGGATTGACCGCCACCTGATCGGCGATCAGGGCGTCCTTGGCCCGGATTCGCAAGATGGCGCCGTGGGCGACGACGCAGTAGAGACAATCGTTGGTGGCGCTGGTGGCCACCACCACCAGTTCACGCTCCGCCTTGGACAGCCCTTCGTTACTCTCCATCAACGCGTCGTGATAGGCGAAAAAGGCTCTGAACTCGGCCGGGCGATGAGCCAGCGCCATGAAGATGTTGGGCACGAAGCCCGACTTCTCGGCCACAGCGACGATTCGTTCACGAATGTCTTCGGGCAGGTCATCAAGCTCAGGCACGGGGAACCGGGAGATCATGGCGTCAGTCTGACACACCAGCAGCCGAACCGTACACTCCCAGGTATGGAAGCGGAACAGACCAGCCCCTATCCCCCGTTCCCCGGGGTTGAGCCGTACGGCACCGAACGTGACGCCGAAGCCGAGCGGACCCATCGCCTCAATGTTTGCGCCCTCGGTTATCGAATCTTTGGGGCCAAGCGATGGGGTGAGTTGGGCGACGGGCATATCAGCGCCCGAGATCCGGAGATGACCGATCACTTCTGGATGTTGGACTGGGGCATTCCGTTCTCGGCC
The DNA here is from genome assembly GCA_020628065.1 of Acidimicrobiales bacterium. Classification (GTDB taxonomy): domain Bacteria; phylum Actinomycetota; class Acidimicrobiia; order Acidimicrobiales; family SZUA-35; genus JAHELU01. Next base: position 19,037 of record JAHDFR010000035.1, read on the forward strand.
GCAAGCCCCGACAACCTGGTGTTGGTCGGCCCCGGCGGCAAAGTTCGGGACCGAGACGGCGACCTGACCGGCGCGGTGAACACCGCCGGCTACAACATTCACGCCCCTGTTCACGAGGCCCGACCCGACATTGTGGCCGCCGCTCACACCCACACGGCGTACGGCACACCGTGGTCGGCCAACGTCGAGCCGTTCCGGGCCATCAGCCAGGAATCATGTGCCTTTGTGTTCGACCACGCCCTGTTCGACGACGAAGAAGTCGAGGTTCTTTCCGTTGACGGCGGCAAACGCATCGCCAAAGCGCTCGGCCCGGGCAAGCTCTGCATTCTGCGCAACCACGGCCTGCTAACCGTGGGCGAAACAGTGGAAGCCGCCGTCGGCTGGTTCCTGATGGCCGAACGAGTGGCCGAAGTACACGTCAAAGCGCCGAACGCCAAAGCCATCTCCGATGAGGCGGCGGCGGTGGCAGCCGAAACTCTTGGCACGCCCCACGCCGGGTGGCGGGTCTTTCAGTTCGCGGCACTGAACGCGCCCGGCTAGACGGACACGCCCACCATCAGAAGCCGCCGCAAGATATTGCCGGGCCGACCACGGACCGGGTGTTTCCCCGACGACCACTGGCGGACACATATCTTGATGTAGAGGCACATCCAAAGGGCGGGTGGCCCCTAACCAAGAGCAGGCAAGGTCACTGCGTCCGGCGCCGTAAAGCCGGGGCGCCTCTTGACGTCCCGCCACAAGCACACATCCCGCCCACAATTGCGAGGTACGGCGCATGGTGAAACTCGATGAACGACCCCCGGCGAAGGTAACTGGAGCATCCAAAGATCTCCCTCCGATGGCCATCGACTACAGCCGGATACGGATGCCGGAACCGCACACCTCGCTGGTCCGACCCCCCGATGAGCGCTCGATGTTCGACCGGCTGCTTTCGAACCGGCTGCGCAGGGAGTTCGCCATAACATTCGGCGCCGGACTCCTGGCCCTGGTCCTAGTGGCACTTGTTCTTGCCGAGCGTTCCAATCTCCAGAGAACCGCCTTCGACGAACGCACCCCGGCCAGTGGCCAGGTGTCACCAGATCGATCGACCGGTGGCTTCGAAGTGGATCCCGCCGCCGACCCCGACTCCCACCAGGGCACTCACATGGTGGTGCCGCCCAACGATGCCGAGCCCCGGCGGGCCCTACCCCCAATCGCGGTCGAGACGTCCACCACCTCACTGGCCACAACCACACTTGCTACAGGCGAAACGACCGCCGGAGCATCGACTACCACCCAGTCAACCTTGCAGACAACCTCAAACTCACCGACAACCGAACAGACTTCGACCACCTCGACCACATCAACCACTGCAGCCTCCAGCACCACGCTTCATCCGAATGTCGGCGAACCCTACGTGGAGCTGGCGATTCCGGGACGAATCCAATCCGAGCACTTTGACACCGACGGGCAGGGAGAGGCGTACAACGATCTCGACCCCGGCAATGATGGGTTGGCCGCCCGCCGCAAACACGGTGTTGACATATACCAGAGCGAAGGCGGCCCGGTGTACGTGGGTTCCACCCATCAGGGTGAGTGGCTGGAGTACACCGTGACCGTTTCGCGCACCGCTGGCTATGTGGCCACCATCTCGGTCTCAGCAGCGGGAGAGGACCCTGGGGCCGTTGGTGTACACATCGACGGCGAGAGGTTTAGCCGATTCGATGTCAGCCCCACCGGGGCCAACAGCAAATTCGTCCAACTAACGTCTGCCCCACAGATGATCGAAACAGGCACCCGCGTGGTCCGTCTCAGCATTCGCGATGGCGGCGACCTCAATATCAACTGGATCGCCTTCGAAGAAGTGGGCTGAGGGCGGCCGGTCGAACGTCGACCGGCCGCTCGCTCACCTAACCCTTGACCGATCCGGCCAGCAGGCCTCGGACGAAATAGCGCTGAAGGGCGAAGAACACCACCAGCGGGATGAAGGCCTGGACGAAAGCGCCGGCCGGCAGCAGATGTTCGTTGCGCCCGAAGTCACCGGCCAGGTTGGCGATGGTGATAGTGGTCGGCAGAGCATCGGGGTTGGCCGAGCCGATCATGGTCAAAGCGATCAGGAAGTCGTTCCAGGTCCATAGGAACTGGAAGATGGCAAACGCTGCCAGTACCGGTATCGACAGCGGTAGAACCAGTCGCCAGAAAATGGTGAAGTGGTCGGCGCCATCAATGCGGGCCGACTCGAAGATGTCCTTGGGCAGACTGGAAATGTAGTTGTGCAGCAAAAAGATGGCGAACGGCATGGCGAACCCGGTGTGGGTGAGCCACACCGCAGTGGCCGTGCCGTTGACGCCCCAGGCCGGAACCAGCGTCAGCGTCTTGTCCAAAAACGGCAAGGTGTAGTGAGCGCCCGACACATACATGCGGAGCAGCGGAATGAGCGCCACCTGCAGCGGGATGGCCATCAGCGAAACCGTGCCTATGAACATCCACTTCCGTCCCTTGAAATCGATCCAAGCGAACCCGTAGGCGGCAAAGGCGGCAATGGCGATAGGGATGATGGTGGCCGGGATGGAGATGGCCAGCGAGTTGAGCAACGAATCACCCATGGAGTTAACCGAGCTGGCCCCAAGGACGGTCTCATAATGCTCAAGGGTCAAGTCGTTTGGTGACAGCGTCCAGAACCCGCTGTTGCGCTGAGCGTCACGGGAGCGGAACGAGTTGAGGAACAACCCGAGGCTCGGCAACAACCAGAGGAGAGCGAAGGCCCACATCGGGAAGCGGCTGAGACCCCGGTACAGAATGGAACCAAGGCCTGAATCTGCATTCATGGAAACCGCCATCTCAGACCTCCTTTGTCTGGTTGTAGACGTTGTAAACCATGACCGGGAGCACGCCGAGGAACAGCACGATTGCCAGCGCCGCTCCCAGACCCCGGTTGAAGTTGGTGAAGGCTTCCTGGAACATGGCGTTGGCCAACACCTGTGTGCCGAACTGGCCGTTGGTGGTCACCTTTACGATGTCGAACACTTTCATCACATTGACCATGGTGGTGGTGGCCACGACGGCGATGGTCGGGGTGATCTGTGGCACCGTGATTCGCCAGAAGATCTGACCATCGGTGGCGCCGTCAATACGAGCCGCTTCCAGGAAATCCTCGGGAACAGCTTTGATGGCCGCTGACAGAATCACCATGGCGAAGCCGGTCGAGCTCCAGATCAGGATGAACATCAACCAGAAGTTGTTGTACGGCCCGTCTTGCACAAAGTTGCTGGTTCTGGCCAGCAGGTCGCCACCTTCGGTGAACTGATAGCCGCCGATGCCCCCGGTGAACGACCGGTACGCCACCCACAGTGGCACGATGGCAACGGTGAGATACAAGCCGGCCAACGCCGGGGAGTCGGCCACGCTCCGGTAGGCGGTGTAGGCCAGCGCCAGGGCGGCAGCCACGAAGATGGCCCCGACGATGGTTTGGCCCGGTTGCGAGGTGGAAACCTCGCCGAGCCACACCCAGGCGGCGTTGAATACGCCGGTCTGGTCTTTGGAGATGTCCCGGGCCTGGTACATGATGAGACGCCAGATGATGGAGGCGCCAACCATGGAGATGGCCATGGGCATGAACACAAATGATTTGGCTACCGCCTCCCCGGTCGCCCCGTCAGCCATCTTGGCGATAAACAACCCCAGCGCGGTTGATAGCAGCGTGACGCCCACAACCCACCACAGGTTGTTGATGATGGTGCCTCTGAGGTGGGTGAATACGGCGAAACTCAGCAGAGCGCCGGCGGCGATGAGCGGGATGATGGGGGCGCCGCCGAAGTTGAGTGGCTGCGAGGTTTCCCGTCCAAGCAGGAAGGCGATCAGAAGACCAGCTACGACGAAGAACAGCACCCACGGCAAGATGGCCGAGCCGAAGAAACCCTCAAAGCGCGACGTGTCGAGATTGTCAGGGTCCTGCACGACCAGTTGATAGTTCTCCAAGCCGACCCATTCGACCGAGTCCCTGTCTTTCAGCGAAAGCAGGAACGTTTGCACGGCCGGCAGAATCAACATGATGGTGTAGAAGGCGCAGGCCGGGCCGACGAAAAGCCAGGCTCGTGACTTCTGGTCGATGTCGGCTCGCCCAACCACATCGGGGTTGGCGGTCAAGCCCAGACGGCCACCAAACAATGCCCCGGCCACGACGGTAGCCAACAGCGTCTCACCCAGGTTGGCCTGGGCGACACCTTGAAGACCACCACCGAACGTGCCGTAGAGCCAGCCGAAGAACAATCCGGTCACTGCGCCCTTGAGCAGGTTGCGACGGCGAAGAGCGCTCAGGCCAACACCTAGAGCAGCACCGATAAGGGGCCACATGATCAGCGGATTGGTGCGCAGGGCCAGCTGATAGCGGGACTTGAGGATGAACCCGATCAGAACGCCGACACCAACACCGGCGACAACGCCGACGATCAGACGCATTCGTTGATCGTCAATGTTGGACAGGACAACTCCAAGAGCGGCCCCGATAGCGGCACCGACCAGCGGCCAGAACAGGAAGATGTGAATAGAGGCCAGTTCAAACGCGTCCGGCCTGGTGCCGATACCGGTGACCAGCCGATTGCCGTCGATGACGGTCATAAACAGCAGCCCGACGACACCGCCGGCTAAGGCGCTGAACCGGCGGAAGTCCCGGGTCGACTGGTTGAAAATCAGGTTGGCCCCAACCCAAATTGCCGTGGAAACTCCGACGGCCAGAATCACGCTGATAAACGTGCTGACGATTTTGTCCATCAATCCCCCTACCTCATAGCGCCTGGGCCGCAGCGACTCCCAGGCCAGTGACCATAGCCCAGTAGTTTAAGCCACCAGAACCCAAAGGAGGGGTGCCGGTCCTGTCTTGCAACAGAGCCGACATCCCTCCAAGGAACGTTTACGGATTATCGAGAAACTTCGGCCGCTGGAAGCCAGCGGCCGAGCTTATCGTGACCGATTAGGGCCAGCTGGCCTCAATGGCCTCAGCTGCTTCCTGAGCGGTCTTGTCGCCGTTAACGAACGACGTGCCCTCGCTCCAGAAGGTACCGGCGCCAACGTCGGCCGGCATAAGGTCGGAAGCGTCGAAGCGGGCAACGTCGGCAGTGGCCATGATCTCAACGAAGGACTGCTCGAGCGGCTCGAACAGGCTGGAGTCAAGACCCTTGACGGCCGAAGCGAAACCGGTCAGAGCGCCTTCGCCACCGAGAGCCTCTTTCTGAGCGGCCTGGCGGGTGTTGGCGTACTCGGCGGAGCCGATGTACTCCATGACCTGCCAGATTTCGGCACGATCGTGGAAGGCGGCGGCCAGGGTACCGGCCACGAGGATCGGACGGTCGGTGCCGTTGCCGGGGAAGTAGAACACGTCAACTGCGCCCTCGCTGCCGTCGGCAGCCGGGGTGCCCTCGGGCAGGAAGCCACCGAAGAACGAAGCCTGACGGTGCATCAGGCAGTCACCCTCGACGAGCGGTGTTCCGTTGTCACCAAAGTTGGTGGCGGCAATGGTGCCGCCGGAGGCGAACACGGCGCCCGGCTTGTTCCACAGCTCACCAACGGCCTCAAAGGCGCCGACAACGGCGGGATCGGTGAAGTCAAGATCACCGGTAACCCACTGGTCGTAGGCATCCGGACCGGCGGTGCGGAGCATGATGTCCTCGATCCAGTCGGTGAAGGGCCAACCGGTGGCCTGACCGGACTCGATACCAACGCACCACGGGGTGTTGCCGTCGGCGATGGCCTGATCGGTCAAAGCAAGCAGGTCGTCCCAGGTCTCGGGAATGCTGTAGCCGAGGGCCTCGAAGCGAGCCGGCTGGTACCAGACGAGCGACTTCAGGTCGGTCTTGGCCGGGATGCCGTACTGGCCACCGTCAACGGTGCCGAAGGCCCATGAGCCTGCGTCCCAGTTGGCTGATGCGGCGCTGGAGGTTGCGTCCGGGAGGGCCTTCAGGTGGCCGTCACGGGCGAAATCGGCAAGCTTGCCGGGCTGCGGGAAGAACGAAATGTCGGGGGCGGTTCCACCCTCAACAGCAACGTTGATCTCGGCTTCCCAGTCGGCGGAGCCGGTGTAAACAACTTCAATGCCGGTCTCTTCGGTGAACGGGGCGAAAGCCGCATTGAGGGCGGCAACGTCCTGCTCGGTACGTTCGGGGCCGGTAATGGTGACGGTTCCGGTGTCGGCCATTGCTTCGCCGTCACCTTCCTCCTCCATGGCCTCTTCTTCTTCCATGGCCTCTTCTTCTTCCATGGCCTCTTCGTCTTCCATGGCCTCTTCGGCCTCTTCGACGACTTCATCGGCCCCTTCGGCAACGGTTTCCGCTGCGTCGGTGACCTCATCGCCGCTACATGCTGCAAGGAACAGCACAGCGACAGCTAGCAGAGCTAGCAGACTCTTCCAACGGGAAAAGCTCATATTTGAACCTTCTCTCACTCTCTCCAGCCGGGGTCTCCCGGCGCTCCCACGACACTTCGGACTTCAAAGCGGCGCACTGGACACGCCCAGACTCGATCCCGGCGCATCAACGAGTTAATCTACCGCTGATGCCAACTGGCGACCACTAAAAGACATATGTCACGGCAAGAAGAAGGCAGGCGGTTACCGAACCGAAATACAGCGTCAGGTTGGAGAAAGTCGGTTAAGGCCGACGAGCCACCTCAACCGCCGGAAGCGCTTGAAATAGCTTTGATGAGACGCTCGGTGACTTCAGCTTCAGAACCGAGGCCGTCGACAGTGAGCACAAGGCCGCGGTCGGAGAACCAGTCGATGGTGGGAACAGTCTCCTGGTCGTAGAGAGCCAACCGCTTGGCGATGCCCTCATCGGTGTCGTCGGCTCGGCCGCGAGCTTTCATTCGAGCCGTCACCTCGGCCAAAGGGACGTCTAGATGTACGACGGCGGTCAAGCCCCGGTCGCCCAACATCTCAAGCAGAGCCTCGGCTTGACCGGGAGTGCGGGGAAACCCGTCGAGCACAAAGCCGTTCTCTACTACGTCGGCCTGGGCCAGACGCTCCCTCACGATGGCGATGGTCATCTCATCGCTTACTAGACCACCGGACTCCATGATGGGAGCAACCTGTTGACCCAGTTCAGTGCCTGCGGCCACCGCGGCACGGAACATGTCGCCGGTGCTTAAGTGAATGACCTTGAAGTTCTCAACGATTCGGTCGCACTGGGTGCCTTTACCGGCTCCCTGCCGTCCGAAGATGACCAGTCGTTTTGGCTCCATTGCACTCACTCTTTCACGGTCTCTTTCGTGGTCGGCGGAGTTCGTTGCCTGAGGTTTGCTGCGTGCGCCTTCAGTCGCTACTTAGGCAGTCGTTACTTGAGGAAGCCCTCGTAGTTCTGGGCCATCAGCTGGGCGTCGATCTGCTTCATCAGCTCAAGCGAGACACCGACACCAATGAGGATCGAAACACCGGAGAATCCCAGCAGACCGAGACTGCCGCTGTTGCCGATCAAGACAAACAACAGAGCGGAAGGGATAAGGGAGATGGCGGCCAGGAAGACCGAGCCCGGCAGGGTGATGCGATTCAGAACCTTGCTCAGGTACCGCTCAGTTTGCGGTCCGGGGCGGATACCGGTGATGAAGCCGCCCGACTTGCGCAGCTCATCGGCCCGACGAACCGGGTCGAAGGCAATCGAGTTGTAGAAGTAGGCGAACCCGATGATCAAGAAACCGAAGATCAAGATGTAGGCCGGGTCAGTCGGGGTGAACAGCCGATTCTGAATGAACTGGCGGACCGAGTCACCCCAGGAGTCCTGGGTGGCGTTGGTCGGCAACACATTGGAGATCAGCGACGGCAGCTGCAACAGGGAGCTGGCGAAGATGACCGGGATAACGCCGGCTTGGTTGACCTTTAGCGGAATGTAGGTCTTGTTGCCGCCGTACTGACGGCGACCGACCATCCGCTTCGGGAAGTTGATGGGAATGCGACGCTGACCCTGCTCGATGAACACGATGCCGAGACACAGCAGGACCAACACGATCATGCAGATCACAAACCAGGCCCAGCCTCGGACCCGCTGAATGTTGACGGCCAAGGCCGGAAGACCAGCCACCACCGAGGCGAAGATCAGCACCGACATGCCATTGCCGATACCTCGCTGGGTGATCAGTTCACCCATCCACATCAGAATTCCGACACCGCAGGTGATACAGAGGATGGCCAGCAGGCTCAAACCAAGTGAGTCGTCGGGGAACAAATTGGGATTGAAGCCGTACAGCTGCTCGGGGCTCCGCTGGATCAGGAAGACAAAGCCGGCGCTTTGGACCAGCGCCAGGATCATGGTGAGATAGCGGGTCCATTGAGTGATTTTGCGCTGACCGACGGCGCCCTGCGACTGCCACTCTTCGAGTTTGGGGACGGCCACCGTGAGGATCTGGATGACGATCGATGCCGTGATGTACGGCAGGATGCCGAGGCCGAACAAGTTGAGCACACCACCGTTACCGGTGAACAGCGCCAGATAACCTAAGACGCCACCGTCGCTCTCATCGGTCTGCAACCGCAAGGCTTCGATACCGTCCAGGCTTACGCCGGGTGCCGGGATCTGAACGCCGAGGCGGTACAGAAACAAAATGAAGATGGTGAAGAGGATCTTGTTCCGGAGTTCCGTCGTCCGAAAAATGTTGATCAGCGTCGACACTGGTAGGGCCGCCTATCGGTTGGTGTGCTGGTTGCCCTGGGCCGCAGGCCGCACCTTGAAGGGAAGGGGCAACTTCTCCACCGTACCGCCGGCAGCGGTGATGGCTGATTCAGCACTGGCAGAAAAGGCGTGAGCCTTCACGGTTACCGGGCGGGCGATTTCGCCTCGACCGAGGACCTTGACCAGCGAACCTTTGGAAACCAGACCGTTGGCAAAAAGGCTTTCCGGGCTGACCTCGGTCAAACCGCTGTCGGCGATGGTGTCGAGGTTGATGGCCTGGTACTCGACCCGGAACGGGTTGTTAAAGCCCCGCAGTTTCGGCAGGCGCTGCTGCAACGGCAGCTGTCCGCCTTCGAAGCCGACGCGCACCGTGTTACGGGCCTTCTGACCCTTATGGCCACGGCCGGCGGTCTTGCCCGCCTTACCGGCGATGCCACGGGCCTTGCGCTTGGCCCGCTTACGTGAGCCCTCGGCGGGCTTAAGATCATGGACCTTCATGGTTAGGCCTCTCCTGAATCTTCGGTTCCTGAATCTTCAGTGACAGTAACAAGGTGGGGAACCCGGGCGATCATGCCACGGACATCCGGCTTGTCGGGAAGAACGTTTGACTTGCCGATGCGGCCCAAACCGAGGGCTCGCAGCGTGCCCCGCTGCTTCGGCTTGGAGCCGATGGCGGAGCGAACTTGAGTGATGCGGAGGTCGCTCATGCCTTGCCTCCAGCACTCGCTCCTGCAGCGGCGATCGGATCTTCGAGCTGCTCAACCGGCTTGTTCTTGAGCTCCCGCTCGCGCTCCTTGTAGGCCTCGAGCATGCCCTTGGGGGTGAACTCGGAAGCGTCAAGACCACGAAGACGGGCGACCTCGTCGGGACGACGCAGGCTCTGGAGGGCGTTGATGGTGGCTCGGGCCACGTTGATCTGGTTGGCCGAACCCAGCGACTTGCAGAGCACGTCGCGGATGCCGGCTTCTTCCAGAATGGCTCGGGCGGCGCCACCGGCGATAACACCGGTACCGGGGGCGGCCGGCTTCAGCATGACCCGGCCGGCTCCCTGCTCGCCGATGATTTCGTGAGTGACGGTGCCACCGGCCATCGGGACGTCGAACATGAGCTTGCGGGCCTCTTCAGTGCCCTTCTGGATGGCGAGAGGAACCTCTTTGGCCTTGCCGTAGCCGAGACCAACCCGGCCGTTGCCGTCACCCAACACCACCAGAGCGGTGAAGGCGAAGCGGCGGCCACCTCGGACCACCTTGGCTACGCGGTTGATGGTGATAACCCGTGACTCCCGTTCCCGGTTGTCGTTGCGGTCTCGTCGATCGTTGTTGTCAGCCATTAGTCACTCTTTCCTACAGCTCTAGTCCGGCTTCGCGGGCGGCGTCGGCCACAGCGGCGATTCGGCCGTGATAGCGATTGCCACCACGATCGAACACCACGGCTTCGACACCGGCTGCCTTGGCACGTTCGCCGATCAGCTGACCGACCTTGTTGGCGGCGGCCACCGTACCGGTGCCGCCGTCGCCCTTAACGCCAGCCTCATAGGTTGAAGCCGAGCACAGGGTTACGCCCTGGGAGTCATCAATGACCTGGGCGCTGATGTTGTTGTTGGAGCGGTACACGGCCAAGCGGGGACGCTCGGTGGTACCGGCAATTTTCTTGCGGCCCCGGCGCTGCCGGCGAGCTCGCAATGCGTGGCGGGGTGCTGTCTTCTTACCCATGATGCAGCCCTACTCCTTCTACTTGCCGGCTTTGCCGGCTTTGCGGATGATCCGCTCGCCGACGTACTTGACACCTTTGCCCTTGTAGGGCTCGGGCTTGCGGTAGGCACGGATCTCGGCCGCAACCTGACCAACTGCCTGCTTGTCGATACCGACGACACCGATCTTGGTGGGCTCGGGAACGTCGAATTCAATTCCTTCGGGGGCCTGGACGGTTACCGGGTGGCTGAACCCGAGGGCCAGCTCCAGCTTGTCCTTGCCTTTGGCGGTGGCTCGGTAGCCGACGCCGACAATTTCCAAGTCCTTGCGGAAACCTTCGCTCACGCCGATCACCATGTTGTTGACCAGTGAGCGGGTGAGGCCGTGAAGCGCTTTGACGGTGCGCTCATCGGAGTCCCGGGAGACGGTCAGCGTTCCGTCGTCGACGGCGACGCTGATGCCCTCGGGTGCCGAGTGCTCCAGCGTGCCCTTGGGACCCTTGATGGTGATGTCGCTACCGGCGACGGAAATGTCTACTCCGGAAGGGACGGCGATGGGGGCGTTTCCAATACGTGACACAGTAAGTTCCCCTACCAGACGTAGCAGAGAACCTCGCCGCCGATCTTGGCCTTGCGGGCCGCACGATCGGACAGGAGTCCCTTGCTGGTTGACAGGACGGCAACACCGAGCCCACCGAGAACCCGGGGGATCTGGTCGGTCTTGGTGTAAACCCGAAGACCGGGTTTTGACACCCGCTTCAGGCCGTTGATGACCCGCTCACGCTCCGGCGAGTACTTCATCCCTATGGTCAGGGTGGAGCCGGTGCCGGTGATGTTGGGAGCGGCGTCGAAGGAGCTGATGTAACCCTCGGCCAGGAGAACCTCGGCCAGGGCGATCTTCAGCTTGGATGACGGCATGGCGACCTCGTCGTGCATGGCAATGTTGGCATTGCGAATGCGGGTCAGCATGTCGGCGATCGGATCGGTCATTGTCATTGCGTTCTCCCTCCTACCAGCTGGCCTTGGTCACGCCCGGGATCTCACCGGCGTGGGCCATCTCGCGGAAACAGACTCGACAAAGGTTGAACCGACGGAAGACGGCCCGAGGACGCCCACAAACCTGGCAGCGGGTGTAGCCCCGCACCTTGAACTTGGGGGTTGCCTTCTGCTTGTTGCGCAGTGCTTTCTTAGCCATTACTGGGCCTGCCCTTCACGTCGGAACGGGAAGCCGAAGGCGGCAAGCAGGGCCCGGCCTTCAGCGTCGGTCTTTGCGGTTGTAACGATGGTGATGTCCATACCCCTGGGGGCATCGACGGTGTCGTAGTCGATTTCGGGGAACACGATCTGCTCGTTCAACCCGAAGGTGTAGTTGCCGTTACCGTCGAACGACCGGGGGTTCAGGCCACGGAAGTCACGGATACGGGGAATGGCGAGCGTCATGAGACGGTCGAAGAACTCCCACATTTGGTTGCCTCGCAGGGTCACCTTGCAACCAATGGCGTTGCCCTGGCGCAGCTTGAAGCTGGCGAGCGACTTCTTGGCTTTGGTGATGACCGGCTTCTGTCCGGCGATGATGGTCAGGTCGTTTACCGCCGACTCCAGGTTCTTGGAGTTGGCCAGCGCCTCACCGACACCCATGTTGATGACGATCTTGTCCATGCGGGGGACCTGCATGACGTTGCCAAGCTCCAGCTCGGTTTGCAGACCGGCCCGGATCTCGTCGTTGTAGACCTGCTTGAGCCGCGGCGCAGGCCGGGTCACAGTGTCGCTCATACCTCGTTCTCCGGAATCTTCTCACCGCTGCGCTTGCAGATGCGGTACTTCTTGCCGTCTTCGACGACGTAACCGACACGGGTCGGCTTACCGTCTTTCGGGCTGAGTACAGCCACGTTCGACACGTCGATCGGCATGTCTTTGTCCAAGATGCCGCCCTGGTCCTCGCCGGTGCGGGCCCGGGTGTGGCGGCGGGCGGTGTTGACACCCTCCACGATCACCTTGCCACGGGCGGGAAAGGCCTCGACTACGGTTCCTTCAGCGCCACGGTCCTTGCCCGAAAGCACCCGGACCTGGTCGCCTTTGCGAATCTTCATGCTTGCCATTTCTAGATCACCTCGGGGGCGAGGGAGACGATGCGCATGAAGCGCTTCTCCCGCAGCTCGCGGCCAACCGGGCCGAAGATACGGGTACCCCGCGGCTCACGGTTTTCGTTGATCAGCACAGCGGCGTTCTCGTCGAAGCGGATGTAGGAACCGTCGGCTCGGCGACGCTCCTTGGCGGTGCGAACCACCACACACTTCACGACTTCGCCTTTCTTGACGGCGGCACCGGGCATAGCTTCCTTGACGGTGGCTACGAAAATGTCACCGATTCCGGCGTAGCGGCGGCGCGAGCCGCCCAGCACCTTGATGCAGAGGACCTCGCGGGCGCCGGAGTTGTCGGCCACCCGAAGGCGTGTTTCCTGTTGGATCATCGGGCTCGCTCCACTACTTCGAGCAGACGCCAGCGCTTCTTGGCCGACAAGGGTCGGGTCTCGATGATGCGCACTCGATCACCCTCGTTGAGGTCGTTGTCCTCGTCGTGGGTGAAGTACTTCTTGGTCTGCTGAACCGTCTTCTTGTATTGCGGATGCCGTGAACGTCGGATGACGGCAACCACAGCGGTTTTGTCCATCTTGTTGGAGACGACGATGCCTTCGCGAACCTTGCGGTTCTTTGACCGGGGCGACTCAGCGGAGTCGCTTGACTCGGGCAACTCAGCGGACTTGCCGGCTTCGGTCTCGACTTCGATGTCGCTCATGATGCTTCTCCTGCCATTGCCTCGGCGGCCAGGATCTCCCGGCGACGGAGCTCGGTCTTGGCCCGAGCCACTTCCTTCTTGACCTGCCCGATGCGGGCCGAGTTCTCAAGCTGGCCGGTGGCCAACTGGAACCTGAGATTGAACAGCTCCTGCTTGGCCGTGTTGTGCATGGCCACCAGTTCGGAGTCGGTGATGTCGGTGATTGATGCGTCAGCCATCGAACCCGACCTCCCGGGTAACCATGCGAGCCTTGATCGGCAGCTTCTGGATGGCCCGGTTGATGGCCTCCTTGGCTATCTGCTCATTGGGATAGGACAGCTCGAAGATGACTCGACCTGGCTTGACCACTGCTACCCAGTGCTCCGGGTTGCCTTTGCCGGAACCCATACGGGTCTCGGCCGGCTTGGCGGTGACCGGCTTGTCGGGGAACACGTTGATCCACACCTTGCCGCCTCGACGAACGTGGCGGGTCATGGCGATACGAGCGGCCTCAATCTGGCGGGCGGTGATCCAGCCTGGTTCAAGAACCTGGATACCGTATTCGCCGTAGGCCACCTTGGTGGCTCCTTTGGCCTGACCGGTGGTCCGACCGCGGTGATGCTTGCGGTGCTTAACCTTCTTGGGCATAAGCATGATCAGTCACCATCCTCTGGACGGAAGTCGAGGTTCTCGCCACCTGACTTGCGCTTGAGTGACTCTTCGATGGCCTCTTCTTCGGCCAGAAGTCGCTCGAATTCGGGGTCAGCCTCTTTAACCAGCGGTGCCGGCTCTTCGGCTTCGGCTGCCGGAGCATCGGCGGCCTGGGCCGGTGCGGCTTCAGCAGTGGCGTCAGCCGCCGCTTCGGCTCGGGCCCGACGGGAGGAGGACACGACCGGGCGAGGAGCCTCGACCGTTCCTGCTGTCTCGCCTACAGCCATGGCCGCTTCGACGGTTGCCTTGTCGGTGGCGCTGGACTTGTAGGGCAGGATGTCGCCCTTGTACAGCCAGACCTTCACGCCAATGCGACCGTAGGTGGTGTGGGCTTCACGCAGACCGTAGTCAATGTCGGCCCGGAGGGTGTGCAGCGGCACTCGGCCTTCGCGGTACCACTCGGTGCGACCCATTTCGGCGCCACCGAGACGGCCGGACGACTGGATGCGAACACCCTTGGCGCCGGCTTTCATGGCGTTCTGCATGGCCCGCTTCATGGCCCGACGGAAAGCCATTCGGCCCATCAGCTGGTCGGCTACGCCCTGGGCGATCAGGGCGGCGTCCAACTCGGGCTGCTTGATCTCGACGATGTTGAGCTTGATCCGCGGGTTACCGGTCAGCTCGGTCAGGCCGGACCGCAGGCGGTCGGCTTCGGAGCCCTTACGGCCGATGACGATGCCGGGACGAGCGGTGTGCACGTCAACCTGCAGCTTGTCCCGGGTGCGCTCAACCTCGATGCGGCTGATGGCGGCGTTGGGGAGCTGATCCATCAGGTACTTGCGGATCTGGCTGTCCTCCAGCAGGTACTGGCGGTACTCCTCGCGATCGGCAATCCAGCGGGACTTCCAATCGGTGGTGATACCAAGCCGGTAACCGTAGGGGTGAATTTTTTGACCCATTATTCTTCCTCCCCTGACGCCTCGGCCGGGGTGTCTTCGCTATCAGGCACGGCTTCTTCAGCAACCTCTTCAGTTGCCTCGTCGGCAGCGGCCGCAGTAGCCGAGCCGCCCTCGGCGGCTTTGGACTTGGCCACTCGCTTGGCCCGATCGCCACCACCGGAGATGCTCTTGTTGCGACGAGTGGAGCGGTTCTTCTCTTTGAGTTCGAGACGGGTGGACCGCTCGGACATCTCTTCGTCGGTGTAGCGGCTGACCTCGACGGTGATGTGGCAAGTCTGCTTGTGGATTCGACCGGCACGGCCACGGGCCCGGGGGCGGAAGCGACGAAGGCTCGGTCCCTGATCGGCGAAGCAAGCCGAAACGTACAGTTCTTCAGCCGGGATGTCCTCGTTGTGCTCGGCGTTGGCCACAGCTGACACCAGAGCTTTGCGAACTTCCTGGGCGGCCAGTCGCTCGGAGAAATCAAGGATTTCCAGAGCCTCGCCAATCGACTTGCCTCGGATCAGGTTGAGGACAACTCGAACCTTGGAGGCCGACATGCGAACGAACTTCACATGGGCTCGGGCGCCGGGACGAGCGGTGTCAACCGCTGTGTCTTCAGTAGCCGTGTCTTCGGTAGCGGCGGCCATCAGCGACGACCTCCCCGCTCCTGGCCGGCGTGGAACTTGAAGGTACGGGTCGGTGAGAACTCACCGAGCTTGTGACCCACCATCGACTCGGTGATGTACACCGGGACGTGCTTGCGGCCATCGTGAACGGCGATGGTGTGACCCACCATGTCCGGGATGATGGTCGAGCGACGGGACCAGGTCTTGATGACCCGCTTTTCGTTGTTGGAGTTCAGCTCGTCGACCTTCTTGAGCAGATGGTCGTCGACGAACGGACCCTTCTTAAGACTGCGTGGCATGACTACCTCCGTCCGCCGCGGGTGCGGCGACGACGCACGATGAGATCATCTGACTTCTTCCCCTTCTTACGGGTGCGACCCTCGGGTTGACCCCAGGGCGATACCGGGTGGCGACCACCCGAGGTCTTTCCTTCACCACCACCGTGGGGGTGATCGACCGGGTTCATGGCCACGCCACGGGTCTGGGGGCGCTTGCCCTTCCAGCGGGAGCGACCGGCCTTGCCGACCTTGATCAGCTCGGCCTCGGCGTTGCCGACCTCACCGACGGTGGCTCGACAGTCGATGGAAACCCGGCGCATTTCGGTTGAAGGCAGGCGCAGAGTGGCGGTGACGCCCTCCTTGGCCACCAGCTGCACGCTGGTGCCGGCCGAGCGACCGAGCTTGGCGCCGCCACCGGGCTGCAGCTCGACGGCGTGGATCACGGTACCAACCGGGATGTAGCGGATCGGCAGGGCGTTACCCGGGCGGATGTCGGCTCCCTGGCCGGACTCCACCATGTCACCCATGCTCAGGCCACGGGGGGCCAGGATGTAGGCCTTGGCGCCGTCGCGGTAGTGCAGTAGAGCGATGCGGGCGTTGCGGTTGGGGTCGTACTCGATGGAGGCGACCTTGGCCGGCACGCCATCGTGGGTGCGACGGAAATCGATCACCCGATAGCGACGCTTGTGGCCTCCACCGCGGTGACGGGCCGTCTTGCGGCCGTGGTTGTTTCGACCGCCGGTGCTGTGCTGCTTGGCCAGCAGCGACTTTTCCGGGGTGTCGGTGGTGAGGTCGGAGAAGTCGGAGCTGGTCTGGAACCGGCGTCCGGGACTTGTCGGCTTGCGTTTACGGATACCCATCGTTGCCTCAGTTTCCGTAGATGTCGATCTCACCCTCGGCGAGGGTGACGATTGCCCGCTTGGTGGTGGCCCGGCTGCTCATCGTGTTGGTACGACGATTGCGGACCCGCTTACCTTTGCGGACCAGTGTGTTGACTTTGGCCACCTTCACACCCTCAAAGAGGGCTTCGACGGCGTCGCTGATCTCCGGCTTGGAAGCGTTGGGAGCAACGATGAACGTGTAGGCGTTGAAGTCTTCGGCGGTCACGTAGGATTTCTCCGACACAACCGGCTCGAGGATGACGTCCTGAGGGTCTTTCATTACTCTTCCTCCTCATTCTGAGGGGCAGCGGTTTCGGTTACCGAGTCGGGCAGACCGTCGGACTCAGGCTCGACGGTGGCTGTGGCCGCCACCGTGGTGGTTCCGGCGTTGCGGACCCGCTTGGTCGGGGCCTTCACGACTGGGACGGTGTCTTTGGCGAACACCAGGTAATCGCTGACCAGCACGTCATAGCAGTTCAGCTGGTCGGCGATGAGCACGTGCACCTCTGGGAGGTTGCGGAAGCTCTTGGCGGCGTCGTCGTCTTCGCGACCGACGACCACCAGCGCTTTGCCTTCAACACCGGCGGCGGCCAGAGCGGCTTTGGCCGCTTTGGTGCTGGGGGCGTCAAAGCCCCAGGCGTCGAAGACGACGATCTTGTCTTCGGCCGCCCGATCCGACAGTGCGGAGCGTAGGGCCAGCT
>JAHDFR010000423.1 GCA_020628065.1 Acidimicrobiales bacterium
CGGTCGCCGGGCGTGGTCGACGAGACCTCAACCCTGAGCGCTGTCGACTCGGTGGCATCGCTCAGGTCAGATGC
Organism: Acidimicrobiales bacterium; assembly: GCA_020628065.1. Classification (GTDB taxonomy): domain Bacteria; phylum Actinomycetota; class Acidimicrobiia; order Acidimicrobiales; family SZUA-35; genus JAHELU01. Next base: position 75 of record JAHDFR010000423.1, read on the forward strand.
GGCGGTGCTACGTTCTCCTTGCCGATCGGCCGTCAACGCGGCATCGACAAGCTCGGGCTCATTGCCGCCACCACAGGCGACCACGAACAACACTGCAAGCACGACAGCCACGACATAGCGGCGATAGAGGACCACTGGGCCTCCTGAATGAGAAATCAGCGCCATCCCCGAAGCAATCGGAGGTTCCGGAGCCGTACTTGAGTGGCCTGATCCGGGCGTGCAGATTGGCGGCTCGGCTGGTTTGGAGCGAGGCCACCGGACGAGCGGGCTAGAACAACCCCAGAGGCTCCGGCGATCCGGGCAACACCGACGCCGCCTCGACTCCCAACCACTCCTGGGCCAGGCTGGCCAGATAGCGGTCGAACCCGATTGGCACCTTCAGATTGTCATTGTCGTCCAGATCGGTAAGCGACGGGCGGTCGCCCAGCCGTCTATCCTCGCCGCCGGGTCGGGCCACCAGGGCTACCGACGATGTGCCATGGTCGAGGCCGCCGTCGTTCTCACCTACCCGGCGCCCGAACTCGCTGATGGTTGCCACCGCCACCCTGTCACCGTAGCCTCCCTCTTCCGCCCGGCGTAGAAACCCGTCCACGGCAGCATCCAGGCGGGCCAGGTTGTCGGATTGGCGCCACTGATGGTTGTCGTGCGTGTCAAAGTCTCCGAAGCCGGTGTAGAAGATGCGGGTTCCGGTGTCTGCGGCGATCAGGTCGCCGGCAAGGTGCAGCAACTGTCCGAGATGACCGCCTTCGCTCAGCATCGGGTCTTCATAGTCGGGCTCCGATCCCGACTGCTCCAGGCGTTCTCCAGCCGCCGCCAGCTTGCCGGCAAGTTTGGCTAGCTGGCCATACCCGTCTGCTATCTCGGCCTCAAGTGCTCCAGCGACGGAAAACTGTTCGATTCCTTTCCGGTAGGCCCAACGTTCTCCTCCGTCGGCCGGCTCAAGGAACCACAGGTCGTCGACCCGATTGAGCGTCATGGTTCCGGCCTT
>JAHDFR010000424.1 GCA_020628065.1 Acidimicrobiales bacterium
GTCGCCGGGTTCGAGTACGTGGCAGGGTTCGAGTACGTGGCAGGGTTCGAGTACGTGGCAGGGTTCGAGTACGTGGCAGGGTTCGAGTAGGTCGCAGGGGTGCCGCTCGAAAAAAGAACATGGTTGACCGAGGCTTGGAAACCATCAGCTTTGAGATCGGCAACGAGGCTCAACTCCGACTCAGCCCGGAGATCCTCGCCGACGTCGGCGGGGCCGGGGACCGCCACTTGCACAAAGCGATAGTTCTGCGCCATGCGCTCGATCAGACCGAAGCCGTAACCCATTGGAGCGATGCCATTGGCAGACGGCGCGCCATCGACCGGAGCCTGGACCGGGTCGGCCCCTTTCGGAAAGTCGAACGACGGGACCTCTTTCTCAAATGTCATAGGCGGAACAAAGCGAATTTCAGGCCTGGCCTGTAGTCGTTCCCACTGCCGAGCGAACTCTGTGGGATCCTCCGGTAGTCGCACAACCACCGAGCCGCGCAAGTATGCAATGGGGCGGCTTTCGCCGTCCTGGTTGAAGACAATACTTTCCCAACCTCGTGTCGCCATCGGCTAATTCTCCCTCCGTGTGGTTGGTGGTGGTTCCGGGCGAAACCAATGCGGAGCGTAGTCCTATATACCCAGACACATCAATGGGATCTGAAATACAAGAATGTCGAAAGAGGCGTCTTGCCGTGTCACGGACGAGCCCCATCCGACAGCGAGTCAAGCTATGCCGAAGGGCGACGGTTCAGCAGAAGCGGGTCAAGATATTGTTGGTGTATACCGACAGCACGAGGGTTCACAATTGCGACCGAATTGACGGTCAACGCCCCAGCGCCAACCTTGTCTCGCTGGTCAACCATTCACGGAGGACGCGTGACCAAGTTCCGACTCATCTACCTGCTCGTCGCATTCGCGCTGGCACTTGCAGCCTGCGGCCAGGCGGAACCTGATGTACAGGCCGTCGTCGACCCCGGCGCTGGACAAGAAGACGGAGCCCTTAACTCTCAAGACGTGTCCGATCGGGATGACGCCTCACCGTCATCCAGCACCACGTCGTCAAGCACC
>JAHDFR010000203.1 GCA_020628065.1 Acidimicrobiales bacterium
GTGCAGCGAAGCCTGCGGGCTCGTCTGGCGGCGGAACGGGCGGGCACCGGCTCAGTCGGTGTCATCGGTGTCCGTCGGGCTGACCACTCCGGTTGTCGCCCTCGGGGCGTCAGCCGCCACCTACTACCCGGACATCGCCGCCGTCCTCGACACGTCAGGGATCGTGCCCGAACATGCCGAGGTTGCCAACGCTGTAGGTGCCGTCGTCGGTCAGGTCCGCCTCCGGGCTCAGTGCACCATTTCCCAACCCTCCAAGGGCCAGTTCCGGGTCCACTGGCCGGGCCTGGAGGATCGGGGTGATCAACAGCCGGCTATTGATGATGCTCTGTCGGCGCTCCGCCAACATCTCGTTCAGCAGGCGGATGAGGCCGGTGCGGCTGAGACGGTCTTCGTCGACGAGGTCGAGATCACCTCGGCCACTGTCGAGGGGCGAGAGGTGTTTGTGGAGGCGACGGTCACCGTCACCGCCACCGGTCGACCCCGCTCGGGATAGGCGGCCGACCCGAAACACAACTAGACCCGACGGCCGATCCAAACCGACCAGGTCAGCACTTCGCGGTCGCGTTCGGCGGCGGCTCGCCATTCGTGGGCCTCGGCCAACCAGCGCTTGTCGTGTTCGTTCCCGCTCCCGTCACTCTGCCAGGACGAGGCGGCCGCTTCCACCCGGTCGTGGTAGGCGGCCCAGTCATCGTCCGAGGTCGACACCTGATCGATGATCTCAACCCCATGAGTTGCGAACCAACCGTCTATCTCTTCCAACGAATCCACCCGACCATGGGTCTGCGCCGCATCCTCGGTTGAGACACCGGGCCGAACATGCATGTCACCTATGGCGATAGTTCCACCGGGCGACACCAACTCGGCCACCGCTCGAATCGTTCCTTTCAGCCCGTACCAGATCCAACTGGCGCCAAGGCAACAAACGACATCCCACCGCTGGTGGGGCAACAGCTGCGAGGCGGAAGCCTCGGATGACAGCAAGGACTTGGCGTCAGCCAGTATCCACTGCAACCCCGGAACGTCATCGTCAGCGGCGGCTGCCATCATCCACGGGGAGAGGTCAATGCCGACGCCGTCGATTTCAGCGCCGTCAACATCAGCGCCACCGATATCGGCCACTCTTTGGTTGATGCGACGCAGCAGCTCACCCCGCCCGCAGGCCACATCCAACACTCGGGCGCAAGACGAAGGAGCGATCGAGGCCACTACTTGGTCAAGATCCTCGCTCGACATTGGTGTAGCGATGTCGAGGTTGTGGTGTAGCGCCTCGAACAGCTCGAATCGTTCCCACAGCGGCTCTAACTCGAGACCGGCCTGAACGGTCACCTTGCTCGGCAGCTTGGACGGACTTCGGGACATAACGGGTCAAAACGCAACGATCGTGGGGCCGATGATGATCGACCCCACGATCGCGCAGTCCTTCGTTGAGCTGACTCTGGTCAGCCCGTAGATGACTTAACCTTTCGCCTTAACCTTTAGCCGCTGTGAAGGCATCGGTGAAGTTGGTTTCGAAGTCACCGGTGTCGGCGATGAACTCCAGCTTCGACTGATCCTGCGGGTAGACGATGGGATCCTCTAGCACCTCGGGATCAATGAACTCCTCGGAGGCGGCGTTGGGGCTGGCGTAGAAGTTCCAGTTGGTCAGCGCCGCACCGTTCTCGGCATCGAGAATGAAGTTGATGAATGCGTGAGCGGTGCAGGGATGGGGGGCGTCGGCCACCACAGCCATATTGTCGACCCAGCGGGTTCCACCTTCGTCCGGTACGAAGTAGGTGAAGTCGTCGGGGTTGTCGGCTTCGTCGAACTGAACGATGAAGTTGCCGGAGTAGCCGTGGGCCACCAGTGAGTCACCGGAGCCGAGCAACTCGTCGTACTGGTCGGAGTCGAAAGCAGCTGCGGCGTCACGGGCGGTGGCGATCACTTCCTGGGCTTCAGCCAGTTCTTCTTCGCTGGTGCTGTTCAGCGAGTAGCCCAGGTACTTGAGGGCAGCGCCCATGGTCTCCCGGGGATCGTTCAACATGGTGAAACTACCGGAAGTACCGTACTCCTCGATGAGGGCCGGATCGAAGATCAGGCCCCAGGTGCGAGGAACATCGCCACCCAGGGCGGCCTCGTTCACACCAAGACCGGTGGTGCCCCACTGGTAGGGGGCGCTCCACTCGGCATCCGGATCGTAGGGCAGACCGGAAGCGAAGTCGGCGGCAATGTTGGCCCGGTTGGGAATGGCATCCCAATTGAGCTTCTGGATTGACGTCTCGCCGGCCTCGGCGGCCTCAATCAGAATTGACACCATGTAGTCGGAGGGGACGATCACGTCGTAGCCCGAGCCACCGGCGGTGACGATCGGCTGCATGGCCTCGTTCGAGTCGTAGAAGTCCTGAGTTACCGAGACGCCGGACTCCTCCTCGAACTTGGTAATCAAGTCAGGGTCGATGTACTCGCTCCAGTTGTACAGCGCAAGGTCGCCGTCGGTTTGATCGGCTTCGCATGAAGCGGCCCCACCGTCACCCGAAGCACTTTCGCTGTCGTCGCCTCCACCGCAGGCCGCAGCCAGCAGCGCAAATGCCGACACCAGGGCCAGCATTCTCAACCAAGTCTTTCTGGTCATCTCAGTCTCTCCCAATTCATCCCGTTGGAGTTTCCGACCGCGCCGGTCGAAAAGAGTTTCCCAAGTGTAGTTCGAACAGTGGATTGAGCGACCTAAGGCGTGTTACGAGAGGCTAATTCCCCACCCGATCACAGGCGCCCGACCCGCCGGTCGATTCGAGCGGACTAACCGTCCGAACCGGCGGCATCACGGGACCGCTGGGCCACCAGGGATAGGACTACCAGGGTCACCGACGCCACCAACATGACCACCGAAACGGCATTGATCATGGGTGTAACCCCCCGACGGATGAGTCCGAAAACAAACACCGGCAGAGTGGTCGAACCGGGACCGGCGACAAACTGGCTGATAACCACGTCGTCCAGCGACAGGGTCAGCGCCAGCAAAGCGCCACCGGCGATGCCGGGAAGAATTTGGGGGAAGGTTACGTAGCGAAACGACTGCCACGGAGTGGCGTACAGGTCGACTGCCGCCTCTTCCAGGGTTTCGTTCATCCCCTCCAGCCGGGCTCGAACAACAATGGACACGAAGCTGATGTTGAAGGCCACGTGGCTGACCACAATTGAACCGAACCCTTTGGCCAACTGAAGGCCGAAGGTGTCGTCCAGGACGTCAAACAGCCGGGTGAAGAACAACAGCATCATCACCGCCATGGTCACATCGGGGATGATCACCGGCAGGTAGAGCAAGGCGTCAAACACCTTCTTGCCGAAGAAGCGGAACCTGACCAACGCCAGGGCCGCCAACGTCCCAAGAACCACGGCGACCAGCGTCGACAGCACCGCCACTCGGACCGAAACCCACAGCGACTGCTGTACCTCGGAGTTGTTGGCGAACTCGCCGTACCACCGCAGAGTGAACCCGCCCCAGCGACCGACCAGGCGATCATCGGAGAACGAGAACACGATCAGCAAAAAGATCGGAGCGTAAAAGAACAGGTACACCAGCCAGGCGTTGGCCCGCATGGCGAAGCGGGGAAGGCCTCGGGGCTCAACAGAGGGCCCGACCGCAGTCATCGCTGCTTCCTCATAGGTTCAGGGCTCACATGCTCAGGCCTCATAGATTGCGGCCTCCGGAACGGAAGTAGATGATGGTGGTCATCAACATCACGGTCAGCAACACCATCGACAACGCCGCCCCGGCCGGCCAGTTGCGGGCGGTCAGGAACTGCGAAACGATGTAGCTGCCCAACAGCGTGGTCTTGGCCCCGCCGAGAATCTCGGGGGTTACATAAGCGCCGAGGCTGGGTACAAACACCAGAATCGAACCGGCGATCACGCCGGGCATCGACAGAGGGAACACCACCTTGGTCCACGATTGGCGGCCGGTGGCATACAGGTCACGGCTGGCTTCAACCAACCGCCAGTCGATGCGTTCGATAGCGGCGTACAGCGGCAAGATCATGAACGGCAGGAAGCTGTAAACCAAACCGATCACCACTGCCAATGGGGTGAACAGAATGCGCACCTCACCAAGACCGAGGAGTTGACTCACCTGGGAGACAGGCCCGTCGTTGCCGAGCAGGAGCCGCCAGGCGTAGTTACGCACCAAGAAGTTGGTCCAGAACGGGATCAGCACGAACACCAGCATCACGTTGCGCACCGTCTCGGACCGGGTGGCAATGAAATAGGCGAACGGATAGGCCAGAACCAAACAGATGGCGGTGGTGAGTAGGGCCAGGCTGAAGGAACGAAGCAGGATGTCGAAGACAATGTCCTCGCCCAGCTTGCGGTAAGAGTCAAGGTTCCACTCGGCCAGATCCACCCCACCGAAGCGGTTACGGGTGGCGAAAGAAAACACACCCACCGCCACCAGGGGCAGAGCGAAAAAGAACACCAGGTAGGCGTAGGCCGGCAGCGCCAACAGGAAACCACGGCGGCGACGCTCTCTGGCCGCTTGCCGCTCGACGTCGGCTACACCAACCGGTTCGTCAATACGTTCGGCGACCGCAGTCAACTGCGATCCGCCCCGGTGCTGGAGCCGTCGTCGGGGACGACTGCCACCGAATCGGGCTCCCAAATTACGTTGACCCGATCACCCTCGACAAATCGACCGGAACCGGGACGGTTACCTTCGCGAACCTCAAGTTCCATCCAGTCAAGGGCAACGTCGTAGATCCGATCGGTTCCCAAATAGGTGACCCGCTTCACCACTCCGGGCAAGTAGTGGCCAGCCGTAGTTTGGGCGGCGTCGCCGTCGGCGTCTGCGACCACAGAGGCTCGTTCCGGTCGTAGGCACAGCGCCAGTTTGGTTCCAATGGCCAAGTCATGGTCTACGGCCACCCGAACCCCGTTGGCCAGACACACGGTGTTGTCGGCTTCAGCGGTGGCGTCCAACAGGTTGGTCTGCCCGATGAAGTCGGCCACGAACCGGTTGACCGGTCGCTCATACAGCGACTCGGGGTCACTCACCTGAAGCAACAGGCCTTCGTTCATCACCGCGATCCGGTCGCTCATGGTGAGCGCCTCTTCTTGATCATGGGTAACAAACACAAACGTGATGCCAAGCTCACGTTGCAGCGACTTGAGCTCGCCCTGCATTTGCTGACGAAGCTTCAAGTCGAGAGCACCAAGAGGTTCATCCAACAACAGCACCTTGGGACGGTTCACCAAGGCCCGGGCCAATGCCACCCGCTGTTGCTGACCGCCCGACAGCTGGCTGGGCTTGCGCTGCTCCCGCCCCTCAAGCTGGACCATGGCGATGGCGTCGGTGGCCCGCTGCTTGGCTTCGCTCTTCGACACGCCCTGCATCCGTAGACCGAACGTCACGTTGTCCAGCACCGACATGTGGGGGAATAGGGCGTAGTTCTGGAAAACGGTGTTGACCGGGCGTTTGTTGGGCGGAAGCGTTCCAACCTCGTCACCGAAGATGGTGAGGCTGCCTTCGGTGGGGAACTCGAGACCGGCGATCATCCGCAAGGTGGTGGTCTTCCCACAACCTGACGGGCCAAGCAGAGCGAAGAACTCACCGTCGGCAATGTCGAGATTGACGTTGTCAACCGCCACCACATCGTCAAACCGTTTGGTGATACCACGCAACGACACCGCAGAGTCGACCGAACGCTCCTCGACGGCCGCCATCTCCTCAGCCGCTTGTATACCAGCTTGTGTTTCGGTCAACGAACCTCCCAGCCCTGCGCCTGTTCACGGTCGGTCCCGGCCCAAGGCCGACCCATACCGCTGATCGAACCCGGGCAATAGACCGTTCGGCAAAAGATACCGGGTATCAATAGCTCTTGGGAAGACCAAGAACGTTCTGGGCGATGAAGTTGAGTGTCATTTCCTGGCTTACCGGGGCGATTCGCTGCAACCGGGCCTCCCGCCAATAACGCTCAACGTGGTACTCGGTGGCGTATCCCATCCCGCCGTGGGTTTGCACAGCCCGGTCGGCGGCGGCCCAGCAAGCTTCGGCCGCCAAGTACTTGGCGGTGTTGGCCGCCTCGCCGCACTCCAACCCGCTGTCGTAGCGCCAGGCCGCCATCTGCTGCATCAGCCGGGCGGCCTCAACCTGCATATGGGCGTCGGCCAACGGGTGAGCGATGGACTGATTCATGCCAATAGGGCGATCGAACACCACCCGGTTGCCGGCATAGTCGGTGGCGCGTTTGAGGGCCACTTCGGCGATGCCAAGCGACATGGCGGCCAGCAGTATCCGCTCCGGGTTCAGTCCGTGAAGGATGTGGCGAAAGCCCATACCTCGCTCCCCCACCAGCCGCCAGCCTTCAACCGGCAGGTCGTCGTAGGACACCTCACACGAGGCAACGGCATTGCGACCCAGCTTGGGTATCGGCCGAATATCCACGTG
>JAHDFR010000204.1 GCA_020628065.1 Acidimicrobiales bacterium
AGACGTCGGGGGTTCAAGTCCCTCATGGCCCACTCTTCCGAACCCGCTCAACCGAGCGGGTTTTGTCATGTTTGTGACGTTGTTCGTCCGCTAGCTGACGGAGCCGGTGGCAACAGCAAGGGCGGGAATCAGCCCAGGCAACAAGATCAAGACTGCGCGCCGACGCCGAGTAGGACGAGTCCGGCCCTGGGATACCAACTGAGGTTGACACGCCTGTCGTAGTCAACGCGGAGACGGCATCAACTACGCTCTTAATCTGTACCCCAACATCGAACAGGAGAGTCGTGTCCAACGAGTCAAGTGTCCAGGGAGCCCTAAGCCACGTGTTTATCGCAGCCGACGACTTTCACGGCGTCAGCAAGGTCATGCAGTTGCTGGGCTTGGACGTGCTCATGGGCGATCCTTCCGATGACGGCAACTACGTGCGGTTTGGTGGCAACGGCGGCTTTCATGCCGGTCTGGAGTCATCACTGCAGTCCGGCAATCGGCCTATGGTCCAGCTGAACATTCGAGTGCCGGACGCCGAGGCTGCCCAGCAGCTCCTAGTGGAGAACGGTATTGAGGCCCCCGAGCCCAGGGAAGAGCCGTGGGGAGCCAAGCACTGCCAGTTCAGCGTGGGTGCCATCGAGTTGGCCCTCACCCAAGATTGAGCAGGTGTTTAGGGCTCGATGATGACTTTGCCCACTGACTTGCGATCCAGCATCGACCGCAACGCTTCCCCAGCCTGATCGAGGCTGTATCGGCCGGAGATGTGGGGTGAGAGTTTGCCCGACGCCGTCAAGTCAATCAACTCGTTGGCGATATCGGCGGCCAACTCGGGCTCCCGGAACGTCATCGCTCCGTAGAAGACACCGACGATCTGGCAGCTCTTGAGCAACGTGAGGTTGAGCGGGATGGCCGGAATGCCAGCCGGAAATCCGACAACCAGGAAGCGGCCACTCCAGCCGATGGCTCTCAACGCCTGCTCAGCCAGCTCGCCTCCGACACAGTCGTAAACGACGTCGCAGCCCTTGCCATCGGTCAACTCTTTGGCCCGCTCCTTAAGATTTTCTTTGGAGTAGTTGATGGTCTCGTCAGCGCCCCGTTGGCGGCAGAGATCCAACTTTTCCTCACTGGAAGCGGCGGCAATCACTTTGGCCCCCATGAGCTTGCCTAACTCCACAGCCGAGAGGCCCACATGTCCTCCGGCGCCGGTAATCAGCAAGGTTTCTCCCTCGGCGAGCTGGCCGCGGTGCTTCAGCCCGTACAGGGTGGTGCCGTAGGCGTAGTTCAGGCCGGTCGATTGGGCGAACTCAATCGAATCGGGAAGAACACGGGCTCCAAGGGCATTAACCAGGGCCAGTTCAGCGAAGCCTCCCACTGTTCCCAGACCGCCGACTACGCGGTCGCCAACGTTCAGACCGGTCACATCTTCACCGAGAGCTCTAATCACTCCGGCCACCTCGCCACCGGGAATATAGGGAGGTTCGGCCTTGAACTGATATTTGTCCTCAAGCATCAGGGTGTCGGGAAAGGTTGCCGCCGCCGCCTTGACCTCGACCAGAATCTGCCCGGCCTCGGGGGTCGGATCGTCGACTTCCTCAACAGTCAGGTTCTCGGGCGGCCCGAACGAGTGGCAGACAACAGCTCTCATGATTCCCCTTGGCGACTAGACGTGGGTCTTGATATCGGGCGACCGTAGCCACCCCGTGACCATAGGGGAGTTTAGGCCAGGGCTTCGACGGCCGTTGGATCCAGACCGGCTAGTGCTGTTGCCAATTCGTTTCGGTAGCGATCCGCTGACTCGGCCTTGATCTCCTCGAAGCCACGGACGTCCAAAGCGAGTAATAGGACATCTACGGCCTCCGCTCGGCCAATGACTCCGGAGGTCACAGCGTTGGCCACGACAGCAATAACCGAAGGAAACTCGTCAGCCATCCGACGCTCGACTCGACGCAGTGCTGCCCGACCGAACGGGTCAAACGGGCTGCCCCGCAGCTTCTTGCCCGCGGCCAGCAGCCGCACGGCCGGTGAGGCCGACAGGGGGACAGGGATCTTGCGGTTCAACCCCATCGCCCTGAGCGCTGGCGGGTGAAGGTGCCACTTCAAGGCGCTGTTGCGCAGAGGTCGGCCGGCGACACGCGCTGCCTCGGCCAGACCATCCGGGGCGATCATCAGTCGCGCCACCTCGTACTCATCCTTGTAAGCCATCAGATGATGTAGAGAGCGGGCCGCTGCCTCCAGCACCTGATCTCCACACCGAGGATCCATCACCGGTTCAAGGCTTTGAAGGAATCGGGCGGCATAGACCTCACTCTGGTACGAGACAAGGTCAGCGGCGAGCATGGCTACGACCGAGTGCGTTTCGGGATCAGCCGTCAGGGCGTCCACTTTGACAGACAGCGACTGGGCGAGGGGCGAAACACTGACCGTTACAGCGTCCTCCCTCCGGGCTCGCAGATGTTCCTCAAACCTTGGTCGGTCGTGAACGGCCAATCGACCCCAGGTGAGGGCGGCCAGGTTCGCTTCGACCGCCACTCCGTTGAGTGCGATGGCTCCTTCGACGGCCTCGAGCGGCAGCGGAATCGTTCCCGCCTGCAGGGCGGCCCCGAGAACAAACATGTTGGCCGTCTCCGGAACACCGACCAGAGCTGTGGCGGCTGCCAGGGCGTCACCGACCGAAAGCGTCGTCTCTCCGGTTTGACGGTCCAGATTGTCGAGCAGTTCCCCTGTGCTGTGTGCAGGGGCGTTCACATCGGCCACCTGCCGTCCGGTCGGTGTGATGGTTGTCGAGGCGACGACCGCCGCCCCCGGGCGCAATGCGGTGGCGTTTGAGCCGGCGGCGACGAGAAGATCGAACGCCAGCATGACATCTGCTTGGTCGCGGCCGATCAGATTTGTTCGTCGACTTCCGGGGGAGGAGATCGTCACGTCGCTCACCACCGGTCCGGCTTTCTGTGACAAACCGGTTTGATCCACACCATCGACCTCAAGACCGGCGGTGAGGCCGGCCACGGACAGAACCTGAGCCACCGTGACGACGCCGGTGCCGCCGATTCCTACCAGACGGATGGCCACCGCCGCCTTTGCGCCAGTAGCCGCAAGCGCCGGCGGGGTAGGGGCCGGGAGATCGTCGATTGCAGCGACGTCGGCAGCCGACGATTCTGGCTCATCGTCGACCTCAATGGTCATGAACGCCGGGCAGTCGCCGCCCAGACACGAGAGGTCAATGTTGCACGAAGCCTGATCGATGGTGGTTTTGCGGCCCAAAGGTGTGTCCACCGGTTGCACGCTCAGGCAGTTGCTGACCTCGCCGCAGTTTCCGCAGCCCTCGCAGATTCTGTGGTTGATCACCACCCTGGTTTTGGGTCTTGTCAGTCGTCCGCGGCGGCGGGCCCGACGGGTCTCAGCCGCACATGCCTGATCGTGGATCAGCACGGTTACCCCGGGAACGTCGGCCAGCCGCTGTTGCACATCAACAATGTCCGCCCGGTCTCCGACGGTGATCGACTTGGGAAGACCCGCACCGCGGTACCTGCTGACGTCCTCGGTGGTGATCGCCACCTCGGCCACACCCTGCAGCAGGAGAATTCGAGCCAGCTCGACAACGCCGACCTGGAAGGTCGCCTGCTGGCCTCCGGTCATGGCGACGGTGTCGTTGTACAGCAGCTTGAACGTGACGTTGGTTCCTGCCCCGATGGCGGCCTGAACGGCCAGCTGAGCGGAGTGGAAATAGGTGCCGTCTCCCAGATTCTGGGTGAAGTGGGTGGTGTTGACGAACGGCGCCATCCCCAGCCACTGGGCTCCCTCATTGCCCATGGCTGTGATCCCGGCGCTTTCACCGACTCGGTCTTCGTCCATCAGCAGCGTCATGCCGTGACAGCCCGTGCCCATTCCAACCAGGGCACCCTCCGGAACCTTTGTTCCCCAGTTGTGTGGGCACCCGGAACAGAAGAACGGCGTCCGACCTGAGGTCACCGGTATGAGTTGTCGAGGGGTCGGAGGCGGTGGAGCCAGCCGATGTTCGAGGCGGGGCGACAACCGACGTCGCAGCGCAGGGGTGATGGTGTCAGCGTCGAGCAAGCCGTGCGACGGCAGTAGCCGTTCTCCCCGGTCATCCCGTTTGCCTACTACGAGCGGGCGGTGGTTAGTGGGGTAGAGGGCGTCTCTGATCATCTGCTCCAAGGTTGGATTCTTCTCCTCAACAACCAGGATCTCATCCAGACCCTCGGCGAAGCCGGCCACCACCTCGTGATCGAAAGGCACGGGCAGTCGCAGGTGAAGAAGTCGAATTCCTACCGCTGAGATGTCGTCGGTGGTCTCGAGCCCGAGACGACGAAGTGACTCGACCACCTGGCTGTAGGTGTATCCGGTGGCCACGATGCCCAGCCACGCGTCCGACGGGTTGGCCGGCAACCGGTTGAGCCCGTTCAGCAGACCGTATTGGCGGGCCAACTCGAGGCGCACCTCATGAAACTCTCGTTCTACTTCGACCATACGTCTGCCCAAAAACTGGGCCGATGGCTCCGGCCGCCACTGCGCTCCATCCACCTCGTGGATTGGAAGTATTGCCTCGGTGTCGCCAACAGGAATCTCAACACTGCCGCTGCCGTCAGCGATTGGCGTGACCACCTTAAGCGCCGACCAGAGGCCGGTGACACGAGACATAGCGATTCCGTGAAGACCCAACTCCAGGCATTCTGCGATGGTGGCCGGATACAGGATGGGCATGTGCAGATCGACCAGGGCGGCATCAGACGAGGACGGCATGGTCGAGGACTTGGACTCGGGGTCGTCGCCGACCACGGCCAACGCCCCGCCTTTCTCACTGGTGCCACAGAACACGGCATGGCGAAGGGCGTCGGTGGCGCGATCAAGTCCGGGCGCCTTCCCGTACCACATCCCGACCACTCCGTCGTAGCGGCAGTCAGGCCGCACGGCGGCCAACTGCGAGCCCATTACAGCGGTCGCCGCCAACTCCTCGTTGACCGCCGGCTGGTGAGTTATGGTCTCGCTGCCGGCGATGGAAATGGCCCGTCGCATTTCGGCATCAAGACCGGCCAGCGGAGACCCCGGATATCCGGAGATGTAGGCCGCAGTGGCCAGCCCGGCCTGGGCGTCGAGACGAAGCTGTTCGATGGGGATCCTGGCCAGAGCCTGGATGCCGGTCAGATGGACTTGGCCCGATGTCTTCCGATATCGATCGGTCAGTTGGTACTCGGTAATGGCCATGCCCTACGGTCGCGGCCTAGCCGACGTGTGTACAGAGAAAGCTCCCCAAACAAGAAGATCATCTAATCTAGTCTGTAGTATCTGGCTGATATGACAGAAGAAGTGACACTCGACGAGATTGATCGGACGATTGTTGATCACCTCGTTCGCGACGGCAGGCTTAGTATTCCAGCGTTAGCCGACCAGGTGGGGGTCAGCCGGGCGACGGCCTACGCCCGCTTCGGGCGACTGGTTGACTCAGGCGCAATCAAGGGCTTCCATGCCTCAGTCGACCACAAGACGCTCGGTTTGGGCGTGACAGCGCTACTGCTGGTGTCGAGCGATCAGTCGGCTTGGTCAGGATTGACCGGCCAATTGAGTTCAACCATCGGAGTTGAGTGGGTTGGACTGTGCGCCGGACAATTCGACTTTGCTGTACTGGTCCGGGCCGCGGATCTCGACGAGTTGCGTGACGTGGTGTTGAACGAGGTCTTGAGGGTCCCCGGCGTCAAAAACGTTCAGACGTCTGTCGTACTGGATGAGCATCGACCGGAGTCACCGGACCGCTCGCCAGTCGCCGAGTCGTGAGGTGTTATCAACTCCTCCAGGTAGGTCGAAAGACAACTAAGTCCGGTTGACCGAAGCCGCAGGTACCGGCCGCTGGCACTTGGCCGGATGTGTTCCAGCATCCAGACCGAATCGTTCATCTCATAGATCACGACTCTCCGGAACACCTCTGGTTCGAGTTGGCAACAGTCAGCGATCACTCGTATATCAACCCGCCGAAGCGCTGTGTCGTGAAGAAACTGGAGAGCGCCGGTCAATGAGTCTTCGTCAGCGAACTGGTAAAGCTGCTCCGGTTCGTCATGCCCATTGACGGTGGCTTGCCCGGCCAGCCAGAACGCCGTCTCGGCCAGATTCCGGGAAGCAGCGTCCGTGGAGCCGTCCACCGACAACGTGGCCGTCGCGTACTCCCGCCCATCGACCGTGTGAAACTCCCCATGAAGACAGAATCGCTCGGCTGGGTGGCACGCCTGTAGCGACTTGTCACCTCCGACCGTTGGCACTGCGTGCTCCGTCGGTGTTCGGGTGAACACGTCGACGGTCCCTTGCAACGCCGGAGCGGCGGTCACCCCATGACGGTTGGTCAGGTCGTCGAGTAGCTCGTCCG
>JAHDFR010000425.1 GCA_020628065.1 Acidimicrobiales bacterium
CCAGGTGGGCGGCGATTTTGTCGTGCAGTTCCCGACCGGCCGGAGTGATGGTGAGCAGTGCTTGCCGTCGGTCGTCGGGATCGGGTGCTCGGTTAAGGTAGCCCTCGTCCAGCATCCGATGCACGGCACGGGAGATGGAGTTGCGGGGCCGGCGGGTTAGCCGGGACACATCCTGCGCGTTCAACGTCGGGTAGTGGGCCAGGCACAACAGCAGCAGGTATTCGGCCCGGATAATGCCGAACTCTTTGCGGATCTCCTCGTAGGTGGGAACCACGATGGCATTGGCCAAGTAGGAGATCCGGTAGGCGTCGCTGAACTCGACCGTGGTGAAGATTCGGGTGAGGTCAGGGTCTTGCACGAACACAACCGTACCACTATCTTTGTTCCATTAGGAACTGTTCCATATGGAACCAACTCCGAGCTGCTGGTACTGAGCCCTTTCAGGAGGAACCTGAGCGTTGGCTGAAATCACTCCCCACACCAGGCTTCGGCCGTCACCGTTCTACGAGGCAACCCTGGCCGAAGGTGTCACCGCTTTCACCCCTTACAACCAGATGCTCATACCCATGGGGTACGGCGATCCTGAAGCCGAGTACCGGCGCCTCACCGAAGGTGTGTCCATGTGGGACGTCGGTGGCGAACGGCAAATACAGCTGCACGGTCCCGACGCCGCTGAGTTGGCCCAGATCCTGTGCCCCAGAGACTTGACCAACGCCAAACCGGGCCAAGGCAAGTACGTGTCGCTGTGCGACCATCGGGGCACCATCATCAACGACCCCATCATCTTGAAGTTGGACGACGACCGCTACTGGCTGTCGATCGCCGACTCCGACGTAGGCATGTGGGCCAAGTGCGTGGCCGCCGAGCGAGGCATGAAGGTCGAGATCAACGAACCGGACGTCAGCCCGCTGGCGGTACAGGGGCCGGTGGCCGAAGACGTAGTGGCCTCCATTTTCGGCGACGACATTCGGGATCTGCGCTTCTTCTGGTTCACCGACGCCGACGTTGACGGTATTCCGTTGAGGGTGGCCCGCTCCGG
>JAHDFR010000036.1:0-1086 GCA_020628065.1 Acidimicrobiales bacterium
CGTCGTTGAGGGTGCCGTAGCGATTGTCGAACTCGGTGGACGAGGCGAAGAAGCTGCTGATCTCGCTGTGGGGGAAACCGTTGCTTCTGGCACCCAACCAGTGGTTGTAGCCGTTGGTTACCGGCTGGCGCAGATAGTACGCCGAGTACAGTCGCCACACTTGAGCGCCGACGGCATCGGCCGAAACCAGCGATGCATACGACGAGTTGGGCTCCGAGATCGAGCATTCGGTGTTGGTCGTTCCGCCGGTGCTTCCGCTGCCGGGATCCTGTTCGATGAGCGTCCACCCGGTTCGCTCCAGCACGCCGAGCGTCAGATCGTCGATCGAACGTTTAGCCAAGCCGTACTGCAGTGACGGTGTCATCAGACTGTCGGACTGGCCGCCGGTGGAGCGGAAGTGGCTGTAACTCGTCCCTTGTAGCCACGTCGACGGGGCGTACAGTTCGGCTGTGGTGTTACCCGACTTGATGTACAGATTGTTTGAGGTCAGAGCTGTCTGCTGATCAGCGATGTTGGTTAGCAGCGAGCTACCGTAGGTGGCTTCACGGTCGTAGATGAACGGCGGCGAAATGAGCCCCAACTCTCCGCCGGACACCCGGGCTGACCCGAGGAACCCCAGGCCGTGACCGATCTCATGCAGTACCACGCTGACCAGGTCAATCTGATTGGTGGCCGGCTGACCGGTGGTGCCGGTGTACCAGTTGACATTGGAATTCAACTCAACTTGGATCTCGGGTCGGGCCGAACCGTTGAAGTCGACGCCGCCAAGGACGTTGGCCTGCGACGCCGGGTACCAGTGACCTGACGGAAGGGAGCTGTGGGAGATATACGTTTCCGGACCAGCCGAACCCAGTACACCACCGCCGAGGGTCGACCATGTGACCTCCACCTCGACCGGGGCGGCGGTCATGTCGATGACTGCGCTCCATTTGGCCGCTGCGTTTTCGATCGCTGCTTTGGCTGATGCCGGTACCGAGTTTGTGTAGCTGACGAAGAGGCCATTTGTGGTCTGCGCGGCCCGTTGGCCGCTGAGAAACCCGGTTGATCCGTGGATGGTGGCGGAATCTTCCAGCAGTTGGGCTCGCA
>JAHDFR010000036.1:1186-4730 GCA_020628065.1 Acidimicrobiales bacterium
AGTACGTGCGCCGGTAGGCGCCCGTCCTAAGCATCACATGGCTCTTCGGCCAAGGCCTCATCACAAGGAGCCAGGTCAGTGGGCCTGGACCCGGAGGCCTACAGGCCCGTTGCCGAGCGCGTCAAACAACCAGAGCAAGCCGAGGGCAGTGCTGGTTGTGCGCAGCCGACCGGGGTTAGGCCCCGTCGCCTTCCTCGGCGTGGGGACCGGGGCAAGGGGTTTCCTCCGGATCCTCGGGTCCGGCACCGGTGGCGCCGGGGGTGACGGCGGGATCGGCACAGGCCAGCAGGAGATCGAAGTACTCGTCGTCGATGGGGAGCTCTTCGCCGCTCTCATACGCTTCGCGCATGTGCTCCATCCACTCTTCGTAGCCGGGCTGGTCCATGTCTTCACCGGACAGCACAGCTCGCTCGTGGAAGATCACCAGCTCAAGTTCGACTCTGGTTAGGGCGTCACGTTGGGCCGGCATGGCGGCACCGGAGTCACCGGCAACCCGGCGTCCGTCGGCGCCGTAACTTTCGCCGGCAATAGCGGCCGAGCCGCGAGCGACGTGGACCATCATGTCCACCACCTCGGGGAAGGTGGTGATGACTTCGCCGTCCGAAAGCTGGTAACCACTGCCGCCGCCTCCGGCCGCTCCGTGGCAGCCGGCGCAACCGGCGCTGGCGTACAGTTCGGATGATTCTACGAAGACCGGATCTTCAACTTCACGCTCCTGCATGGTGCCGGCAAAGCCCCAGGCCCAAACCGGGAGGGCGGCCACCACCGGCAGCGCCCACACTGGGATTCGCTGGCGGGACTTGGAAGCGGTTACGAACTCTGGCTCGGGTTTTTCCGGCTCGGGCTCGGGATCAAGATTGGGAAATTCGGGGACTTCGGCCGGAGCCGCCGGTGTGGCGGCAGCCGCTGCTACCGGCGTGTTGCCGGCGTCGCCGCCGTCGGAAGCGGGCTCACTGCTGGAGCCGCCGGAGTCGCCAGAGCCACCTGAGGCTCCGCCCTTGGCGGCTTTGCTTCGCTTTAGCAGATGTTCCGGGATCTCGGTCAACGGTCCTCCGTCGAGTCAGCCGAAAACGCCATCGGCATTCAACAGGGCGAATGTATCAACAATTTTGGGCTGTGCCGTTACCACTCCGACCATTGTCGGCAAAAACTCACGATGATCGCGGGCAGAGCGCAATCATCGTGACCAACGTCATCGACAATGACCCAAAAGCTCAGTCGGAGAAGGATCCGACGACGCCCAGCACCTCGTCGCCGTAGCGTTCCAGCTTCACCGGGCCGATGCCCGAAATCTCGGCCAGCTCACCCAGGTCGGTCGGTTGGCGGACGGCGATTGCGGTCAGGGTCTTGTTGTCAAATACGACGTAGGCGGGAACACCGTCGCTCTTGTGTCGTTCCCGCCTCCACTCGATCAGGGCCTCTCGCACTGCTTCCTGGTCATCGGTCAAGGCCTGTTCGGAATCCTTGGCTGTCTTGGCCGGAGATCGACCCGATGCCGGTTTCGATCCACGAGCTCGACCGGCCGACACGATCGGGGGTGGGGTGTCGGGCGCCGGTTCGCTCAGCTGAGCGACAAACGGTGACGGTGGCCCGGAGGTGGTGACCGTCACCGTGTCCCGGCCACGGGTGATGCCTACGTGGAAGATGCGGCGTTCCTCTTCGATGTCTTCGGCCAGTCGGTGAGGGTAGAGGTCGTCGCGGACGTCGTGGACAATGACATGGGGCCACTCGAGGCCCTTGGTGGTGTGAATGGTTGCCAGCGTGATGGCTTGGTCGTTGGGTTGACCCGGCGGGGTGTCGAGCATCTGGTCGAGTTTGTCGAGTGATTTCGTCAGCCACATGTCAAAGGTGCCCGGATCGTCATGCAGGGTCGCTACCGCGGCGAGGGCCGACAGTTCATCGGCGTGAGCCGCCCGTCGGGCAGTGCGCTGAGAGGTGTCCAGTTGCCCGGCGGCCCGCAGCAGCCCGATGTCCTGATAAACCATGTCGAGCAGCTCGGCCGTCGTGGCCCCGCCACCACTCCCTCCCGGACCGCTACCGGCGGCCAGGCGTAGCCGTTCGATGTCGTCGGCGAACGAAGCCACGTTGGCGGCGTCGCGTTCGGTGTTGAGACGGTCGGCCAATTGGTGCAGATCCCGCACCGAGCTTTGCTCGGACGCCCAGTCGTTGATGCGAGGGTGGAGCGATCGGGGTGGACGGCGAAGGGCCAGGCGAACGTCGGCGGCGTTGAGTCCCCGCTCGGGGGAGGTGGCCAGCCGCAGCCAGGCCAGGGCGGCCCCGACCCCGGAACGCTCGACAATCGACCGGTCGAGACCGGCCGGTTTGGCCACGGCGATACCTTCTTCCCCCATGTGAAGGGCGGGCGGAAGGAGGGCGGCATTGACCCGGGCCAACACGGCGATGTCCCCGGGAGCGGCCCCGTCGGCCAACAATGCCTTCACCCGTGCAACCAGATTCTCCTGGGGGTCGCCGGCCAGAATGGCCAGACCTTCGCTCGGCCGGTCGACCGAAGCATGAATGGTCTTGTCGACCCGATGATGGTTGTAGTCGAGGAGGTTGTCGGCGGCGGCCACCACATCGGCCGGGCATCGGTAGTTGACGGTGAGTCGGTGGTCGGCCGCTCCGGGGAAGAACCGGTCGAAACCCACCAGCCACTCGGGCGAGGCGCCGCTGTAGCCGTAGATGGTCTGATCGTCGTCACCGACGGCGTACAGCTCACCGGCCGGCCCGGTCAGCAGCCGTACTAGTAAAAGATGAGCGGGTGTGAGGTCTTGGAACTCATCGACCAACAGAATGGGGGTAACCGATCGGGCCTGCTGTAGCGCCTCGGGTGAAGACAACAGGCGCTGGATGGCCTGCAGTATCTGTTCGTCGAAGTCCAGCAGATTCCGTTTGGCCAGCAACGAGCGGTAGTTTTCCAACACGGCGGCAAAGCCGGTGATGTCACCTCCGTAGGCGGCTTCCACTTCATCTGGGTCCCGAAGACCCAATCGACAGGCGGCCAGGGCGTCGATCCACGGCTCCAACGGGTCTGACAGTGCTCGGCGGCGTTTGCCGGGCACAAGGTCGGACAGTATTCCCCGCATCTGTCGCTCATCGATGGTGGTGAGATCTCGCTGCCGCGAGCCGCTGGCGAACGGGCCGGAGCCCTTGGCAATGGCCAGGGCCAGACTGTTGAGTGTGCGGATGGTGAGTAGGCCCGAGCCTTGGCCGTCGGGGGAACCGACGCCGTCCAGGCGCTCCACCATTTCGTCGCGGGCCCGGCGGTTGTAGGCCACCAGTGCCACCGCCGAGGGGTGAACGCCGTGGTGGTCGACCAGGCGGCGTGTGCGTTCGGTGAGTACTCGGGTCTTGCCGGAACCGGCCGGGGCCAGAATACGGGCCGGTCCGCCTCGGTGGGTTACGGCCGCCCGCTGGTCGGGGGCGAGGTCGATGTAGCCGGGCTGGCTGGCGGGCCCGTCCGTGTGCTGGTTTGTGCTGGCCGGTTGGCTGCTGATTGATTGGTTACTGATTGATTGGTTACTGATTGATTGGTTACTGATTG
>JAHDFR010000036.1:4830-33743 GCA_020628065.1 Acidimicrobiales bacterium
CTGATTGATTGGTTACTGATTGATTGGTTACTGATTGATTGGTTACTGATTGGGGGGTTAAGAGGAATGAGCCGACCGCTGACCAGCTGTACCCGGGGTACGAGTTGGGCCTCTGACTCCAATCGGTCGGGGAGTTCGAGGTCGAGCGGGCCGCCGTCCACCCACAACGGGGTGCCGTCGGCCCGGCGGCAGTCGCCGACGTCGGCCCGTTCGTCGGTCGCCAATTCGGCTCCCAGATTGAGGGCCGTGTGCAGCGGAGCAAACGACACCTGCCCGTCGATGGCGACGACGGCGTTGGCGGTGGCGGCGAATCTAAGCCGCTCACCGGGGATGCGGTATCCCGGGCCCAGTTGGTGAAATGGCGGTAGGGGGGTGGGGTGAGGCTGAAGCTCCGGCGTGGGAGCCGGGCCGTGCCACCGGATGACGAGAGGGGTTCGGGTTCGCCAGGCCAGATGCAATCGTTCGATCAGCTCGTCGTCGGGATTACCTGTGTCGGCAAGGTCGACAGCCACTTCTTCGATGGATTCATAGTCGGCCCACGGAGGTGGTATTTCGTCGTCGGGGCCGATGACCACGCTTCGACCCAGGGCGGGTGGCCCGACAAGCTGTGCCGCCGAGACCGCCAACACCATTGGTTTAGCCGCCTTCGCCGGCTGTGGCTGGGGTTTCGGTGTTGGTCGTCGGTTCGGCTCGGAGGCCTCGTCGGGTGTGGCCGTTGGCGGGTGGCCGGACAGGGCGCACTGCTTGACCTCGCTCACACTGGCGTGGTGTCCGCCGCAATGTCCGCAGGAGATTTGGCGCGCTGTCACGGCTCAAGTCTGCCAGGGGAACGTGTGTTCTCCCCCGTCTTTGGTTCGGTGGATGTTTTGGTCCGATCGGAATCGATGGTCGGCCTGTCGGGTTTCGTGTCGCGGTAGTGGCCTCATGGAGGTCCAGGCCTGATAGAGAGTTGGTATGGCACAGCAAGATTTCGCTCAAAACTCGGCCGCATCGGCTTCCGGCTCCGACTATGACTTGATCGTGCTTGGTGGAAGCGCCGGAGGATTGTCGGTGGCCATCTCGTCCCTCCGGTCCGGGTTGTCCAGGGTTCGGGTGATCGCTCCGGAGGGCTCGGTGGCTTTCCCCGGGCTCGTGCCGGAGAACAAGATCGAGGTCGGGTACCGGGAGCAGATTCTGGCCATCGACGCCACCGACGATTTGCTGGTGGTAACCACCGATCAGCGAAGCTATCGGACTCGAGGCTGTCTGGTTTCGCTCCGGCGTCGTGATCCGAACTGGCAACCGCCGGTTGCTCTTGCCGACGGCGAACAGATGAGCGAACCCACGAGTGCGGTAACTGTCGACCAGCTCCCCGAGCGGCTGAACGACCGGGACATTCTGGTGGTCGGCCACACGAATCACGCGGTGGAGCTGGCGGCTGAGGCCGCTGACGCCGGTGCCGGTGTTGTCTTGGCCGCCGGTGGGTTGGATCCAGCCCGCTTGGCCCCGGCAGCCGACGCTGTCCTCCGTCGGCTGGAGCGGGAGCGCCGGCTGACCGTGCTGTACCGGGCGGTGCCCGACGAGATCGGGCGTCACGGCGACTACCCGATCGCCTTCTTCAACGATCGACGCACGCCGGATCTTGAGTTTGATCACATCGTGTTCGCCTCCGAGCGCTGCACCCCCGGCCCCGAGGAGCTCAACATCACCGCCGCTGCGGTTGACAGTGGTCGGCTGTGGTTCAACGGCGCTCCCGAAGATGGACGGGAGGTTCCCAACGGTCACTCGTGGGAGGTCGGTCGCATGCTGGCCGACGCCGTCTACCCCGAATTGGAGACGGCCGAGCCACCGTCCACGTTGCGACGACGGGTGCGCCACCAGTCGGCTATCGAAGAGTTGTGTGCCGAGCACTACAACGCCACCATCACCGCCTTTGAGCAGCGGCATTCGGACCTGTGGGTGCTGCGGGTCCGACCTGATCACGGCGACACGTCGCATCTGCCCGGCCAGTACGCCTCGCTCGGCCTGGGATTCTGGGAGGACCGGGTGGACGACCATGTCGATCCGGGAATTGACGACAAGTGGTTCAAGCTTGTCCGTCGCTCCTATTCGATCTCCCATTCGATGTTTGAACCCAGCGGCTACTTGGCTCCGCCCGACACCGAGGAGCTGGAGTTCTATATCGTGTTGGTCCCGGCTGACGAACAACACGTATCGGCTCTCACTCCCCGGCTTGCGCGCAAGAAGGTGGGGGACCGGATCTACCTGGGGCCCAAGGTGGCCGGCCGTTACACCCTCAGTTCGGTTCCCGGGCCCGAAACGGCGGTGGTGTTTTTCGCCACCGGCACCGGTGAGGCACCCCACAACTCGATGATTGTGGAGCTGCTGCGCAAAGGCCACACCGGTCCGATCGTGTCGACGGTTACGGTTCGCAATTGGGCCGATCTGGGTTACCTGGAGGCTCACCGGTCGTTGGAGGAACGATTCAGCAACTACCGGTATTTGCCGTGGCCGACCCGTGAGGCCGACGTGCCCAAGCGGTACCTACAGGACCTGATTCGCGACGGCGACATCGAGGAGGCCCTCGGTCGGCCGCTGGACCCGTTGTCGACTCACGCCTTCCTGTGCGGCAACCCGGCCATGATCGGATTGCCCGAAGCCGACGGCGAAGACAGCGGCCTCACCTTCCCCGAACCCACCGGGGTCATCGAGCTACTGGTTGAACGCGGGTTCACCACCGACACCCGCGAAACTCCGGGCAACATCCACTTCGAGGAGTACTGGTAGAAGAGGAGTACTGGTAGAACGAGTGTCGGTCAGTCGATTTGTGTAGCCCGCCTCGACCTAACTCGGGTTGGCGAAGTTCGGTGGCCGTTTCTCGAAGAAGGCGGTGACCTGTTCCACCTGGTTGGGTGAGCCGATGAGGGCACCGATTTCGGCCCGCTCGGCGGCGAAACCTTCGGCCACCGTCACCTGCGGGGCGTTGTTGAACAGCCGCTTGGCCGCTCGTATGGCATCGGGTGACTTGCCGGCGATCTCGGACGCCAGGGCCAGTGCGTCAGCCCTGGGGTCGTCGGACAGTTTGGTGGCCAGACCCAACTCCTTGGCTTCCGTGCCGGGCACCATCCGGCCGGTGAACGTCAGCTCTTTGGCCACGTCGAGGCCGACCAGGTTGATGAGTGATTGGGTGCCGGTCATGTCGGGGATGATGCCCCACCGGATCTCCAGCACTGCCATTTTGGCTTCGGGATGCACGATGCGAATGTCGGCTCCCAGCGCCAGCTGAATGCCGGCTCCGAGGGCGTGGCCGTGGACGGCGGCGATAACGGGAACCGGCAGGGTGGTCCAGCCGTAGACGGCCTGCTGGGCGAGGTGGGTGATGCGTCCTTCGACCGGGTCGGTGACCCGGCGAGACCCGCCGTCGCCGCCGTCATCGCCGTTGTCCGACTGGGTGCGCATGCGCTCGAAGCCGCTGAAGTCCAATCCGGCGCAGAACGATTTGCCTTCGCCCGAAAGGACGACGCAGCGTAGGGTCGGGTCGTCGGCCAGCTCGTCGGCCAGGTCGACCAGAGCTGTGAACATCTCGGGGTCGACGGCGTTCATCTTGTCCGGACGGTTCAGGCGGATATCGGCCACTCCGCCGTCCCGCTCGATCTTCAGTCGGTCACTCATCGTCCCAGGTTTGCATACTCCGACGTGCTGGCCCTAGTTGTGGCCGTTGAGCCCAGCCGTCTCATTTTGTCTTGGCCGCCGCCTGCTCGAGGGCGTCGAGGATGAGGTCGAGTCCGAAATCGAACTCGTCGCCAAAGTCGTAGCCGGGCTTCATGGTGTGCTCGACAGCGAAGCTGTAGAGGGCGGGGTAGTGCTCGGCCAACTGATCGTTGACCAGCGATGCGACCTGCTCATCCATCTCGTCGCCCGGGCTCGGCAGCGCGGCCTCCTGGGTGGCGAAGCCGTACACGAATGCGTCGAGCAGGGCGTAGGCGTGGGCCGCCATTGGCACCGACAGATCGCGGCGTAGGCAGGTCAGTACGGCGTTGTGGTGTTCTAGTGTTGCCGGTCCCGGGGATCGCCGGGACTCGAGCAGTGGAACGGCCCAGGTGTGTCGGGCCAGGACTTGGCGGGCTGAGACGCACCGGCCCCGCATGGCCGCTTTCCACGGCAGGTTCAGGTCGGGGACGTCCATCTCGGCGAATACGAGGTCGACGATGCCGTCGAGAATTTCCTCTTTGCTTGGGACGTGGTGGTAGATCGTCATCGGCTTTGTGCCCAGAGCGTCGGCCAGCCGGCGAATGGTGAGGTCGGCCACGCCGATGTCGTCGGCAAGGGCCAGGGCACCGTCGAGTACCCGCTCTCGGGTCATTCGTACCCGACCGCCGGTTGAACTGGCTGTCATTGGCGTCTCCGGTTTCTAAACACGGTTGACATCGTACTTTGTACGATTATAGTTGACCATACTTCGTACTAAGTACGAAACCCGATACGGAAATCACCCAATCGCCAATACGAAAGATGAGGAGTCCAGCGATGACTATCAACACAACACCAGTGGGAACCGATATGTCGGCTGGTCAAACGGCACGAGAAGCCAAGGAGCACCAATCGATACCCGACCTGATGACCGCCGTTGTGCGGCGCCGATACGGCGGCCCGGAGGTCGTCGAGGTTGAGCGCGTCGCCGCCCCGAAGCCCGAAGCAAATCAAGTTGTGGTGAAGGTTGCCGCCGCCGGCATTGACCGCGGCGTCTCGCATCTATTGACCGGGATGCCGCTGCTGGTCAGGCTCGTCGGGTTCGGTGTACTACGCCCGAAGCAGCCGGTGTTGGGATACGACGTCGCCGGTCGGGTTGTGGCCGTCGGCTCAAATGTTGAACGACTTCGGGTCGGAGACGAGGTGATGGGGATCGCAGATGGTTCCTACGCCGAGTTCGCCGTGGCCGACGCTGACAAGCTGGTCCTCCGCCCGTCCAATGTGACTGTTGACAACGCTGCCGTCTCAACGATCTCGGGAATCACCGCGCTGCAAGCCTTGACCAAGGTCGGGCAAGTCCGTCCGGGTCAACAGGTCCTGGTCATCGGTGCCTCCGGCGGGGTGGGAAGCTTTGCCGTGCAGATCGCCACCGCTCTTGGGGCCCAGGTCACCGGCGTAGCCGGTGCTTCGAACCTCGACACCGTGCGGCAACTCGGAGCGATCAAAGTTGTCGACTACCGGACCAAGGCCATCGACCAGATCGGGGGGACCTTTGATCTGGTGATAGACATCGGTGGACGCAACCCCATCAGCCGGTTGCGACGCGTCCTGACGCCGACGGGAACCTTGGTGATGGTCGGGGGAGAAGGCGGCGGCCGGCTGACCGGTGGTATGGGTCGCACCGCGTGGGCCGCCCTGTTGTCGTTGTTCTCCAAGCAGCGGCTCGTGGCGTTCATCTCATCGGAGTCGCTGGAGTTCATCGAGCCGCTGGCCGAGATGCTGGCCGACGGGAGCGTTGTCCCTCACATCGGCGCCCGCACCGACCTTGTCGGTGTGGCCGACGCCATCGCCCGTCTTGAAACCCACGGTGTCGCCGGCAAGACGCTGGTTACCGTCGGGGGTGCATCGTGAGCAGCCTCGCACCTCCACCAATCGCCAACACGGTCGGCGAAGTGGGCACCTTTGAGCCGGCCATCGCCTCAGGGTCCTACTGTGATCGGCGGTCGGCGAAGATCGCCGGAGCCCTGTACCTGTCAATCTTCGCCCTCGGCCCGTTTGTCTACTTCTATGTGCCCGACCAACTGTTCTTTGACGATGCGGTCGAGACTGCGGCAGCCATCTCGAACAATACGGGACTGTTTGCCGCCGGCATGATGGTTGAAACCCTCATCGTGGCCATTGAAATCGTTCTCGCCGGCCTGCTGTGGAAGCTGTTCCGCCGAGGGAACGAGGCTCTGGCTTTCTCCTCGTCCATGGCTCGTGTCGGAGAAGCATTCATTCAGACGGTCAACGTGATGTTGGCCGGTGTTGTGTTGATCGTCGTCGATCGTGGTGGGCTGGCCGGGCTTGAAGCCGACCCGTCAGCCGTAGTCGGCCCCCTGGTCGACGTCATCGGGTTTGGGGTAATGGTGTGGGGCCTGCTGTTCGGTCTGCACCTGTTTCTGCTCGGGGTCCTGGTTCAGCGCTCGGGCCGTATGCCCCGCTGGATCGGTACGGCTCTGATCGTCGCTTCGGCCGGCTACCTGGCCCAAAGCTACGGCTACATCGCCAACCCCGAGTTGGACGGCGCTCTGGAGAGTCTCGTCGTGGTACTGGCTATTCCCGGTGAGCTGGCGTTCGCCGGATACCTGCTACTTCGCGGTGTCCGTCCTCAGTCTCTCGACGAGGTGTGATGCGGTGGTGGAGTGAGGGCGGTCACACATCGAAGACGGCGATGGAGCCGTGTTCGATGCTGCCGATGGCGGCCAGCCCGTTCTGCTGTCGCACCCCGGTGGCGGTGTGATAGACGCTCGGGTCGCCCTCCCACCGCTCCAGCAGATTGCCGCCTGAGTCGTAGGTGGCCACCGTGCAGCACAGCACCGGTTTGGGTTGCATAAACGCCGGGAGCGACGACGTGATCTTGCGCACCGCCAGCGGAGCAGCGTGCAGCTTGGGTAGCAGCGGATTGAACACCGAAGGTTCGGCCAGCCAAATCCGCCCCTCGGCATCGATCGACAGATTGTCGGGATGGCCTTCGGTTTCGGCGAAGACGGTGCGCCCGGAGCCGTCGGGTTTGATGCCGTGGATTTTGGCGGTGGCCGTCTCGGCCACCAGGACCAGATCCCGCTCCGGCTCATACACCACCCCGTTTGCGAAGCTCAGGCCGTCGATCAGAATGGTGGCCGATCCGTCGGGGTCCACCCGGATAAGACGACCGGAGGCGGTGTTCTCAATCAGGTCCTTCATGTAGACGTCGAGCGGGTAGCGGGTTGAGCTTTCGCTGACGAAAATGGTGCCGTCGGCCATGACGTGGGCGTTGTTGCAGAGGTTGAAGTTGATGCCCTGAACTTCGATGGTTTCGACGGTGCCGGTGTCGAGGTCAACGGCTTGCAGCCCGAGGGGAGCGTTGCATACCAGCAGACGCCCGTCGGGGAGCCACTCCAGACCGAGAGGTTGACCGCCGACGTCGGCTACCACTTCGGCGACGTTGGTGGCCGGATCGACCCTGGCTACTTGGCCGCCACCGGCAGGAGTTGTTCTCAGACCGGTGTAGATGTTGCCCGCGTTATCGAAGATGGTGTCTTCGGGCGCAGTGCCGGGCACGGCGATGGTTCGTAGATTGCGCATAGTGTTGCTCGTCATTTCCCGCGTTTGGTTGGAGCGACCCTAACATTCAACCCAGACACACGGGAAGGTCTCACATGTCCGACGTTGATCCCAGCGAACCCCCCACCCCTTCTTCAGCCCCTTCATCAGGGAGCGACGCCGGGGGTTGGACGGCCGAGCAGGCCCTGGCCGAATGGAAGCGCATCACCACCGAGCTCGAAGAAGCCAAAGCGGCCTACGAATCCGAGATTGCTCCGGCGGCGACCGCCTACGAGGAGCGCAAGGCTCCTCTGGAGGAGCAACTGGGTGACCTGGAAGCCTGGTTCCTGGCTCACGCCGAGACGGTTGGGGCTGACGAGTTCGCTTCCGATGCCGGCAAGGTCACTATCTCCACCCGGGAGAGCCCCAAGATCGACAACGCCGATTCGTTCTTCGCCTGGGTGGCCGAGACCAGCAACGCCGCGTTGTTGCAGAAGCGAATCAGCGTCACCCAGTTCCGGGAGTTCCAGAAGGCCAACCCGGAGTCGGTTCCTCCCGGTGTCGTGGTCGAAGTCGACCGCTCAGCCAAGTTCAAGGCGGTCTGAGTAGGCCGCGACCTTCCCACCTCTGTTTACTCTCTAGGCGATGGGCCTGATGGCTGTACCCGGCTTCGGTGGCGGCGGAAGTTCGGGTGGCGGCGGCAGATCCCCGGAGTTGCGCCGATCGTCGGCGTTCGCCAGTTGAGTAGCTCGCCAGGTACGGATGGCTTGGGTGACGCATAATCGCCCAGCTCAGCATCACCAGCTCAGCGTAATGACTCTGGAGGCGGAATCGGTGGTATCCACCGGTCGTCAATTCACAACCGATCTGGACCATGCCGGGTGTAACCATGTCACATTCGGCGAGGGATCCGAAGGCGAACGGCAAGAGCGCTTGGGTTGTCTCCAGATAGAAACCGTGGTCGCTGAAGTAGATGTTGCCACTGTCGTACTGTCGCCAGGTGATCTGGGCGTTGGCGGCTGCATGGTTGCGGGCTCGTGCGTTACCGATCGCGCTGCCGACTAGTAAGGCTGCGCCGAATGCCCCAGTGCCACCTGCGACGATGGAGCCATAGGAGCCGTTTCCAATCGCTCCCAACCACTGCCTGGTGAACTGGCCGAAACAAACAATCTTCTCTCCCTGTGCGATAGACGGAGGAAATCGGGTTTGCAGCGGGTCACGGTCGGCGAAGCCACCGTCCATGTACTCGCCAATCAGCACAGCAATGAAGCCAAGAGCAGCAACACGTTGCTGATCGTCGACTTCTTGGAGTTGGCGTTCTCGGCGGCGTTTCCCCACCAACTTGACGGTAGTCGGAGCGGTCGAGATCGTTCAAACGCATGGTTGACGATGGGTGGGCCGGAACCGGGGTTGGAAGCGATCAGGCGTAGTGCAGTGGCAGCGCCGTGGTGTGTTTCATCCGCTCCATGACGAAGGTGGTACGGACGTCGTAAAGGTCGACTTCCTCGATGAGGCGTTGGTAGAAGGCGTCGTAGGCGGCGATGTCCGGCACCATCACTTTGAGTAGATAATCGATCTCGCCGCTGGTGCGGTAGGCCTCCACCACCTCGGGGAACCGGTCTATACCGGTAAGGAACTGATCGAGCCATTCACGGTTGTGGGCGTTGGTTCGAATCAACACCAGGGCGGTTACCGCCAGATTCACCTTTGAGGGGTCGACCAGGGCGACCCGTCCGGCCAGGACACCCGATTCCTCCAGGTTCCGGATGCGACGCCAGCACGGCGTGGGGCTGAGCCCGACCTGTTCACCGATCTCGCGTACCGAAAGGGTGGCGTCCGCCTGCAACAGACGAACAATTTCCTGATCAATCTGGTCCATAATAGAAAACTGTACTGGTATATGAGGCCAGACTGAGAAGATTGTGCTCTTAAACTGCCCTAAGGCAGCAAAAGTCGGTCATCTTGTTCCTGTGACTTCCGTTACTGTGAACCTATGGCAGCCTCCACAGTCTCTCCACGATTCATGCCGGGCCTTATCCGCAAGGCCTTCCTCGATCATCCGGCCTCGGTCGACGAGACCTACCTGGAGCACGCTCGGGTCTCCAGCCATTACGGCCGGGAGTTGGCCAAGGCGTCGATGAAGGCATTTGTGCATGCTCTGGTCCCCGGGCTCTGTTGTACGTCGGCCAGTACCACCATCAAGTCGCTGCACAGCGAGCTCATGGTCGGCGCCCGGGGTGAGATACACCGTGAGATTCCTCGAGGGGAGATTGAGGGCCACCGCTAGGTTTGGCCATCT
Organism: Acidimicrobiales bacterium; assembly: GCA_020628065.1. Taxonomy (GTDB): domain Bacteria; phylum Actinomycetota; class Acidimicrobiia; order Acidimicrobiales; family SZUA-35; genus JAHELU01. The sequence continues at coordinate 14,363 of JAHDFR010000036.1, forward strand.
ATGGCCGGTGATCTTGAGCGGTGGGATCCGTTGCCGCTTGATGAGGCTGTTTCGTTGTTCCTCGTGCCCTCGCCCGAGAGAGCAAGGGCGTTGCAGTGGTCGGTTTGCGGCGGCCATGCCTTGGAACTCCACCTCGGCCACTCCTGGCGTGATCACGATGATCTCGACATCGGTGTTTGGCGAGCAGACGTGGCCCGGTTGCCGGAAGTGCTTGACGGGTGGGACGTTCACGTGGCAGCCGCCGGGGCGCTCACGCCATGGGACGGCAGAGCGTTATCTGCCGAGGAGTCGGAGAACAATCTGTGGTTTCGGCGATCGCCGACCGAACCGTGGCGACTGGACGTTGTTATTGCCGACGGCGACGCTGACAACTGGATCTACCGTCGAGATCCGTCGATTGTCGTTCCGTGGAGCGATGCCATCCTGACGACGACCGGCGGAGTTCCGTACCTGGCACCCGAGCTTCAGTTGTTGTTCAAGAGTGCCCGGATCCGACCCAAGGACCAGCACGACGCAGAGATCGTGATACCGGCGCTCGAAGCCGAGCGGATTGAACGACTGGGGCGCTGGTTGCCGCCCGACCACGACTGGCAGGTGCTGATCGGCCGGCGGAAAGCGGCGCAAGTGCTTGAGGATCGACAGCTTGGCGGCAACGCAGACGTGAAGTTGTTGGCCACCGGGCGATCGTCGCAGGCTTGGGCCTGCGCAGCCGACAACCGGCGATGGGTGGTTCGGGTGGTGAAACCGAACTCCGGCCGTCGGCAGAGCTACCGTTCGGAGGCCGCCATCAGGCGACTATTGGCAGCCAAAGGTCACCCGGTCTGCCCCTGGACGGTGACCGCGGACGGTCAAGCCAGCATTGGTCCAGCTCTTCCGGGAAGACCTGTTGAATATGAGGAGCAGTGGAGCGTCAGTTTCGCTCAGGGACTTGGTCGACTGCTTCATGATCTTCACCGACTGCCGTCTCGAGGCTTTGGTCCGCTGGAAAACGTTGGGACCGGAGACGCCCAGGTCGTCCCCAATGCCACCGTTCTCCGAGGGACTTCGCCTTCGCCCGAGCTTGGGGTGATCGATCGGTGGTTTCATGCTGCGGTGTGGCCGTTTGACGGGTCGGAGCTGAGTAGTCACCCGCTGTCTAGGCTCGCTCCGCCACTGGTCGGCCAAGTTGGCGATCTGGAGTTGGAGCTCCGGTCGGCCAACGCCGAACCCTTCGGTGTTGTCCACTCCGACCTTCACCGTGACCATCTGCTTGTCGATCCCAGGGACGGCTCGTTCGCCGGACTGCTCGACTTCGGGGATGCCTTTGTGGGCTCGACGGCGTGGGACTTCGCTCTACTCCACTGGTACTACGGGGTGGACAACGCTCGAAAGGTTGCTGACGCTTACTCAGCCGGGGGTGATGGTCTCTACCAGCGCGGGCGCCTTCTGGCGGTGGCGGTCGGCTGTTACAAGTTGGCCAAGAACCCTGACGACTCGACGGTGGCCGATCGGCTGGAGTCGGTATGTCGAGATTTGTGACGGCGCATCGGTTGTGTCGCTCGGGAGATCGCCGATCGGTAGACAATGGTTCGAGCAGTATCAACCTGTCGATCTTCTAGGTTGTTGATCGTGTTGTCGATTCTCAGCGCCTGCAGCGGTTCCGCTGATATAAGTGGCCCGCCGACGACGATGTCGCAGCAACTGGCCTACACCGAGGAAGGCGCTGGCCTGCCTTCGGTTGAGTTGGAGGACCTTCCCGACGTCGGTCGAGTCGTGTTTCCGGAGTTGGCCGGTCGCAGCCTTGGCGAGACCGCCGAGTGGGCAGCGTCGGTCGGGTGGCGGGAGATCTGGGTGATCGATCTCGACACCGATGAGGACGTCTTCTACGAGCTCGGCGGGAGGCCCCCGAATGTGCGCCTGACCGTCAAACACCGTTCGGGAGTTGTGGTCGAGGCTTCCGCCGAGTGATCGCCGCGGTCCAGGAGAACCGTCGTTGGCTTCGCTACGGCGGTAGAAACGTCGATCTTCGCCAGGGCGTGACAATCGGTTCGGCGTTCCATTTTGTCCGACGGGGTTGCAGCACTCGAACATATGTTCTATAGTGGTAAACGTGTTAGGGGTAGGCGGGATACTAAATGAAGTTCGATATCGATCGGCGGGTGGTTCGGTTGACGCCGTCTTTGATGAACTGATTTCTTTGTTGGGCGGCTTGCCGGCCAACGACTTGATCGCTACTTCGGTTAGGTTCGAACAGCGGTTGTCCGCCCTTCGCCTGGCAGCCGCTGCTGAGATGGTTGGCGGCACGGGGGACGTCGCTCGGGATCGCCGCAACGCCCGCACGGCACTGCGTGTGCCTGGCACCTCGGTCCGGTCGGTCGCTACCGATGCTCGTCGAGCCGCCGCGGTGGCCAACAACGATGCGTTGGCCGGCCAGCTTGTCTCCGGAGCCATTGCTCCAGCGAGTATCGACGGTCTGAATCGGGCGGCCGACCCCGAGACCGGGTCCATTCCTTCTGAGCTTGTCAATGCCGTTGCCGGTCTGAATCCTGACGAGACCCGCCGCATGGTCGACGTCTACCTGGAAGACCACGTCGATGATGAGGCCGTGGAGGACCTTGATCGGGCACAGCACGAGCATCGCCGGGTGCGGCGCTATCGGGTGCCGGCCGAGGCCGGGTGCCCGGAGCTGGCCGGACTGGGTATCGAAGGCCCCGAAGTCGAGATCGAGCGGATGATGGCTGAACTCGATGCCGCCGCCAATGGAATGTACGTCGACGACGGTGGCCGTCAACGGCCGGCCAGGACCCACCGATCTTTCGACCAGCGACGGTTCGACGCGGCCAAGTCGTTCTTTGGTTTCGGGGAGGGCGTCAAGCCGGCCCCTGCTGCCGGGCGCCCGAGCGTGGTAGTGACTATTGATGCCGCCGATCTCGGTACGAGTGAGGGCAAGGCCCAGTTGGTCGGCGGCGGGCCGATAGCCGATCGTGCACTGAACGAGTTGCTGGTCGATTGCGACATCGCAACTCTCATCCTCGGCGCTGATCGCGTTCCGCTGTGGATGGGACGCGTGCGTCGCCATGCCTCCCGTTACCAGTTCTTGGCGTTGGCCGTTCGTGACCGAGGGTGCGTGCTCTGTTCGGCCCCGGTGAACCGGTGCGATGCTCACCACGTCATTCCATGGACGGCCCCTGCACGCGGTCGCACTGATTTGAACAATATGGCGTTGCTCTGCCAGCGCTGTCATCGGGATCTCCATCATCGCACCCACACTCTTTATCGGGCACGTGTGGCCGCCGGGTTGGTTTGGCGAACCAGGCCGGCCAAACCAGATGAGATCCCGGCCAAGTCGCCTTCACCACCCCAGCGGGAATAGCTTCAGGGCACACACGCTGAAGGGTCGGCCGAGGTGGCTCGCAAGGCCCGTTTCGACTCTGTTTCTGTGGCAGTCTTCACAGACCCATGGATCTTGGGTAGTTGGTTGCGCGAACGTGGATCCCAAGGATTACTCTTGCTAACAAGAGTCACTTGTGCACCGATTCACAAAGTGTCACCTTGATGGTTAATAGCAATTTGTGGACAGCAGTCCGGTGGACACACCACATCTGGATTATCAGGCCTACTATTAGGGCCAGGAATATCCCTCGGTATGGGTAGCCCTCCGGAAGCTCGACACAGATTCGAGCCCCCGACAGGTGTCTCCGGACACACGTTTAGGGCTAGTGAGACCGAGTGATTATGCCGATTGACCTTCCATACTGGTTCACACCTTCAGAGCTTTTCGAAGCGAGAACCAACTGACCGTTAGGAGTCACGCGACGTGGTCGCCCTAGTTACATCGATCGGGGCATCAGTGGTAATGGCGTGGGGTGTTTTCTGGTACGCCAAGCGTCGGCCTGTTGGCACGCCGCTCACCTGGGGCGAAGCCATGGTTGGCTCCGTCTATGTATTCTTCCTCTGCTTCTTGATCTACGGCATCGTCCCCCACCAGTGGTTGACCTTGGCCGAGAACGAATGGTCATGGCGAGCCGACCGCATCATGTTCGGTGTTGGTGACATCGTTCGCCCGCAGTCCCGCGGTGGTTGGTTCCCGTTTGACATCACCTACCGGGCCATCTCCGACACCATCGCCGTGCTGTTCTACGTGGTGTTCCTCGGAGGCCAGATCTGGATGTGGGCCAAGTGGCAGAACCGGGACAAGACAGCCGACGCCAAGCAGCAGGCCGCTCTCAACCAGACCAGCACCTTCGGCCGACCGCTCATCAAGCAGGGTTGAGCAACCGCAAGGACTACCGATGACCACGACTGACGCCAATCCACCACTTCCGGAATTCCGCACCGACTACCTCCTCATGGAGGTCGATGCCGACTATCTGGCGCAGGCGGTTAAGCCAAAGCAGTTCATTCACATCGACCAGTCGGAGTGCATCGCCTGCGAGGGATGCGTCGACATCTGCCCTTGGAAGTGCATCCACATGCAGACGGTGGAGTGCGTCGAAGAGAGCTACGGCGTGGCCAAGCCGGGCGACGACCCCAACGACGCCTTCATCTTCACCATCGACGATGACGTGTGCACCCGCTGTGCCCTCTGCGTCGACCGTTGCCCGACCGGAGTCATCATCCTCGGAAAGGTCGGTGATCCCGACCCCAACGGCGACAACCACCAACGCATGACCTCCTACGGATATGGGTACGGTATGCGTCTGGCCTAGGGCCCGACACGTAACTCCTGCCAACAGGCAAATTATTCAGACCACAAGATCAACCGACAAGATCAGATAGACCCAGGAATCACAGGAAACCCAATGGCAAAGTCGATTCAAGACTCACCGACGGCAGTCGAACGGTTGCAGGCCTCGCTTCAAGGCATGCCTGACGCCATCCAGGGCTCGCAGGCCTGGAACTCGATTTTCCGACCGGGCTCGGTCTTCCGCAAGGGCTACACCGACAGCCCCCGGAACCGTTCCTACGTGATCATGAACAGCGTGCTCTATCACCTTCACCCGGTGAAGGTGAAGCGCCACGCCGTCAAGGTGAGCTATACGCTGTGCCTCGGTGGTCTCAGTTTCTTCCTGTTCATCCTGCTGACCATCACCGGCATCTTCCTGATGTTCTTCTACCGCCCGACGGCGGCCGCCGCCTGGGACGACATCGAAGCTCTCCAAACTCAGATCGCTTTCGGTCTGCTAATCAGGAACATGCACAGATGGGGAGCGCACCTCATGGTGATCTCGGTGTTCCTCCACATGGCTCGAGTCTTCTACCACGGCGCCTACAAAGCACCCAGAGAGTTCAACTGGGTCATCGGCGTCATCCTGCTGACACTCACCCTGCTGCTCTCGTTCACCGGCTACCTGTTGCCGTGGGACCAGCTGGCACTGTGGGCGGTGACGGTGGGAACCAACATGATGGGCTTCACGCCGGTCTTCGGTGACCAAGTGAAATTCGTCTTGTTGGGCGGCAGCGTGATCGGCACCGACACGTTGTTGAGATGGTACGTCTTACACGTCTTATTCGTCCCGTTCGTGACCGTCATCTTCATGGCCATCCACTTCTGGAGGGTTCGTAAGGACGGCGGCATCTCCGGTCCGCTCTAGGCCGGCCCGGAAGTTGCTGGAGAGGCATCATGACTGAAATCCCCGAACATCTCCGCAAGCGAGCGGCTGAAGCCCGTAAGAAGGCTGAAGGCGACAGTGGCGGCGACGCCGCCGCCGACTCCGGCGGAGGCGGTTCCGAGGCCGCATCGAAGATCCCGGCCCACCTGCTTGAGCGATCCAAGTCGGCCAAAGGTGGCGGTGGTGGAACCACTACCGCGGTCGCGCCGGCCGAAAGCGCAGTGGCAGCAGCAGTGGCCGCACCGGCCGCCGTACCTACCATGACCGGCCCGGCCGGACACACGCAGCGCCTGCTGACGGTGGTCAAGGCCGGTTCGATTCAAGACATCAAGGCCAAGCCGTTGGACAAAGTCCACGTTTGGCCTCACCTGATCGTGGTGGAATTCGGCGCCGCACTCTTCTGCACCGCCTTCCTCACCATCTTCTCCGTTTTCGTCAACGCCCCGTTGTTGCGGTTGGCCGATGTCAACGCCACGCCGAACCCGTCGAAGGCCCCCTGGTACTTCATGGGTCTGCAGGAGTTGCTCACCATGTTCCACCCGATGGTGGCCGGTGTGACCATTCCCGGTATCGCTCTGTTCGCACTAATGCTCGCCCCCTACATTGACAAGAATCCCTCCAACAAGCCGGAGGACCGCAAGTTCGCGGTGTCGGTGTTCACCATCTTCATGATGTTCTGGGCGGTTCTCGTAATCATCGGCTCTTTCTTCCGCGGCCCCGGGTTTCTCTTTTACTTCCCGTGGGAAGGCGGAATTTTCTTCGACCTGTAGAGGCAGGCAAAAATGGGTACCACAATCGTCATCGGACTGGTCGTACTGGCCCTGCTGGCCGTCGTCGTTCTTACGGCGTCGGTTCGGCGCAACGACACGCGGACGGCTATCGGCCAGCTGTCCAATGAGACGGCTCGACGGGATCGGTCCGCCGTTTCAACGACGTCGGAAGAGGCGCTTAGCGGATCCGAGGTTGAGGCTGCGGCCCGGGCCGAACGATCCGGCGGCGGCGCTCTCGTCGCTTTGGGTGATCGGCCGCCGGTCGAGTATCAGCCGTACATTCCGCCCGACCCTGAGACCATCGGCGTGACCCGCCGTCAGTTCCTGAACCGCAGTATCACCGCCGTGTTCGGTTTGGCGCTCACCGGTTTCGGTTTGGCTGTCATCGCCCAGCTTTGGCCTCGCCCCACCGAGGGTTTCGGAGCGAAGATCAACGTCGGCAAGGTCGACAACATCAAGACCGAGATCGCCGCCGGTGGAGGCTTCTTCTACTTCCCACTCGGTCGCATGTGGCTTACCGAGTACCCGGCCAGCGCGCTGCTCAAGGCTCAGAACACCTACACCTTTTACCCCCAGGTTGAGCAAGGGTTACAAGCCGGAGTGGTAGCGTTGTTCCAGACCTGCCCGCACCTAGGCTGTCGTGTGCCCGAATGTGCCACCTCGCAATGGTTCGAGTGTCCGTGCCACGGGTCGCAGTACAACCAGGTTGGAGAGAAGAAAGGTGGTCCGGCCCCTCGCGGTATGGACCGATTCCCGATGGAAGTTACACCCGCCAGCGATCTGATCGTGGATACCGGAACCGTCATCCAGGGTCCGCCGATCGGCGTCAACACCACCGGCCAGGAGGCCGAAGGTCCTAACTGTCTCAGTGCAGGTGGCGGCCATTAATGAGTAACTACTCGATGCTGTCGTCAGCGATGCTGGCGACCAACTTTCGCGCCATAGGTTTAACCGTTGCGGCGGTTGTGGCCATCGGGTTCCTGGCTTTCTGGATCCGAAATATTGTGGCTTCCCGGGGCGAACTGGGTTCAGAGATCGAACTCGCCCCCAACCGCAAAGAGTATCTGAGCGATGAAGAGCTGGAAGGAACCAAGCTCGACAAGTCGCTGAGCTTCGCCCTCGTGCTGCTATCGCTGCTGGCGTTGCTCCTTCCCTTCTACTGGATCGCAGAGCCAGGTCGTCAAGACGGCGCCGTAGCGGCCTACAACCGTTCGTTCGAGAGCCGCGGCAACGACGATTACACCGAAGGTGCTCAGTGCGTCAACTGTCATGCCGGCGGTGGCGTCGGTGGTAACGCTCCGTACGTCCTGCAGGATGCCGACGGGCAGTTCATCGCCAACGCTGCTTGGCAGGCCCCGGCACTGAACAACGTGCTGCTTCGCTACAGCGAGGACGAGGTCCGCTACATCCTCAACTTCGGTCGACCCGGCTCGCCGATGGCTGCCTGGGGTACGCCCGGTGGTGGTCCGCTAACCACACAGCAGGTCGACAACATCATCATCTATATGAGGACATTCCAGCAGCAGAGCCTCGACCCGCTCGACATTGCTGCTGCCGGAGATCCCAACGACGCCCGGGATGAGGAAAGCCTTCTCGCCCTCGAAGAGGCGGAAAAGATCAAGGCCGACATCGTCGAAGAGGTCGAACGGTCACTGGCCGACGGCGAATTCGAAACGCTGGGTGAAGCGGTCTTCAACCTCGGTTTGAACTCCAAGTACGCTGCCGGTGCCCTGTCCTGTGCTCGCTGCCACACTGCCGGCTGGTCTCTCGGGTTGGAATCAGTGCCCGGTTTGCTGGATGAAGGTGTGGCCGGTTGTGGTGGCGGTAATCCGTCCGGCATCGGTTTCAACCTCTGTAGCGGATCCACTATGGACCGGTTCCCCAACGACGCCTGGCTCGTGCCCGACGGGTCGTGGTACACCCGGGCCAGTGACAGCCAGCTGAGCGACCCGGCACCTGTAGCGGGCAACCCGGTTGGCTACGACGGCACCTACATCCTGGCCGCCGACAACACTCGGGTCGAGCTCAACGAGCAGGGTGCCCCGGTGGACTCCTCCGGAGAGCCGTACCTGATCCTCGGTGCCGATCCTGAAAACCCTGATCGCCTCGGCGACCTGGCCCAGTGCGACTACGTCTCCGGACTGTGGGAGTACTCCGGTTCGGGTGAAGGTGAACTGTTCGAAGGTTTCGTAAACGGCCAGCGTTACCCGTTCGCTCAGGACGGCGAAGTGGTCTACAACGAGGAGGATCACATCTTCGTCGATCCCGATCCGATCACCGCTGACGATCTCGCTGATCTCGGCGAAGTGATCGAACTCGAAGACCAACGTCTGGTGGCCGGCTGCACCATCGTGGACATGCCGCCCCGGACCAGCGTTGCCCAGTACAACTTCATCTTCAACGGCGCCCAAGCAGGTGCCGGATACGGTCGGGGTGGCCAGAGTGCCGCCGGCATGATGCCGGGCTTCGGCAAGATCTTGCCGCCTGAATACATCCAGGCCGTAGTCGAGTACGAGCGAGGACTGTAATGACTGGGTTTGCAACAGCGTTTACGCTCGCCTTCATCGACGGGATCGGCTTCGACCCGTTCTTCCGTGGTCTGCTCAGCGTGCTGGTCGGTGTGGTGGTGCTCATTGGTGGCACCTACCTGATCGTGGCCACCAACACCGGTACCCGAACTGGATTCATGATCTCCATGGCCGGGCTGTTCGGGTGGATGTTCCTCATGGGCATCATCTGGACCATCTATGGCATCGGCTGGAGAGGTAATCCTCCGACCTGGCATCTACTTGAAATCAATGTGGACGACGTCGAGGACTCCGACGACGGTCTGCTGTTCTCCGAAATTGAGCAGGCGCCGAGCTTGCACGGCGTGGCGTTGTCGGCTCCCGGTGTCGACGACCCGGACGAAGCTCAGCTGGCCGCTCTTGAGCAGGCCAGGTCGATGGACTTGGACGGCTGGCGCTACCTGCCCACCTCGGACTCGGTTCGAGGCGAAGCTCAGGCTTCGGCTGACGCAATTCTTCTCGAAGAGCAAATCTATGAGGCCGGCGAGTATCTGCCGTTGCAGTTCGGCGGCTTCGCCGTTGGTGGCAAGCCGGTCCTGGCCGAAGACGCCAACATGTTGGATCGTGTCTGGCATTTCTTCGACGAAACATTCCTGAACCCGGTGCACACGCAGGAGCTGATGGCCATCCAAACCCGCGCCATCATCCCGAAGCCCAGCTTCCCGGGTCAAGCACCACCTGTAGCCGAGATCGACTCCGGCGCCCCGCTGATCACCGTCATCATGGACCGTGACCGGGGCGGGCCGATTCCCGGAATCATCAGTGGCTTGAGATTTACACCCGCCATGTTCACCATCTTCAACGGCCTTATCTTCTTGGCCTTCGCCTGGAGCCTGCACAACAGGGACCGTAGGGAAGCGGAGATTCGGGAGGCGTCCGGAGTCTAAGATCTGGGCCGGTTGCAGATCGCAGTCGGTGCAGAATCGAACGGCTTGGACGCAAGTGCTTGAGGATGACCGTGGACGATTGGGTACCAAACCTGTTCGTCACGTTCAATCAGTCTCGTTCCAGTAGATAGAGGAGGTCACATGGCTCAGTTCCTGCCGGTCCTGGCCCTGTTGATCCTGGCTGTGCTGTTCGCCGCCCTTAGCTTTGTGGCGTCGAAACTGCTGGCCCCCCGGAACCCAACAGTGGAAAAGTTCGCCCCGTACGAGTGCGGGATCATTCCTGGCCGTGAGCCGCCGGAGCGGTTCCCCGTGCGCTTCTACCTGGTGGCCATGCTCTTTGTCATCTTCGACATCGAGATCGTGTTCCTGTACCCGTGGGCGGTGGCCAATGATCGGCTCGGTCTGTACGGGTTGATCGCCGTACTCATCTTCTCTGCCCTGGTGTTCGAGTCGTTTGTCTATTTGATCTCCAAGGGCGCTCTCGACTGGGGTCCGCTTCAGTTGAACCAACGTCAAGACGTCGACCTCACTGCCGCCATGAAGTCGTCGCAACGGACGTCAAGTTCGACTGTGCGTCGAGTCGGCCTCGAGGGACGTTTCGAAGAGTCGACCGAACTGGCCGAGGTGGGAGGATAGATGACGCTCATCACCAACATTCAGGAGCAGGGTCTCGAGGGCCTCGATCACAATGTGATCACCGCCCCGATCGAGCAGCTGGTCAACTGGGCGCGAGCCCGCTCATCGTGGCCTGCGACGTTCGGTCTGGCCTGTTGCGCCATTGAGATGATGGCCACCGGCGGCTCGCACTACGATCTGGCCCGCCTTGGTATGGAGGTCTTCCGGGCCTCGCCCCGTCAAGCTGACGTGATGATCGTGGCCGGCCGGGTCAGCCAGAAAATGGCTCCCGTGCTGCGCCAAATCTACGACCAAATGATGGAGCCCAAGTGGGTCATCTCCATGGGCGTTTGCGCCTCGTCGGGTGGCATGTTCAACAACTACGCCATCGTTCAGGGTGTCGACCAGATCGTGCCGGTTGACGTCTACGCCCCAGGGTGCCCCCCGGGGCCGGAGACTCTCCTTCACGCCATCAACACTCTTCACACCAAGATCGAATCGGGTGAGCTTCTCCAGCGCCGGGAAGAGTCCGGTGCCGGCGCCAACCTGACCGTTGAGCAACTCGACGGCCAGGGTGTGCCCCAGTTGGTCAAGATCGGGAAGAGGGCCTGATGTCGGACGACACGGCGAAAGACGCCGAGGTTGAACAGGCCGAGGCCGAAGACGTCGAGGCTGCAGCTCAGCCGGAAACCGCCTATGGCTGCCCGGTCAGTTATTCCCGCGGTCAACGGGTCATCCACCCCGGCCGGGATCAGTGGCTCGACGTGGCCTCCCAGCTTTTGGCCGACGGCTGGAACATGTGTGTAGACGTCACCGCGGTGGACTATCTCTCCTACGACTCGGCCCGAGACCTGCCCGACGGTGTGGCCGCCGAGCGGTACGAGGTGGTTGCCTCCTTCATTTCCCACAGAAGCTCCGAGCGCCTGCGGGCTCGGGTTCAGGTGCCGGGTGACGACCCGACGGTCGGTTCGCTGTACACCCTGTATCCCGGAACCGACTACCTGGAGCGCGAGGTGTTCGACCTGATGGGCATCACCTTCGACGGCCACCCCGACATGTCCCGCATTCTCATGCCGGAGACCTGGCAGGGGCACCCACTGCGCAAGGACTACGAAGTCGGCGTGATTCCCGTCCAGTTCAAGGCTCCCGCCGGAAAAGGAAGCGAATGACAGCGGTAGAGCAGGCCCCAACGGCCGACAGCGCCGACCTGGAGCGCCCCACCTCTGAGCCGGTGGAAGAGCAGATGGACGGCCAGTTACACAGCCTTCCCCGGCGCCATGCCGTGCTACGCATGAGCGAGGTCCGAGCGGCCGAGCTGATGGACGGCGAAACCATCGAAGGCGAGAACGACCAGACCATGTTGATGAACATGGGCCCGTCGCATCCGTCGACTCACGGTGTGTTGCGGCTCATGCTGGAGCTGGACGGTGAAACCGTTATCCGTTCCAAGCCGGTTGTCGGTTACCTCCACACCGGCATGGAGAAGACGGCCGAGACCCTCACCTTCCTTCAAGGTCCGACCAACGTGACCCGCATGGATTATGCCGCTCCGTTGTTCAACGAGTTGGTCTTCTCGCTGGCCACCGAGGAACTCATCGGCATGGAGATTCCTCCAAGGGCCACATGGATTCGCATGTTGATGTGCGAACTCAACCGGATCTCTTCCCACCTGCTGTTCATGGCCACCAACGGCATGGACCTGGGTGCGGTGTCGATGATGATTTACGGCTGGCGTGAGCGGGAGCAGGTGCTCCGGTTCTTCCAGAAGGTCACCGGCCTTCGCATGAACCACAACTACATCCGTCCCGGCGGTGTGGCCGCCGACCTCCCCGACGGTTGGCGCGACGACGTACTTCACCTCATGGAGATGCTGCCGCCCCGCCTGGAGGAGTACGACATCTTGATGACCGGTCAGCCGATTTGGCGTGATCGTTTGCAGGGTGTGGGCGTGATCAGCCGGGACGAGGCCATCGCCCTGTCGGCCACCGGTCCGATCTTGCGGTCGACCGGTCTCGACTGGGACCTGCGACGGGACATGCCGTATCTGGCCTACCCCGACGTTGACTTCGATGTGGTGGTCGGCAGCTACGGCGACTCGTTCGACCGTTATGCCATCCGCCTCAACGAAATTCGTGAGTCGATGCGCATTGTTCACCAGTGCCTGGAGATGATGCCCGAAGGCGACTACCGAGCCGGCGACGCCAAGGTCACACCTCCACCACGAGCCAGAATCGATGAATCGATGGAGGCTCTGATCCATCACTTCAAGATTTTCACTGAGGGCTTCAAAGTTCCCGAGGGTGAGGTGTACGTGGCGGTAGAGTCTCCCCGTGGCGAACTTGGATGTTACATGGTGTCCGACGGTGGCTCGCACCCCTATCGGATGCATATTCGGGGGCCCAGCTTCGTGAACCTTCAGACCATGCCTCACATGATGGCCGACTCGCTCATCGCCGACGCGGTGGCCGTGATTTCCTCCGTCGACCCCATCCTCGGCGAGGTGGACCGATGATAGTTCGAATGATCGAGCTGTCCTCAGCGGCGATGTTTCGGTCGAAGACCGAAACTCGGTTAGCGAGCTTTGCGAGCGGCGGCGAGGTGGATCGTTAGTAATGAGTCGTCTTAGCCCGGACAACGTTTTGTTGGCCAAAGAGATCATCGGTCGTTACCCCCGGCCCAAATCGGCGTTGATTCCGTTGCTGCACCTGGCGCAGGAGCAGGCCGGTTACGTCAGCAACGACGCTATGGAACACATCGCCGAGTTGACCGGGGTTACCCCGGCCGAGGTGCTTGGCACCTGCTCGTTCTATGAGATGTTCAAGCGTGAGCAGGTCGGCAAGTACATGGTGAACATCTGCACCAACATTTCCTGCCAGCTCAACGGCGGCGAGGAACTGCTGCACCACGCCGAGGAGACCCTCGGTATACGCCCGGGTGGCACCACCGACGACGGCATGTTCACCCTGGAAGACGTCGAGTGCATCGCGGCGTGCACCGAGGCTCCGTGCCTGCAGGTCAACTATCGCTACGAGTACCGCATCGACAACGACGGTTTCGACAAGTTGATCGACGATCTGCGCAACGGCAACCGCTACGACATTCCCCATCATGGAACGCTGGCCCGGATCCGCCAGCACCTTGACCCGGAGCGGGCGGCCGGAATCGAATCGCCGGAGGTTACCGGCAAGCCCCAGTGGTTCGCCGATCGTGAACCGGCACCCGAGTCGGAGAAGGAGACGGCCTGATGGCAACGAATGCCTACGTCGAACACGCTCCGGGATACGTCGACAACGTCGGCCCGAAAGTCGTAACTTCCCGCTTCGGTGATCCCGAGAGCTACAAGCTCGAACGGTCTGAGGCCACCGGCGGCTACGGCGCACTGCGGGCCGTGCTGCAGATGAAGCCCGACGAAGTGCACGGCCAAGTGCGTGACGCCGTACTGCTGGGCCGTGGTGGCGCCGGGTTCCCAGCAGGCGTCAAGTGGGGTTTCATGCCTCCGGTATGGCCCCGCTACCTGGTGGTGAATGGCGACGAGTCCGAGCCCGGTACGTATAAGGACCGCCTCCTGATGGAGCGTGACCCTCACCAGTTGATCGAGGGTTGCCTTATCACCTGTTACGCCCTCGGTCTCAACACTTGCTTCCTTTACGTCCGAGGCGAGATGGCTCTTGCTCAGGAACGTATCGCCGAAGCTTTGAACGACGCCTATGAGGCCGGATACGTCGGCCGCAACATCATGGGCACCGATGTCTCCATCGACGTTGTGCTCACCTGGGGCGCCGGCGCCTACATCGTGGGCGAGGAAACCGCTCTTATCGAAAGCCTTGAAGGCAACCGGGGCATGCCCCGGCTCAAGCCCCCGTTCTTCCCGGCGGCCAAGGGCCTCTATATGAAGCCCACCATCGTCAATAATGTGGAGACGCTGGCGAATCTTCCGTGGATCATGTTGAACGGTCCGGAGGCGTACAAGCAGTTTGGCTCGGAAAAGTCGCCGGGCACCCGAATGCTGGCTATCAGCGGCCACGTCAAGCGGCCTGGTGTGTACGAAGTGGAGCAGGGCAAGGTCACGTTCCGCGACCTGTTCTACGGGGACAACTACTGTCAGGGCATACGCGACGACAACGATCTGAAGATGTTTATTCCTGGTGGCGGCTCGGCCCCGTGGTTCTTCGAGGATCAGCTTGATCTGCCGCTGGAAGCGGCCGACGTTGGTGCCGCCGGCTCCATGCTTGGTTCAGGCGCCATCGTTGTCATGGACGAGACCACCGATGCGGTGAGGGCCTGCCTGCGGGTGGTTCGCTTCTTCGCTCGGGAGTCGTGCGGCAAGTGCACTCCGTGCCGTGAGGGCACCACCTGGGAAGAGAAAATCCTTCAGCGCATTCTGGACGGCCATGGTCGACCGGAAGACATTGACCTGCTGTTGGATATCGGCTCGCAAATCAGCCCCGGTCCGTATCCGGTTGCCGCGTTCGAAGCGGCAGGGGAGACGGCGGTGCCGTTCCCGCCTAAGCAGACCACCATCTGCCCGTTGGGCCCGTCGTCGGTGGCTCCTATCACCTCGGCCATTCGCCGCTTCCGAGACGAATTTGAAGCCAAAATTCAGGCTCCAGAAGAGGTACCGGCATGACATCGACTGAAGCTGTCACGGGAGTGCCGTTTACGTTAAACGGCAAAGAGCTTGAGGCTGATAGCGGCGAGCTGTTGATCGACGCCGCCGAGCGCCACGGCGTTCACATCCCCCGGTTCTGTTATCACCCCCGGATGAAGCCGGTGGGTATGTGCCGTATGTGTCTGGTCGAGGTTGACACCGGCCGCGGTCCGGCCTTGCAGCCCAGTTGCATGCTGCCGGTCACGCCGGAGATGAAGGTCGAGACCGAATCCGAGGCCACCAAGGAAGCTCAGGACGGTGTGCTGGAGTTCCTTCTGGCCAACCACCCGCTTGATTGCCCGGTGTGTGACAAGGGTGGCGAGTGTCCGTTGCAGGACAACGCCTATGCCTTCGGCCCGGGTGAGACTCGCTTTGTCGAAGAGAAGCGGCACTACGAAAAGCCGATTCCCATCAGCGACCTGGTTCACCTCGATCGCGAACGCTGCATCCTGTGTGACCGTTGCACCCGGTTCGCCTCCGAGGTGGCCGGCGACTCGCTGATCCACTTCATCGACCGGGGTTCGCAGACTCAGGTCAACACCTTCCCCGACCACCCGTTTGCCTCCTATTTCAGTGGCAACACGGTGCAGATCTGTCCGGTGGGTGCGTTGACGTCCGCTCCGTACCGGTTCAAGGCCCGCCCGTGGGACCTTGACGCTGTCGAGTCCACCGCTGCGGTTGACACCACCGGTGCCCGCGTCGTCCTCCAGTCGTCGCAGGACAAACTGGTCCGGGTGGTGGGTGTGGACAGCGACGCCGTGAACTGGAGTTGGCTGTCGGACAAAGATCGCTTCTCCTACGGAGCCAACAATTCCCCCGACCGCATTACCGAACCTCAAATTGGCACCGGGTCTTCCCGGACATCGGCTCGGTGGGGTGATGCACTGAAGCATGCCGCCCGGTCGCTGCGGGGCGATGCCAACAGGATCGCCGCCATCGGTGGTTCCCGGATGTCGCTCGAGAGCCAGTACGCCTGGTCGAAGCTGCTTAAGGGTGTTCTTGGCACCGATAACGTCGACGCTCAACTGGGCGACGGTCTTCCCGCCGCCCTCGTGCTGGGCATCGACCGGGCCACCATCGCCGAGGCCTGTGAGCCCGGTGGGGTTATTGTCCTCGTCGGTCCGGACCCCAAGGAGGAAGTGCCCACCCTGTTCCTGCGGTTGCGGCACGCCATCGTGGAAGACGGAGCGTCGCTCATCGAGTTGACGCCTCGGGCCACCAGCCTGTCCAATCTGGCCGATGTCCGTCTGGCCGCCACCCCCGGCACCGCCGGTCAAGTGATGGCGGCGCTGGCCGACGGCCGTTTGGACGAAGAGGTCGGCACCGTCGGTTCGCCGGAACTGGCCAAGGCCCACGAGCTGTTGACCAGTGGCCGCCCGGTCACCATGGTGTTCGGTCGGGCCAACCTGGCCGAGTCGGCTCGTTACGTGGCTGACGCCGTCGGTGGATTGCGCCGCTTGGTGCCGGAAGCTCGATTCTTGCCTGCACTGCGGCGCGGCAATGTACATGGGGCGTTGGAAATGGGCTTGGCCCCCGGTTTCCTGCCCGGTGGTATCCGCAATCGGCGCACCAACTTCGGGCGTTGGCCCAGCACGCCCGAATTCGAGGGCAAGGACACCGACAACATTCTGCGAGGTTGCCTGAACGGCGAGTTCGACACCGTTGTGCTGCTGGGAGCCGATCCGCTGGGCGACTTCCCTGACCAGAAGTTGGCAGCGGAAGCACTGGCCTCGGTCGACAACATCATCAGTGTCGATTCGTTCCTGACCGAGTCGTCGAACCTTGCCGACGTCATTCTGCCCGCCGCCATGTGGGGCGAGTACGACGGAACGTTCTGCAACATGGAGCGACGTTTGAGTCCGATGCGGGCCAAAGTGACGGCTCCCGGTCGTTGCCGGCCCGACTGGATGATCGCCGCCGAGCTTTCCCTGTCGGTCGGCCCCGATCTCGGCTTCGCCACCTTGGAGGAGCTCCAGAACGAGTTGTCTTCCAGCGCCGGTTCGTTCACCGACATCAACTGGGACGAGGTGTCCTCGGCCGATGACGGTCCGATCCTGTCCACGGATCGCAACTGGGATCTGGAGTTCGGCGACCCGGCCGACCTGCCGTCCGGCCCGGGCTACGGTTTCCGTCTGATCGTCGACCGCAAGATGTGGGACATGGGCACGACGACACAACAGTCCGATGGTCTCGGTGGCCTGGCCCAGACTGCGGCCATCCGCCTGGCCCCGGCCGACGTCCAACTTATGGAATTGGCCGGTAACGAGGTGGTCACCATCGATCAGGGTGAGTTCCAGGTCGAAGTGCCGTTTGTCAGCGATCCGGCTGTTATTCCCCGGACCGCGTGGTTGCCGGCCAGGCTTCCCGGGTTTGACGCTCGTCGCCTGGTGGCCGCCGGACGCTCTATAACTCAGGTTCGACTCCACCTGCCTGACCGAGACGTCGCCGCCGGTGGCTCTGCCGGTGAGAAGGGTGGGAACAATGGGTGAGCCGTACCTGAGAGACGGCGTCGACTTCGGGGACTTGTTGCTGGCTGTGGGTAAGGCGGTCATCTCCTTTGCCGTGCTGTTGGTGGCGGTCATGTTGATGGTGTGGTTCGAGCGCAAGGTGGTCAGCCGCCTGCAGAACCGCATCGGCCCCAATGTGGCCGGCCCGTTCGGCCTGTTCCAAACGTTGGCCGACGGCATCAAACTGTTTTTTAAAGAGGACATCATCCCCGACCGGGCTGATCGATTTGTGTTTCAGCTGGCTCCGTATCTGGCCTTGGTTCCGGCATTCCTGACCTTCACCGTGGTGCCGATAGCCGGTGACTTTTCCGACGGCCAAAATGGCGCCGTCACCATCTTCGGTCGGGAGACGTTCCTGCAGGTGGCTGACGCCCCGGTTGGCATCCTGTTCTTTCTGGCCATGAGCTCGCTGGCCGTGTATGGCATCATGCTGGCCGGCTGGTCGTCCGGCTCGAAGTACCCGTTGTTGGGTTCGGTTCGAGCTTCGGCTCAGGCTATTTCCTACGAAGCGGCCCTCGGTCTGTCGCTGGCAGCTGTACTGCTGGTGACCGGAACCTTGAGTACCAACGAGATAGTGCAGGTTCAAGCCGGGGAGGGCTTCGGCGGTATCATTCCCCGCTGGAATCTGATCGTCACCGGCTTCGTGCCCTTTGTCATCTTCCTCATTGCCGGTACCGCCGAGTTGAACCGTCCGCCGTTTGATCTGGTGGAGGCGGAGCAGGAGCTGGTTGGCGGTTTCCACACTGAGTATTCGTCGATCCGTTTCGCTCTGTTCTTCCTGGCCGAGTTCATGAACACGGTGACGCTGTCGGCCATTATCGTGACCCTGTTCCTCGGTGGTCCGGCCGGCCCCAACTTCGGGTTCCTGCCCGGTTGGCTGTGGGGCTTCGTCTGGTTCTTCCTGAAGTTGTTGGTCTTCCTGTTCACCTTTGTATGGTTCCGGGCCACCCTGCCCCGGCTGCGGTACGACCAGTTGATGGACCTGGGTTGGAAAGTGTTGATTCCGGTGTCGCTCGGCTGGTTGTTGGTGCTGTCCGCTGTTCGCTTGGTCCGCAACGGCCAGATCGACATCACCGGCGATTCCTTCCTTGATGCTGCACTGGTGGTGATTGTCAGTATCGGTGTTCTGGTGTTGGGGGCTGTGCTGTTGTCGCTGGCCATACGGTCTGCTCGACAGGAACGCCTGGCCGCTGTCGGCCAGCGTGACCCGCTCGGAAGCACCAGCCTGGTCGCTGCGGCCGAAGGAGGACGGGACTAATGGGTTACCTTGACGGCTTCCCCGTAACGTTCAAGAAGATCTTCGAGGGGGTCACCACCCGTCAGTACCGCGGCGGGCGGGACGCCACCGCTGATGACAAGGCCCCCAAGCCTGAGCGTCTGCACGGACGCCACGTCCTCAACCGCTATGAGGACGGTATGGAGAAGTGCATCGGCTGCGAATTGTGCGCCGGTGTGTGCCCGGCCCGATGCATCTATGTGCGGGGCGCCGACAACCCTCCGGATGATCCGAAGTCGCCTGGCGAACGCTACGGCTACGTCTACGAGATCAACTACCTGCGATGCATCCACTGCGACCTGTGCGTCGAGGCCTGCCCCACTGAGGCCATCACCGAGTCGAAGCTGTTTGAGTTCTCCTTCACCAACCGTGATGACGCCATCTACACCAAGAACGAGCTGTTGGTTGGCGACGACGGCAAGCCCCAGCAGCTGCCGTGGGAAGACTGGCGCCCGGGCGAAGACGAGTTCACCTCCGGTTGGATGCGAGCCACCGCCCCGTCCGGCAAGGCGGCCTATGA
>JAHDFR010000036.1:33843-35554 GCA_020628065.1 Acidimicrobiales bacterium
GGCGTGGTGCTCAACAACCACCCGGTGCGAGCGGCGCTGTCGCTGGTCGCCTCGTTCTTCGGGGTGGCGGTGCTGTTTGTTGCTCAAGGCGCCCACTTCCTGGCCTTCGTCCAGGTGGTGGTGTACGCCGGTGCCATCGTGGTGCTGATTCTGTTTGTCATCATGTTGTTGGGTGTGGACCGAACCGAAGACATTCGGTTTGAGCCGTTGGCCGGTCAACGTTCGGCCGCCGCTCTTATTTCCGCCATGGTGCTGGCCCTGGTCCTGGGTGGCCTGTTCCTGTCCGGCCCCGGTGGGGAAGACGGGGCGGTAGCGCTCACCGGTACCAAGTCCCGCACTGCGCCGATCAGCCAGCTGAACGAATCGGACTCCGATGTTCAGTTGCTGGCCGAAGATTTGTTTACCCGCAACGTCCTGGCTTTTGAAGCCACGGCGCTGTTGCTGACTATTGCCACTGTGGGTGCAGTGGTCATGGTTCGTAATCGAGGGGCGGAGGAAGTCGTTGTCGACGAGCCGGGGTCGGCTCGAGGCTGAAGCTAGGGTCCGGCCGATGGTCGGAGCCCAACCGCCGGCCCAGGGAGAGGCCGGGGCGCCCCGAACGGGTAGCGCATTGGGAGAGAGATTATGGAAGTAACCGAAACGTGGTATCTGGTTCTGAGCGCCCTGTTGTTCAGCATCGGGTTCTTCGGGTTGCTGGTACGCCGCAACCCGCTGGTGATGTTCATGTGCATTGAGTTGATGCTCAACGCCGTCAACATCACCTTCGTTGCCTTCTCCACCGCCTTGGATGACATCGCCGGGCGCACCGCGGTGTTTTTCGTGCTGGTGGTGGCCGCCGCCGAAGTGGTGGTTGGCCTTTCGCTGGTGGTGGCCATTATGCGCCGTCGACCGGCCCTGACCGCCGATGACCTGACGGCGTTGAAAGGCTGATCATGATCGAATTGGCCTGGCTTATTCCAGCTCTACCTTTTCTCGGGTTCGCCCTTTTAGTTCTGTTCGGCCACCGTCTGGGTGAACCGGTCGCCGGTTGGTTGGCCACCTTGGCCTCAGCCGGGGCGTTCGTGTTCACTTTGGTGACGTTTGTCGGCCTGTTGGGTCGTGAGGTTGATGATCGGTTTGAGATCATCAAGTTGTTCACCTGGATAGACGTCGGTTCGTTCACGGTCGACGCCGGGCTCCTGGTTGATCCGCTGTCGGTCACCATGTGTCTGTTCATCACCGGTGTCGGCACGCTGATCCATCTGTACTCCATCGGGTACATGCACGGCGACGAGAACTTCTCCAAGTTCTTCATCTACCTCAACTTGTTCATCGGCTCCATGATCCTGCTGGTCATGGGCGACAACCTGTTGATCACCTTCCTCGGTTGGGAGGGTGTTGGTGCCTGTTCGTACCTGCTGATCTCGTTCTGGTTCAGTGACGAGTCCAATGCCAGCGCAGGCAAGAAGGCTTTTGTCACCAACCGCGTCGGCGATTTCGGTTACATGCTGGCCACGTTCCTGGTGTTCGTCAGCCTGGGGTCCATCAACTACGACGACATCTTGACCCGGGCCAGTGAGTTGTCATCCGGTACGGCCACCGCACTGGTGTTGCTGTTCCTGCTGGCCGCCACCGGCAAGTCGGCTCAGCTTCCGCTGTTTGTGTGGCTTCCCGACGCCATGGCCGGACCCACCCCGGTTTCGGCTCTCATTCACGCCGCCACCATGGTGAC
>JAHDFR010000426.1 GCA_020628065.1 Acidimicrobiales bacterium
GGGTGAGGACGACGTGTGGCGTGTCGAATACTTCTGGATTCTGGGGGAGGAAGAATGCGCTTTGTAGGCGCCGCTGATTTCAAGCGACTCGCAGGCATGTTGGTTTTTGCGCTTGTGCTCGTTGGGACAGCGAGCTCCGTCGCTGTAGCTCAGGATGGACAAGCCGAGCAGGGCTCGGGAAAGCGCCGTACTGCACCTAACACGACAGGCAACGAGAATGTTGAGAAGGGCGCGGGCAATCTGAATCTCTCCACTTATCTGGGTGATGGGTCGGCTGAGGTGTATGCGCGGGAGGTTTCTGCTCGGTTGATGGGGGAGCCTGGTGGCGAGCAGCAGTTGTGGGATCCGCCGGCGTGGTTGGCGGCCTGTGACATTGATGTGATGTCGTTTGCCGATTTCGCCTCCCAGCGGTCGGCGATCGCTGACCACTATCGGTCGCAGGTGAACAGCCGCTACCTGGCGGATGACGCCGACTGGGTGGTCATGGGTTGCACCGGCGAAGGGGCCAGAGTGGTGCGTGGCGTGCCGGGCTCAACACTTACGTGGTCCGGTGTGGCCTACCCGGTCGGCACCGCCCCGCCCACGCCGGTTATCGACTGGCTGATAGCCGACGCCCTGGCCAAAGTCAGAGTTCCGGTGCAGGCTGGCAGCTCCGCCCCCAACGGTGAAGATCAGCCGGTCTTCTACCAGTTGGAGACAGTGGCCTGGGTCGACCCGGCAGTCTGGCAGCCGGTCACCGCCAGCTCACAGACCTTCGCTGCTAGTTCGGGGGTCCAGGGCACGACGGTAACCGTCACCGCCACGCCGCGGCGGGCCACGTTCGAAGCGCTACCCAACAACGGCGAAGAGTCATCGTTCGCCGACTGTGGCGACTGGGCTAACGAAGCATGGACCCCGGCCCGGGACGAAGCGCTGGTCGCACAGGGTTGCACCGTCACCTTCGGTGAGGCCGCCGATGATCACATCCTGCGGTCAGAGCTGACTTGGGGGTTGGCCTGGTCATGCACCTGCGGACGGGCCGGAGACTTCAACGG
>JAHDFR010000037.1:0-1421 GCA_020628065.1 Acidimicrobiales bacterium
GCCCGGGTGCTGATTCCACATCTGGATGAGGATGGTCGGGCAGCGCTTGAGGCGGCGGTGGTCGGGTTCGTCGTGTGCGCTGTCGTGGCCTTTGACCAAGGCTCCAGTGAATCAAATGCCGGTGAATCAGATGCCGGTGAATCAGATGTTGGTGGGCCGGCCAATATTCCGGAACTGCCGGCGGCGGCCGGACTGACTGAGTTGGTGGCTGAAGCGACCGGACGTTTGGACGCTCACTACATCAAGCTGTCTGACGCCGTTGTCGGTCTGACAGCCCGAACCGGCGACCAGGCCTTCGCTCGAGCCCTCGCCTCACACATTCGCTAGCCCTGCCGACAGGGTCGGTTTTGGGTTTGGCTTTGGCGAAGACGGGACGGTTCATGAGTCGCTGTACGGCTTCGGGGCCGAAGGCGCCTGGTCGGGTCAAGTCGCTCTCTACCTGGACGGCGCCCCCAACTTTGTCGGATGTGTAGTGAACACGGTGGATGTTCCGACGATGGAGACGCTGGTCGATACCTGCGAGTCGGTAACGATTGGGTGGCCCGCTGACTTGGTAGAGGCGGCAATGGAGGACATGACGATCACCTTCGACAGCGAAGAGTCGGCAGACTCCGACGCCGAAGCCCCCCAGATCGTTGAGACGATCAGCGAAGATGCTGCCGCCGCCGTCGCCAATCCGGTGCCGGATCTTGCTCGACGCGACGTCGAACTTGAACTCGGCGACGAGGCCCGGTCGGTGAGCATTGGCCTGCCCGAGGACGCCACCGTCAGCGAAGGTTTCATAGGCGTCGACATCTCGTTTGGTGCGGCCTCAATTTTCACTGAGGTCAACTTGTCATCAACCTGTGACGGGGTCTGCGAGCCCAAGGACTGGCAGTCGGCGTTGAACTCAAACGACGGCTACTTGACGAACCAGCGTCAAAACATGGAGACCATCGAGAATGACTGGCCGATTGACTCCGGCTGGTTGCTGTCCGGGAGCGGTGGATTCGACGCCTACACCATTGTCGTCGTCCGATGGAATGACGCCTCCAGCGAGTTCATGTTGTGCGAAGCATCGCTGGACGAGGATGACTTGGCACTGGCCGAGGTGTTCCTAGGTGTCTGCTTGTCGGCCCAACCATCCTGGTTCTAGCGGCGAAGTGGCGCCGGGCCGTTCAAGTTCAGGTAGTTGATAGTTGGCACATTGGTGGTGATTCCTGCCTACTCTTAGGGGTATGACTGGAGGTATGAGCGGCGACCAAGAGCCCGCCCAGGAACCGGCCCAGCCAGTTCCCGGGGAGCCCTCGGACACCCAGCATTCAGACTCTGATTCCGTTACCCCACCAACGGCGGCCAGTCCCGGGTCACCTGATGAAGCTCCGCGCCCGTCAGAACCCGAGCCTGAGCCTCTCTCTGAGCCGGTTGTTGGCGAGGTGAAA
>JAHDFR010000037.1:1521-18605 GCA_020628065.1 Acidimicrobiales bacterium
CTGAGCCGGTTGAGCCGTCTGAGCCTGCGGTTGTTGTTTCTGAGCCGGTTGAGCCGTCTGGAACGCCTGAGCCGGTTACAACGGCGCCTCCGCCGTCATCACCTCCGGCCGCGCCGCCCCCATCCGGCCAGGCGCTTACGCCTCCGGGCGGGCCGGGTCGCATCGTTGAAGGTGTTGTCACCGACGTGTCGGAGGACTCGGTTGATCTGCGGCTCGATGACGGCCGACCAGCGGTCATCACCCGTAGGAACTTCGGGCTCAACAACGAAAAGCCATCGGAAGTACTTTCGGTTGGCGATCGGGCCTTCGGAGCCGAACTGGCCAGGGAGGATCCCAAACAGCGAGTCGTGTTGTCCCGCGTATGGGCGTTGAAACGTCAGGCCTGGGACAAGCTGGCCGAGCAGGCCGACTCCGGCGACGTGATCACCTGTCGAGTCACTTCAGTGTCGAAGAAGGGTGTCGTGGTTGACGCCGGCGTTCGAGGGTTTGTGCCAGCCTCCCACCTGGCGTTGGAGACGGTTCGGGACATGTCCGAGTACGTTGGCCAGACCCTGGAACTCAAGATCCTTGAGATCGATCCCCGCAAAGAGAAGCTGGTGCTAAGCCGCCGCTCCTTGCTGCAACGCCAGCAGCGTAAAGAGCGGCAGGACTTCCTCTCATCACTTCAACCGGGTGAGCTGCGTTCCGGCAAGGTGCAAAGCTTGGCCGAGTACGGGGCGTTTGTCGACCTTGGTGGCGCCACCGGGCTTGTCCACCTGTCCGAGCTGAGTTGGTATCGGGTTCGCCGCCCGGCCGATGTCGTGTCGGTGGGTGATGACGTCCAGGTCAAGGTGCTCGATGTCAAGGTGTCAAAGCGGCGAATCGCCCTGTCCATGCGTCAGGTGCAGCCCGACCCGCTCCTGCAAATTGAGTCCGGCACGGTCCATGAGGGCAAGGTGACGAGGCTGGTTGACTTTGGTGCGTTCGTACTGATCGACGGCTTCGAGGGTCTGGTTCATCTGTCCGAGCTGGCCGAGTATCGGGTTTCGACGCCGGAGGCCGTGGTAGCGCCCGGTGACAGTGTCTATGTCAAAGTGCTCTCGGTCGACCCCAATCGGCGTCGATTGGAACTGTCCATTCGTCGGGCCGCCGAATTCAACGGGTGACCGAAGCGGCCGACAACAACCAGCCTGGCAGGAACACCACAAGCGGTGACACGGCAAGTGGTGACACCACAAGCGGTGATGAAGCGGCCTTCGCCCACTATGGGTCACTGCTGGCCGATGCTGTCGAGGCCGCGCTTCCCGCCTGGGTGGAAGACGCCGTCGCATTACGGGCCGGATCTGGGGCCGTCGTCGCCAACAAAGTCGAGATAGCCCGAGCCGGTCAGGAGGCAGCGGCTGAGGTCGCCGGTCGTCTGCGTGAACTATTGGTACTTGATCTCGACCAGCAGTGGACCAACCCTCTCACTATCGTTCGAACGGCGGCCCGCTTTCCCACTGCCGTTCTCCGTTCCTTGGGGGTTCCCGATGTGCCTCGGGATCAGTTCGCGGCGAAACAGGATCCGGACGATGTGTACGATCTGACGCCGGCGGCTTTCGGTGACTTTGGCCCTGAAGTCCACGAGCGGGGAATCATGTGGGGGGCGGCCAAAGCCCATCTGCATCTTCAGCGGCGCCGGGCCGAAGGTCACGTACCCAAGAGTCCCTGATCACCTTCAGGCCGCAGCAAATCAACCAACTACGATTGTTCAAAGTGAAAACCGCAGCTCTAATACCCAATCTGTTCGACCGTTCTCGTTTCGGTGGGAAGGTCACGTTCATCGATACCGCAGCTGACGTCGAGGGTCTCGAAGTCGAACGGGTCATCGTCGACCTCGACCGGTGCGAAGACCTTGCATCGTTTCGCCTGGACGGCCTCCATGTTGTGGGCTTTGGCCCGCATGTCGACTCCGGGCTCTATCAGAGAGCGGTGGACGCCGGCTTCGATGAGGTCATGCCGCGGTCGGTGTTCTTCCGTCGACTGCCTGAGATGCTTGAGGGTGAGCCGGCCACGTGAGCAAGTCACGACCGCTGCTTGAAGCACCGGAACTTGGCGGCCGGGAGTACGCCCGAGCCCACTCCCAGGCCACCGACGAGTGGTTCCACAACCTGGCTTCGGAGCGCATCGGCGATCCCGATCAGATGGCGCTGCTCGCCGTCGGCGGATATGGCCGGGGGGAACTGAGCCCGTACAGTGACATCGATTTGGTATTGGTTCACACCGACAAGGCCGACGGTGGTGATTTGGCCGAAGCGCTGTGGTATCCGGCGTGGGACCGTGGTCTGAACCTCGGCTATGTGGTGGTTACGGTCAAACAGGCCAAGACACTGCTGGCCGAGGAGTTCGAGTGGGCTACCGCCTTCCTCAACACCCGGTTGATCTTCGGCAATCCGAAACTCCACAGCAAGATCGACGAGCTGACGGCCAAGCAGTGGTCGAAGCGATCCGGTCAGCTCATGCAGCAGTTGTTCACCAGCGTCGAGGATCGTCACCAGCAACGAGGTGACGCCGCCTCACAAATCGAGCCCAACATTAAAGAGGGTCGAGGTGGGCTGCGTGACGTTCACGCCCTCGGCTGGGCGTCGCGAGCCGTCCCCGGCTTCGCCGCCGAGTTTCTTGAGGACTTGGAGCCCGACGTCGGTCTGTTGACCCGGGCTCGAGTTGAGCTGCACCGGCAGTCGGGCCGAGCCAACGACACCTTGACTCTGGACGACCAGGACACGGTGGCTGAGGCGCTCGGCTACGACAACAGCGGGCAGTTGATGTTGAGCTTGGCCCGGGCGGCGCGACGCATCGCCTGGTACAGCGATGAGGCGTGGAGTCGCTGGGCTGAAGCCCGCCCTATGGTGGGGGTGGAAGATCTGCCGGAGGTTGAGCGAGAGGACCCTCTCCTGCCGCTCCGCTTGGCCGCCCACGCCGCTCGCCATGATGCAGTGATACGCCGTACAGATCTGGCTGCGTTGGCCGAGAAGTGGCAGGGCATCCCCACTCCGTGGCCGCCGGTGGCCAGACATCTTCTGGCTGAACTGTTTCTTTCCGGACGTCCAGCCATTCGGGTCATCGAGGACCTCGACCACTTTGGTCTGATGGTTCGTTTGTTACCGGAGTGGGCCAACGTGCAATGCCGGCCGCAACGCAACGTTTTGCATACCTTCACCGTCGATCGCCACCTGTGCGAAGCAGCTGTGAATGCCGCCCACATCGCCAACACCACCGACTGGGACCACCCGCCGGGTAGCGGTCGAGCCGATTTGTTGGTCATCGGAGCGCTGTTCCATGACATTGGGAAGGGCTATCCGGGGGACCATACCGAGGTTGGGCAGGAGGTCATTGCCGAGCTTGCCGACCGGATGGGTTACAGCCCGGAGGAGCGGGCGGTGCTGGTGGACCTGTGCCGCCACCACCTGTTGTTGCCCGACATCGCCACCAGAAGAGATCTTTCCGACCCCGGTACGATCCGGTCCGTGGCCGCTGCTGTTGGTTCGGTTGAGTTTCTCAACTTGCTGGCCGCCTTGACCGAAGCCGACTCGATTGCCACCGGCCCCTCGGCCTGGGGGAGTTGGAAGGCCGGCCTGTTGCGGGAGCTGGTGGACCGTACCGCCGGTGTCTTGGCCGGTGCCCACCCCGAGGAGGTGGCGGTTGATTCGTTCCCGACTGATCGCATAGTTGAGTTGATGCAGGCCGGTGAGCGTTACATCTCCGGTGACGGTACGAAACTGACAGTGGTCGCTCATGACCGAACAGGGCTCTTCTGCTCGCTGGCCGGCGCGTTGACCACGTCGGGGTTGGAGATCATCGACTGTTTGTCGTACTCCAACTCGTCGGCTGACAACCGCAACGAGTCGTCGATGGCGGCCTACGAACTCACGGTTCAGGTTCCTCGTTCTCAGCACATCGATTGGGAGTCGGTGACCGAGGTGGTGCACAAGGCGCTCGACGGGAGAATCGCCCTTCGAGCCCGTGTGATGCGTCGGGCCCGGGATCACGCCCGGTTTCGTCGCCGTTTGTCGGCCACGCCCCCTCGACGGGCGGTGCTGGTGGACAACGAGATTTCCGAGTCGGCCACCGTGGTCGAGGTGCACGCCCCTGACCATCTCGGTTTGCTGTTTCAGATCACCGAAGTTCTTCAGGAGCTTCAACTCGATATCACCACTGCCAAGATTCAGACCTTCGGTCCGCAGGTGGTTGACAGTTTCTATTTGACCGACGCATCGGGATCGAAGCTTCACGACGACGAGCTGATGCGTGAGCTTGAGCTGGCCATTAATGAGGTCATCACCCAGAACGGTGACGACGGCCCGTCGCCCACCGATTCGTCGCCCCGGACCGCCGGTTACCAGGTCTCCATCTGAAAGGCTTCTTTGTGTCCGACGCCCAAACACCGGATTCGTCCGTTTCGTCTTCTGGAGTTGATCTGGCCCGCTGGTCCGAAGCGCTGGCCGGACTGGCCCGCACCGGCTTGGCGTTCACTGAAAGTAGCTTCGAGGCGGAGCGCTATCACGAGATCCTGGCTATTGCCGCTGATATTCGGGCTGCCGAGTTGGCCCAAAGTCAGGCCGATGGGGGTCCTGTTGGTGTTGACCGTGACGCCACGGTCGAGACCTGGTTGCGGATGGTTGGTCGCCGGGTCGCCGGCTACGTGACGCCGAAGGTGGCGGTCGGTTCGGTGGTAGGTGACGATCAGGGACGTCTGCTGTTGATTCAGCGGGCTGATTCCGGTGTGTGGCTGTACCCGACCGGCTGGGCCGACATCGGGTATTCGGCGTCGGAGGTGGCGGAAAAGGAAGTGCAGGAGGAGACCGGCATCGAGTGCCGGGTGGAACGTCCGATTGCCATTCTTGACGGTCTTCGGGCCGGCTTCGGCCGGGTGCCCCTGTACAGCATTGTGTTTCTTTGTCGGGCTACTGGAGGTGAACTGGCGGCTCACCCTCAGGAGTGTCTTGACGTCGGCTGGTTCACCCGCGACGATTTACCTGAGCCGGTGGCCAACGCCGAGTTGTGGGTGGATCACGCTTTCGCCAGCATCGAGGGTTCGGCTGATGACGTCGTCTTTGATCTTCCCCGTGATCAGGTTTGGCAGGACCCGCAGCCCTAGCGGCCCGGCGGTCGGGGTTCTTGGAATCGGCTATTCCCGATCGCGCAAGAACTGTTCCAGTTCGGCGATCAGCTCCTGTCCGGACTCGGGGGTCATCGAGGAGTCGTACTCTTCTTCCAACCGGGCGATGTAGGCCTTGGTGTCTTCGTCGTCGTCCACCAGGTCGGTTATTTGACGCTCGTAGGCGCTGGCGGCGATCTCCAGTGCGGTGGTGGGAACAGTGATGCCCAACAGGGTGGAGATTCGGGTGATGAGAGCCAGCGTTGCTTTGGGGGACGCGGCGTGGGGAACATAGCTCGGAACGGTGCCCCACAATGAGATGGCGCCGTAACCCTGAGCGCGCAGCCCTTCGTTGACTACGCCGACAATGCCGGTCGGCCCTTCGTAGCTGGACGGTTCGAGGTCCAGCTCGGCGATCAACTTGGGATCATATGACGAGGCGTAGACAGCGGTCGGTCGGGAGTGGACCACGTCGGCGATCAACGCTCCCAGAGTGACCACGAGATCCACGTCGAACTCTTCGACGATGGCCAGGATCTGCTCGGTGTAGGTCCGCCACCGCAGTTGGGGCTCAACCCCGGACATGATGATCAGATCGGTTCGAGTGCTGGTGCCCGGTATCCAGCTGAAGGTGTTGGAAGGCCACTGGATTTCCCGATCGCCGTCGGCCAGCACGATGTCCGGTCGGGCGGCGGTGAAGTCGTAGAACGGTTCGGGGTCGATGGTGGCGAACTCGTTGCCGACCAGGCGGTCGACGATGTGCTGCGCTGCCGTGGTGGCAGCCTCGCCGGCGTCGTTCCAGCCCTCAAAGGCCAAGATGAGGGCAGGGCTCTCAATCTCGGGCCGGTCTGTTGTCCAACGGATGTGTTCCATTACCACCTACGGTACTACTGGAGCTGGTTGACCGGCCGTCGATAGTCGGCTTGCTTACAAGCACTGGTTAACGACCCGAATTCGGCAATACTATCTGGCGTGAGTATTGATCAACCAACCGCTTCAGCCCCACCGGAAATCTTCGAGGCCGTAGAGGTCAACGACGAGCTGATCGCAGCCTTTCAGCAGCTGATTCCTCAGCTCTCTTCGTCCAACCCGCCGCCATCGGAGGATGAGCTGAACAATATCGTTGCTTCCAATGCGTCCCGATTGTTGATGGCGAGAGTGGACGGACAACTGGTTGGTAGCCTCACCTTGGTGCTGTTCCGTATCCCCACCGGTGTTCGGGCCTGGATCGAAGACGTGGTCGTTGATGATGTCGCTCGCGGCCGGGGCGTCGGTGCGGCGTTGAACAACGCCGCGTTGGATCTGGCCCGTTCTGAGGGCGCCACCACCGTTGATTTGACCTCTCGACCATCACGAGAAGCAGCCAATCGGCTGTACAAACGGCTGGGCTTTGAGATGCGGGAAACCAACGTCTACCGCTTCAAGATCTGAACCGGACCTGGGCGCAATGAAAGCTCGGCGCCGAAATCGGCTAGTGCGGCGCGTGCCCTGAAAAGGGGTGTGGCCTCTGACACTGGCGGGTTGGTAGTGTCAGAGGCCACTGGCTGCGTTCTGCTCGGGAGAACAGAACGCGGGGTGTGTTGGTTGGACTCCCGAGTATAGTCCAGCGACAATCAGGAGTGAGAATCCTGACCCCGAAAGGCTCTAGGGTATTTTGCCCACTGTGCATCCAGCGGGGACTCCAGCGGGTCGACAGGTGGCCATCGCCTCGGCCACCTGGTCGCCTTAGCCCTCGGTCGAGGATGCTCCGGAGGTGCTTGTGGTTGTTGTGGTGTCGGCCGGGTCGACCTCATTGGGGTCGTTGGCCGACTCATCGTCAGGCCTTGTCTCGTCTTCCTCGGGTTCTTCCGGTCCGGGAAGTCCGATTGACGGGTCGGCGATGACCGGGTCGTCGGGACCGCGCTGCAGCACCCTGCCGGAACCGGCGGGGAGGCGTTGATCCGCACCGTAGAACTGCAAGGGTCTGGTTCGTTCCCAGCGGCTGTGTTGAATGCGCAGCACCTTGCCGTCGGCCGACAGCACGTAGAGCTCCTGCTGGGAGTCTTGACCGAATCCGACGATTTGGCCGATCTCGTCGTTCAGCTCAACCGGGGCGACTATCACCCGGCCGTCGCTCAGCCGACGTAGGGCTACGACCTCGCCGGAGCAGAAGTCGCCGAAGACGTAGGCTCCTTTGAGATCGTCCATGCGGAGTCCGCGGTAGACATAGCCGCCGGTGACCGAGCAGCGGCCGAAATCGTGTCCGTAGGTGAAGACCGGTCCGACGTGTCGTCTTGGCGGAGTCTCGCCGTCGAACAGGTCGTTGCCTTCCATGATTCGCCAGCCGAGGTTTGCCCCTTTGCCTGCGAAGTCGAACGATTGGTTGGCCAGAAAGTTGATCTCTTCGGTCTGGTCTTGGCCGACGTCGCCAATCCACATGTCTCCGGTGACGGCGTCGAACGAGAACTTCCAGGGGTTGCGCACCCCGTACAACCAGATCTCCCCGGCGGCATCGAAACGGTCGGCGAAGGGATTATCGGGTGGGACGGTGTAGGGCTGACCTTCGGAGTCTTCGAACGGGTCGATCCGGAGTATGGCCCCCAACAGGGTTTGTAGGTCCTGCCCGTTGTTCTCCGGGTCACCGCCGCTGCCGCCGTCACCCATGGCGATGTAGAGGAAGCCGTCGGGACCGAAGTCGATTTGGCCGCCGTTGTGGTTGGAGAACGGCTGGTCGATGGTGATGATGATCCGTTCGGAGTCGGCCACTACGTTGTTGTTTTCGTCGATCAGGAATTCGGAGATGACCGAGTTGCCGCTGGTGTTGGTGTAGCTGACGTACATGAACCGGCCGGTGGCCGAGAAGGTCAACCCGAGCAGGCCGCCTTCGCCGTCGGTGGTGATTTGGTCGGAGATGTCAAGCATGACTTCTCCTTCTTCCTGAATGATCTCCGACGAGTCGTCGACGGCGATCCACCGGTTGATCCGGCGGACGACACCGCTGCGCTGGGCCAGCCAGAGATTGTCGCTGCCGATACGACTGGTTAGCACCATGACCGGATCGTCCAGCTGAACGACCGGCTGAAGGTTGAATTCGACCTGGGCCCAATCGGGATTGGGTAGCGGACCGGCGGCCGTGGTTGGGGTCCGCCACGTGGTGTCGGTGGTGGACGGCGCCTCTTCCCGGATGGTCCGACGGGTGGTTTCGGCCGGCTCGGACTCCTCGTCGCTGTCCGGGTTGAAGGCGTCGAACCCGCTGTTGTCCGAGCCGCCGATCAGTCCGCAGCCGGCTACTAGGAGGGCGCCGATCACAACGGCACAGATCATGGCTAACGGCGCGCCGAACTCGGCGGATCTTGTTCTGCTGTAGCCTTGAGTCCCGTGGTACAAACCGCCTCCGATGAAGCTCATTCGCCGCTCACCGACACCATCGGTCGCGTCGGCCGCTACTTGATTGTGTCCGGGGTGAATGTTGTCAATCATCAGTTGTTGTTGCAGCTGGCGGTAAACCTGTTCGGCTGGGGTGGCGGTGTCGCCAATGCCTTTGCCGCCGTGACTGCCGCGTTCCCAGCCTACTGGTTGAGTCGTCGATGGGTTTGGAACGTCGAGGGCCGTTCGAGCCTTCGTCATGAGGTCATTCCGTTTTGGGGTTTGGCGGTAGCCGGGCTCATTATTTCCACCATCCTGGCTGAGGCCGCAGACCGGCTATTCGACAATCCGTTGATGATTTCGGTGGGCAGTCTGGTCGGCTACACAATCGTTTGGATCGGCAAGTTCCTGTTTCTGAATCGAATCTTCACCCGCAGTGGTTGAGAGCTCTTCGGTGCTGACCGGTACCGAGCTTTCGGTGGCCCGGGCCTCACGGGGTTTCATGCCCGACGATGAGGGGCTGGCGTTGGCTCAGGCTGCAGCCGGTGCCGATGTGTCGCTAGGCCCGTTGCTGGAGGTCGGTGGCTACTGCGGGAAGTCGGCCTGTTATTTGGGTCCGGTGGCCCGAAGGTTGGGAACAGTGTTGTTCAGCGTCGATCATCATCGTGGGTCTGAGGAGAACCAGGCCGGGTGGGAGTGGCACGAGCCTGACCTGGTCGATCCCGACGTTGGGTTGATGGACACGTTGCCCGTCTTTCGCCGCACCGTGTTCGACGCCGGCCTGGAGGATGCGGTGGTGGCTGTCGTCGGTCACTCGGCCGCTGTTGCTCGAGCCTGGTCGATGCCGCTGTCGTTGTTGTTCATCGACGGTGGGCACGGTGTGCAGCCGGCGGCCGATGACTATGAGTTCTGGACCCCGCATGTGGCCTCCGGTGGCCTGCTGGTGATTCATGATGTCTTTGAAGACCCGGCCGACGGGGGCCGTCCTCCGTACGAGCGGATTTACCTTCCGGCGTTGAAGAGCGGGCGGTTCACCGAGATCGACGCCTGTGGCTCACTGCGGGTGCTTCGACGTCGGTAGTCGGCTGAACAGTGCGGCCTGGTGGACGGCTTGGCAATAGTCGAGCATAATTGTCTAATGTGGCCGCCGAACTGGGGCGGGGTCCGCGGCGTCATCAGAGGCGTCAAGACAAAAGGCGATGATTCGTGGAACGTCCAACCGAACCTGTGCGATTAGCTTGGCGGCGGTATCGGCCGGTCGCAGTGGCATTGGCGATATTGGCAACGCTAGGCGTGTCGGCTGCGCCGGCGTCATCGCAGACGCCTGAATCCAGCACGCCGTCTAACGGAGTATGTGATGGACTGGTGCGGGAAGCCGAAGATGGTCAGCTGTTTGGGACAATGGCCGCTTTCGATGACGCCAAGGCCAGCGATGGTGCCTTTGTCCAGGCCCCTGACGGTTCCGGCAATCACTGGTCGGTTCCAAGCGCTACTGATCCCAATCGGGCCGAATACTGTTTCGACCTCGACGCACCGGCCCTGTTCACCCTTCGAGGTGAGGTTGGCGCCACCACCTTTCACGACGACTCGTTCTGGGTGTCCGTGGCTGGTGAGACCCACCTGTGGGACCTTCGCCGAAGCGAGTCGGGGTTTGTAGTCGACGACCTCAGTGATCGACTTCCTCGATCCTTCAACTTCAAGAAGGATCCGGTCCTATTTGCACTCCCGGCCGGGAGGAGTGTTGTGACCGTCTTCCCTCGTGAGGACGGTGCGAAGCTGGACCGCTTCGAGCTGGTTCCGGCATGTCCTCCGGTCGGTACGGTTATCGAGGCCGAGGATGGGCTTCTGGCCGGAAACATGCAGGCCCAACGGGCCGGCTTCGGCATCGATGCCGTCGTCATTGAGGTTCCCGGTGGCCCTGACACGGTTTACTCCACCCCGGTTCCTCTGGGGGTCTCGTTCGGGTTGTTCTGTGTAACGGTTGACGAGTCCACCGCCGGGCCTTTGCAGCTTCAGGCCCAAGCCCGTGGTTTGTCGGACTGGGAGGATTCGTTCTTCGTGACCGTCGGTGACGATGTGTTTCTCTGGGATGTGCAACGCTCGAGTGACAGCATCGTGCGAGACATGCTCAATGACCGCTTCACCGGCTCCGACCCGGTGACGTTGGATCTGTCGCCCGGCCGTCACACCATCAAAGTCGAGTTCAGAGAAGTGGGCACTCAACTGGATTCGTTCGTCCTGGTTCGCCCCAAGTCTTAGAGCTCACTAGAAGAGGGCGGTTTGGTGTCGGCATCGCCGTTTGCCACGACTCGACGGCGAGCAGTATGAGCGATGGCGTTCGCTAGATGGAGATCACCGAGACGTTCGGGGATCGGGCGGCAAGAAGCTTGATGTCGCCGGGGTCGTGGGTGACGACGGCGCCACCCCCGAACCGGACTGCGGTAGCGACGACCAGTGCGTCGATCGCTAACTCACTCCCCGCTCCGGCCGCAGCGAGGAGGTGGCCGGCGACACGTGCCATCCGTGCGCCGGTGGTTACGACCTGGGTGAACCCGCGGGCAAGGAGTTGATCGATCGCTTCGTCGGTCCCTCGTCCGCGGTAGAGCTCGACGAGCACGGCCGCCGGAATCCGGACCGGAACGTTACGGCTGTGGGCGGTTCGCATTGCGGCCCGCACGAGCTGGTGGCGTGCGTTATTTTGCTCCGGGCGGGCGAGTGCCGAGACGGCCTCGCTGTCGAGGACTAGGACGGCCACGCGCTGTCGATGTGTTCGACGACGCCCGATGGGATCTCCCCGAACTCGGCATCGAGCTCGTTGAGATATTCATCGAGCAAGTCTCGCTCGAGTTCGTGAGCGACGGCTCTTGCGACGAAGCCGCTCAGGCCGCGATCGCCGACTCGGGATTCGACGCGCGAGGCGAGGTCTTCGTCGACGCTTACCGACCACTTGGTGACTGCCATGGTCTAATCCTACCATGGTAGGAATCCAGATGGAAAGTACACAATCGCTTCGTGGTGAGATGTCCGAGCTTCGGAAAGCGCGCCACCGTGCTAGGTGACAGTGACAGGGTGGCGGGTTACGGCGTTCCACAGCACGGTGTTGGGGTGGAAATCCAGATGATCGGGTTGGGTATTGCCTTCGGTGTCGTAGGCCCGGGTCCGTATCTGGTGTGCGCCCGGCTCGGCCGACCATCGGAAGTTGAACGGCTGCCATACCCAAGGGCTTTCGGCTGAGGCTTCGATGTGGTCGAGGTCGGCGTTGCGCCATGGGCCGTCGTCAATGCTGTACTCGACGCTGGCCACCGGGTTGACGCCGCACCGGGCGTAGCCGCGGATCTCCAGCGACTCGCCGTCGACCTGGAAGGTTGCAGGCCAGGGGAGGGCCAGGCAGCTCTTGATTGGATGGGCGGTGGCCGGTCCGAGGTCGGTGCCGTCAGCCAAGCGACGGCGGTAGTAGACGTCGGCTCGCCACGACGGGATCCAGTCGGTTGAAATCTCGATGCTGTCCAGCCATTTGACCCAGTAGGCGCCGACCCATCCGGGCACAACCAAACGGGCCGGGGCGCCGTGAGCGCCGACCAATGGTTGTCCGTTCATGGCGGTCGCCACAATCGTGTCGGGCCGCAGTGCTTTGTCGATGGGCAGGCACATGGCGGCGGCCTCGCCTTCGTCGTTGTCGACGTCGAGTCCGCAGGGGCCGATCCACTGGGCGTTGTCGCCGATGCCGGCCAGCTCCAGCACCGATGACAGTGTCGGGCCGGACCATGTGGCCATGCCCATGGCGCCCAGTATCCACGGCGTGTCCTGGGCGGTGGGGGCAGGGACGTAGCCGGCTGCCAGTTCGTACATGGCTCGGCCGTTGCCGGCGCATTCCAGCCAGGAGTGAACGGTGGTGGTCGGGAGGGCGTCGAGCTGCTTCCAGGTGATCTTGACCGGGGTTGTGGCTGCATCGCCGTGTAGGCGTAGGTGCCACTGTTCGGGGTCGATGCGGGGGGCCGGGCTACCGGAGCAAACGAAGAACTGTTCCACCGGGGTCTGGGCGACACCGAGGTCCATGGTGGCCGGTTCCAGGCTGGTGCCGATGTTGCGCATATGGTCGGCCGGCTTGCCGAACGAAGATCCCGTTCCTGGCGAAGGGAGTCTTGCTGCGTCCGTCTGAGACATGGCCATTGGTGTAGCGGAGCGTCCCAGGTCGGTCAAGGCGGGGGCAGGGGCAGTCAGGACAGTGGGTAGGTCGAAAGAATGTCCTTGAGTCGCTTGGCCCGTGATGCGGGGTCACCATTGCAGTCGTACAACGTGGTAGCGACCTCGATCTCCTCCTGCTGGGCTTTACCCAAGATGTCGAACCATTCTGGGCTTTCGTATTCGACGGAAGGATCGTTCAGCAGGCTCGCCATGAGTCCTGTCATGACCGTCTCGATGTAGTCGTCGGTGGTTCGGTACTCGATGCCCTCTGACGCCATGCAGCGCTGGATGGCGGATTCGTAGTCGATCCATCGCTGATCGGACTCCACTCGTTGGCGGAGTGTCTCGTCCTCTTCGAGGGCGAATTGAAGTGCCTCGGTCTTGAACCGGGGGTCTTCGTCGACGGCCGCCCATGCTGACTCGGCGCAACCCCCGTGGCCGTTCATGGCATTCTGATAGGCCGACTCTTCTGCTTCACTGAGGGAGAGTCGATATTGCTCGTTGGGTTGCTCGTCGAGGTCTCCTACCTGGATTTGAGTTGTCCGGTCGCCAACGATGCCCTCGGGGAGGGCGCCGTCGTCGACGACGATCATCGTTGAGGCGCCAAAGCCGTAGTGCTCGGCCCATTGTCTGGTGCCGATGTCGAATTCGGGATCGATCATGGCCACTACTGATCGGTGCCCGGTCTCCGGTGTGTACTCGAAACCCTCGGCCTGCATGCACGATGCGATTAGTTCTTCCGCCGCCCACTCGGCTTCCTGCTGTAGCTGTGCGCTTTTGAGCAGGGCGTCCTGGGAGCTCCAGTCCTCCAGCAGACCGGCGTCGCTCAGCAGGAGGTCGAACTGTGCGTCGTCCAGTGAGCTGACGACGCCGTTGTCTGATTGTGGTTCGGTTGGTTGTGTCTCAGTCGACTGTTGGTCGGCCGCGGCGGATGGGGTGGCCTTTGTCGTCGCTGCCCGGTCTTGCTTCGGAAGCGCAGAATCGGTGGCGCACCCGGCCAGCAGTCCGAGAGCGGCGACTACAGCCGCTAGCTGACTATGCATACGTTGGGTTGGTAGCCGCTACCAGTTCTTCTCGACCCAGCCACCAGCACCGATCAATTCTCAATGGTGGTTGGTGAAGAGCCCGCTCGTCGGGTTGGCACCTTCGAGGGCATCAGCGGCCAGGATGACGGCGGCGGCGGTGTAAGCCGAGCGTTCGTCGGCCGGGAAGTGAACCTGTTCGGGCATGACGATTCCGGTGAAGTAACCGCCGTCGGTGTCCCGCAAGACTTGAGCCCAGGTGAACAGCTTGAGGGCACGGTTGGTGTCGCCGGCGGCCAGCTGGGCCAGGGCGCACTCGCAGGTCTCGGCCGCCGTTACCCATGGTCGGTCGAACACGCAACGGATGCCGGTGTCGACCATGGCGAAGGTGTCCCAGCCCTCGGTCATGCGTTTAACCGCGTCGTCACCGGTTATCGCCCCGGTCAGCACCGGGTAGTACCAGTCCATGGCCCAACGGTCTTTCGGTTCGAAGGCGTCGGGCTGGTTGGCTATGACATCGACCAATCGGTCCCGGGCGTCGATCCAGTGGGCTCGGTCGAAGTCGAGTTCGGCCGCCACCAGCGAGGCACAGCGCAGGCTGTGGCTGATCGACGACGATCCGGTCAGCAAGGCGTAGCTCCACGGTTCACCGTTGGCCCGCTGAGCCCAGATGACCTCGCCTCGCGGTTTCTGCAATCCGAGTACGAAGTCGATGGCCCGGTCCATGGTGGGCCAACAGTGCTCGAGGAAGCCTCGGTCGCCGGTCACCAGGTAGTGGTGCCAGACACCGGTGGCGAAGTAGGCCACGCAGTTGGTGTCGTACTTGGAGTCTTCGATGCCGTTGGCCACGTAGTAGTTGTGCCAGGCGCCGTTGTCGAGCTGAATGTTGATGAGCCACTGGTAGGCCTGTTCGGCCTCGGCGAGACGTCCGGCGGTGGCCAGCGCCATGGCCGTCTCCACGTGATTCCACGGGTCGGCGTGACCTCCCGGGAACCATTCGATCATGCCGTTTGCCAGTTGCAGTCGGGCGATGGAGTCGGCGGTGGCGGCGATGTCGTCTGTGGTGACGATGCCGGGAACGGAGGGTACGATCACGCCGCAGTGACCTTGCTAGGCGGCGGGAACGGCGCGTAGGGCGTGCGGCCGGTCGGCGTAGATGACCAGGCTTTTGCCCAGTACCGGGTTGAGTACGCGGTCGAGGGTTCGGGTGAGTGTCGGCGCTTCGGCGATGTCCCAGGTCAGGAACTTAAGGTAGGCCTTGACCGCCGGGTTGTCTTCGTTTTCGAGTCCGACGGCGCATTTCAACCACCAGTAGGGGCTGTGGAGGGCGTGGGCCCGGTGCTGGTCGCCCGGTACGAAGCCGGTCGATTCCAGCTTCATGCGGAGTTCAGGGATGCCGTAGATGCGTACGTGTCCTCCGACGGACGCCGGGGCGTGGTAGTCGGAGTTGAGCCACCAACAGACCTGTTCGGGAACCATGGAGGGAACGGTGGCGGCCAGCCGCCCACCAGGTTTGAGTACTCGGAACAGTTCGCCCATGACACCGAGGTCGTCGGGAACGTGCTCCAACACTTCGGAGGCGATGATGCGATCGAAGCTGGAGTCGGCGAATGGCAACTTCAAGCCGTCGGCCTGGGCGCAGGTAGTGCTGAGGGTTTCCGGTAGTTCATCGGCCATATACATGGCGGCGAACGTTTGCTTGGTTGCTTCAAGCTCGTCGGACGCCAGGTCGACGGCCACTACATGTGCGCCGTGCCGAGCGGTCTCGAAGGCGTGACGGCCGAAGCCGGCACCCAGATCGAGCACTCGCATCCCCGGTTCGAGCTCGAGACGGTCGTAGTCGACGGTCAGCATCAGGTGTTTCGGTCCGCCGCCGCTGCGGCCTGTCGCTCGGCTCGCATGGCAAGGACTTCTCGGTACTGCTCGACGGTTCGGATGGCGGTTTGGCGCCAGGTGTATAGCCGTGAGACCCGTTCTCGTCCGGCGGCCCCGATGCGTTCACGCAGCTCGGCGTCATCGAGGGCTTGGCGGATGGAGTCGGCCAGCGCGTCGGCGTTGCCCGGTGGGCACTGCAGGACGGTTTCGCCGTCGGTGCCGGTTACTTCCGGCAGGGCGCCGCCGGTGGTGGCCACTAGCGGGGTGGAGGTGGCCATGGCCTCAACCGCAGGTAGCGAGAAGCCTTCGTACAACGACGGTACGACGGCTACTTCGGACTCGGCGTACAGCTCGACGATGCGCTCGTCCGGCACACCGGTAACAAAGGTGATGGCGTCGGCCAGGCCCAGCTCGGAGATGCGTCGAGCTGACTCGCCGCCTTCTTTGGCTCGGCCAATGACGGTGAGGGTCACGTCTCGTTCGGTGCGGAGCTTGGCTACCGCTTCGAGCAGGAATTTGAGGCCTTTCATTTCCACGTCGGCGCTGGCGGTGGTGATGAGTCGGCCGGGGGTGCGTTGCACTCCGGGCATTGGTTTGAACAGGTCGGGGTCGACGCCTACGTGGACGAGGCGCATGCTTTCTCGCGGTACGTCCATGTCCCGGTTGATGTCGTCGATGGAGTTTTCGGAGACCACGACTACTCGGGGCATGCGTTTGGCTACTCGGCCCTGCATGTTGACGAACGAGTACCACCGTCCGACGCTGAATTTCTTGAACCGGCTTTGGGCCGCCTCCAACTCCAGCCGACGGTCGACGGTGATGGGGTGATGCAGAGTGACCAGGGTGGGGATGATGCGGTCGATGGCCAAGATGCCGTAGCCCAGGCACTGGTTGTCGTGGACGAGATCGAACTCACCGACCCGCTTTTTCAGTTCCTCGTATGCCCGGTAGCTGAAGGCCAGCGGTTCGGGGAACTGGCCGGCGGAGAAGGCGGCCATTTCCAGCAGGTCGGCTTTGGATTTGAGTTCCCAGAATCCGGGGGCTCGTCCTGGGAAGTGGTCGTTGAAGATGTCGAGGCTGGGGAGCTTGGTCAGGGCGACGCGATCATCGAGGACGGGGTAGGGCTGGCCGGAGAACACTTCAACGGTGTGGCCCAGGTCGACGAGGGCTTTGGTCAAGTGGCGGGTGTAGATGCCTTGGCCGCCCACTGTTGGTTTCGATCGGTATGACAGGTAGGCGAGGCGTAACGGCTGGTCTTTGGCGGGCTCGATGTTGTCCATGTGGCTCCCTGACTGTGTGATGGCGGCCTGTGCGCTCGCCACGGAGGTCGGCAAATGACCCATGAGTAACAAACCGGCTGCCGGTAACAGGCTACCGGCTCGCCTCGGGCAGGCCTTGTGTGGTCGTCCCACTGTCGTGTAGTCGGCCGTCTGTCACAGTCCTGCACCGCTATTGTTTTGGTGTGAGAGCTGTTGTACAGCGGGTGTCCAGCGCACGGGTGACCGTGGAACGCGATGAACCCGCGGAACGCCATGAAACCG
>JAHDFR010000037.1:18705-21442 GCA_020628065.1 Acidimicrobiales bacterium
TTGGTCGGGGTGACTCACGACGACACTGAGGCCCAAGCGATCAAGTTGGCTCAGCGCCTCTGGAAGCTGCGTATCTTCAGCGACGATGAGGGAAAGATGAACCGGTCGGTCGACGACATCGGCGGATCGGTGCTGATCGTCAGCCAGTTCACGTTGTATGCCGACGCTCGCAGAGGGAACCGGCCGTCGTATGTTGACGCTGCTCGCCCTGAAGTAGCGGAGCCGTTGATCGAACGTACTGTGGACGAGCTGCGGACGTTGGGGGCCAAGGTGGAGACCGGAAAGTTCCGGGCTGATATGAACGTTGAGTTGGTGAACGACGGCCCGGTGACCATCATTCTCGACGTCGACGCTTGAGGCTGCGGCGGTAGGAGGAACCGGTGTTGCCGAAACCGGTGGTGCAAGAACTGGTGTTGGAGAAAGAGTGCGGGAGACCTTATGACTGATCAGCCAGAACAGCCGACGCCGCCCGGCCAGCCGGACGTCAACGCGCCCGATGTGAACGCGCCCGAGTCCGGACCGCCCGAGGGTTGGTACGCCGATCCTCACGATTCCGGCCAGTTGCGGTTCTGGGACGGTTCCACTTGGACCGAGTACGTTCATGCCCAGGTTCCGTTTGCCCCGCCAGTACCTGCCCCGATTGCCGCCCGCTACGCCACCGGGCGTGACGGATCGGTCAACGACATTGGTGAGTGGCTTCGATCGTCGTTTCGGGTGGCGCTGTCGAACATCGTGCCTGCCGTGGTGTTGCAACTGCTGCCGCTCGCCCCGTTCGTGGTGGCCGCGGTGATGATGTTTCGGGTGGTGGGGAGTCTTTCGGAGACGGCTGATGAGGCCTTCAACGATGGTCTGGCCACCACTGAGTCGTTCTTCACCTCCGACTTTGACTTCACCAGTTTGTCGCTGCTGGTGGTGGCCTGGGTCCTCGGATTGCTCCTGTTGATGTTCAGCCAGGTTGGGACGGCTTACCTGCTGCACAGCGATCACATCGGTCAACCGGTCGGGCTTGGCCGGGCGCTGGCCACCGGATTTACTCGCGGCTGGCGCCTGCTTGGCTGGTATCTGGCGCTGTATTTGGCCATGGCTCTACTACTGGCCGCCGGTGTGGCGCTGGTGGCCCTGGCGGCGGCAGTGGTGAGCGAGGGTTTGGCCGTTGTTCTCGGCGCGCTTTTGTATCTGGCGGCGTTGATTCTTGGGGTTTGGATTGGGGTTCGCCTGGTGGTACTCCCGGTGGCGTGTGCGGTGGCCCCGACCGGTACGAGTGCGTTGTCGGCCACGTTGACCGCCACCAAAGGCCACTTCTTGGCCATCTTGGGCCGTGTGTTGTTGGTTACGTTGTTGTCGTATCTGGTCATTCTTCCGTTTCAGTTCGTCGGGTTTGCCTTGGTGCCCAACTTGCTTGACTTCGAGTCGTTGGCTGCCACCGACTCGGAGTTGCTCACTCCGGGAGAGGTGTTTGGATCTCTGGGGACGGTCTTCGCCGTGATGGCGGTGTTGTACGCCATCGTGTTCTCGCTCTACATCATCTTCTACTCGTCGGCTATTGCCCGTTTGTACGCTGATCTTGGTGGAATTGACTCCCGTCTCTGACCGGCTCACCGGTTCGGGGTCTGGCGGTCGTGGCTGGTTGCAGCGAGACGCGGTGTTGGCCGGTATGCGTGCTGCCATACCCCTTGCTGTTCCCGCCATCCCTATTGGTGTGTTGATTGGCGTTGCCATTCGGGAGTCGGTGGCGATTGAGAACCTGACCGGTTGGTTGTCGTCGTTCATGATCTTTGCCGGGGCCGCCCAGTTCGCCTCGGTTGAACTAATCGACGGCGGTGCCGGGGTGTGGGCGGTGGTGGCGGCCGTGTTCATGATCAACGCCCGCCACCTTATGTACGGTGCCGCTATCGGTGGCAGGTTCTCCCGGGCTCCGGTGTGGTTCCGGTTTGTTGGCGGCTATTTGCTGATCGACCAGGTTTTTGCCCTGAATCAGAATCTGGATGCCGCCGGTGCGTCGGGCGGTGAGCCCGGGTCCGATGATGAGCTTGCCTACTTGATGTCGCACTACATCGGCACGGCTGTACCCATGATGGGTGTTTGGCTGTTGGGCTCGGCGGTCGGATTGGTTCTTGGCGATGTGATTCCCGCTGAGTGGCAGGTTGACTTCGCCATCCCGTTGATGTTCCTCGGCTTGATGGTGATGTCGATGTTCAACGCCCCGTCGGTGGTGGCGGCCGTCCTGGGTGGTTTGGTGGCTGTCATTGGTAGGGAGTGGCCTAACGGTCTGGGCTTGTTGCTGGGGGCCATCGTCGGGGTGGTGGGGGCCGCAGCGGTCGACTCCTTACTTGGCTGTCGGCTCTTTGCTCGTCGGACGGCGGGTAACCGGGAGGTGTCGTGAGCAACGGTGCCATTTGGTTGGCCTTCGCCTTGGCCGGCGCGGTGACCTTCTGGCAGCGAAGCGTGTTTTTCTGGCTGAGCGAACGTGCTTCTGAACGGTTGTTGCCACCGCCGGTTCAGCGGGCGCTTCGGTATGTGGCGCCGGCGGCGTTCGCCGCTATCTCCGCTCCCCGAATTGTGGCTGCGTCCTCGCAGTCTTCCGGAGTGGTTTCAATGGTGATTGAGGTGGTTGTCGACGCTCGTTTTCTGGCTGCGTTGTTGGCGTCGTTGATCATGTGGCGGACAGGCAAGTTGCCGTTGATGCTTCTGATCGGGATGGTCACGTTCTGGTTGTTGCGGGGCCTGGGTTTGTAGG
>JAHDFR010000037.1:21542-23099 GCA_020628065.1 Acidimicrobiales bacterium
GGCCTGGGTTTGTAGGTTTCTGATCTTCGGCTGATCGTTTCGATTTCTCGCTTCGGTGGGCCGATTGGCCCAGGTTCGACTTTGCGGTCAAGGGGCCCGCTTTGCTGACCGATTCAGTTGAGGTGATTGCCCGAACGTCGTCCATTCTGATTGCCGATGCCAGCATGTGGCCTGAGCGGCTGAGGCACGATCTGCGTTTCGGCTACGAGCTTGCCGATGTCACGCTGTCGGTGGATCAGACGATGGGTGTTCTCTGCGACGACGATCAGCCTGCCCCGGCGTTGGTGGTGGCTGATGTTGACTTGGTCGGAGGCGGAGCCTTGGAGCTCTGTCGCCGGTTGACCGAAACCGGGTTGGACGTTCCCGTATTGGTGGCGACGTACAGTCACGGGCGTCAGGAGGTGCTTGACGCTGTTGTCGCCGGGGCCAGCGGCTACCTGGTCCGAGCCAACGACATTGAGGCCACGCGGATGGCGATCGCCAGGGCGATCATTGGTGAACCGGTGATCAACCCGCCGCTTGCCGGCTTGATGTTGTCACACTTCCGGGTTTTTCACGATCGACCTGACGCCGCGGACTACGGCCTTGATCCGAAGCAGCGTCGGATTGTCCAACTGGTGGCCCGCAACCACGGCTTGGCTGAGCTGTCGGACATGGTTGGAATGTCGGTGGCTGATGTGGAAGAGGCGATGCGGGTGATCTTTATGAAGCTGCGGGACTCTCGTGAAGTGTTGATGCTGGAGGGTCCGAAGCACGAGAGCCGAACAGCCTGATCAGGCTGTAGCCAGCAGCCAGTAGGCCGTACAGGATGACCGGCCACGGACCGACGTAGCTGGCCAGGGTTCGCCCTTGTCTCATCTCCACGGTGGCGGCCAGAGTTTTCCGTTCGCTGACCCCGGTGCGTTGGAGCAGGTTGCCCGACGGGTCGATCACGGCGGTTAGCCCGGTTGGGGCCACCTGGAGGACCCACCGGTCGTTTTCCATGGCTCGCAGCTGGTTGGAGGCAACCTGTTGGGTCTGGACTTGAGTGAGCCAGTAGGACGACCCGTTGGTGGGGTTGGTCAGGAGCTGGGCGCCTTCTCGAACCGAGTGTCGGGCCCGGTGTTCGAAGTAGCCCTCCCAGGAGATGGAGACACCGACCGGCCCGTGTTCGGTATCGAGCACCGGCTCCACTGTGCCGCGGCGCAGGTCTCGGGCCGGTAGGCCGGAGTTGGGGGCCAGCGATTCGATCAGGCCCCGCAGCGGTACGTATTCACCGAAGGGAACGATCTGAACTTTGTCGTAGATGTCGGTTTCTTCACCGGCGGGGGTGATGACCGAGTGGTAGTTGGCCGACACGGTGTCTGATACCGGCTCGAACCATCCGGCCAGAATGGGGGCGTCGATGCGGGCGGCCAGCGCCACCACTTGTTGGAAGGCGACGTCCTGGCTGAGGTAGCGGCCGGGGTTGACCACGTTCTCCGGCCAGATCACCAAGTCCGGATCGGCGCTGTTATTGCCTGCGGCGCTGTTATTGCCTGCGGCGCTGTTATTGCCTGCGGCGCTGTTATTGCCTGC
>JAHDFR010000037.1:23199-26522 GCA_020628065.1 Acidimicrobiales bacterium
CGGCGCTGTTATTGCCTGCGGCGCTGTTATTGCCTGCGGCG
Source organism: Acidimicrobiales bacterium (assembly GCA_020628065.1). GTDB lineage: Bacteria > Actinomycetota > Acidimicrobiia > Acidimicrobiales > SZUA-35 > JAHELU01. Next base: position 23,241 of record JAHDFR010000037.1, read on the forward strand.
CTGTTATTGCCTGCGGCGCTGTCGTCACCTTCGGCCGCTGGGTCGACGGCGGCCAGGGTGGCTTCGATGTGGCGGGCCAGGACCACCGGTTCCTGGCTGGATGACGCCCTGGTGCGTTGCGGTCCGCCGCCCTGGACAAGCAGGGCGTCGATCTGGTCGACCACTTCTGCCCGGGGGTGGGCGAATCCGGCCAATGTCATGACGGCCGTCACGGCGAGCCCGATGCCGGCTGTTTTCCAGTGTTGATCCACCGCCGCCGACAGGGCTTGACCGACGATGACGACGGCCACCACCACCAGGAGGGGGCCTGCGACCCGGGCGGGGTAGATGAGGGGTGATTCGACCTGGCTGAGGGCGATGTTGGCCAGTGGCACGCCACCGAAGGGCCAACTCCAGCGGGCCCATTCGGCCAGGGCGAACGTGCCGGGCAGGACCAGGCGTCGTAGCCGGGGGGTGGTGACTGCGCCGGCGAGTCCGAAGTAGGCGGCGTAGAACGCTCCGGCCACTACGTATCCGGGGGCGGTGAGGTCCCACATCCACAGCATCGCCGGGTACAGCCAGGCGATGGCCGCCATCCACATGCGAAGGAAACGGCTGCGGGCGGAGGTGACGTTGAGCAGACGGTCGACCAGGGCGATGCCGACGAATGCCAGCGGCCACCAGCCCCATGGCGGTACCGACCCGGCCAGGCAGACACCGGCCAGCACGGCGGTGGCCATGGTGCGTGGCCGCGATGATCGTGGTGGCGTTTCGGGCGGTGTTGTGGCCCCTTCCACCGGCTCTGCTACCGCCGGGTCGGCGGTCATGATCCGCTCCCCACCGGCTGGGATGCTGTTTGTGGGGTTAGGAGTTGGCGGGCTCCGTTCCGGCCGCTTTCGATGCAGGCCGGTATGCCGATTCCGTCGTAGGCTGCGCCGACCAGGGTGACGTTTGGGTGTCTCTCCGTCATGTTGGATCGTAGGGTTTCAACCTTGTTGCGGTGGCCGGGTTCGTATTGGGGGAGAGCGTTCGGCCATCGTTGGATTCGGGTGGCCTGTGGTTGACCGTCGATGGGTACCGCGGTCTGCAGTTCGTCCAGCAGGGTTGCCACCAGCGTGTCGTCGTCGAGCTTGTTGGCCCGATCGTCGCCGTAGCGACCGGACGTCAGCCGTAGCAGCACGCTGTCGTCGTGGTGGTAGTGGGACCACTTGGAGCTCAGCCAGGTGCAGGCGGTGAGGTGGGTGCCGCCTGTGGCGGGGAAGAGGATGCCGGAGGTGTCGAGCTCGGCTTCGAGGGCGTCTTTGGAAACTTCGATGGTGACTTGGGAGACGCTGGCGTAGTTCATGGCCTCAACCGGGGCGGTGGCGAGCACCACGGCGTCGAACCGGTCGGCAAGTTCAGGCAGCGTTGACAGGTCGACCGGGCTGTTGAGTTTCAGATCGGCGGCCGGCAGGTGACCGGCCTTGGGGTTGGCCAGGTGCTCGACGAGGGCGTCGATGATGCGTTGCACGCCGCCGGGGAGGCTGAAGAACACGGGGGCGGCTCGTTCTGTGCCCAGGGTGGCTCCGGCCCGTTGCCGTAGGGCGGCCATGCCTCGGATGAGCGAGCCGTGTTGGGCCAGTGCGGCCGTCAGCTGAGGGGCGGCTGATCGCATGCTGAGCCGGTCGATGTTGGAGGCGTTGATGCCGCCGATCAACGGGGCGATGAGCCGGTCGGTCAGTTCGTCGCCAAGGCGTTGACGGCAAACCTTGCCTACTGAGGGATCATCGTCGGTGTCGACGTGTTCGACGGGAAGTTCGAGGTCTTGGGCGGCTCGCTGTTTGCCCGCTTCGGATAGTAGTTCGGTGCTGTGGAGGACTGACGGGTCGGTGGGGATGCCGAACACGGTTCCTTCGGGGAGTTCGTGCAGTCGTCCGTCGAGGCAGATGTATGCCGGGACGTTGGAGACCGGGTGGACGATGTCGTCGGCGAGGCCGAGTTGGCGGACGAGTTCCATTCCGGCGGCGGCCCGGGCCAGGATGGCGTCGGGTCCGGAGTCGACGAGTCGGTCTCCTACGTCGGAGGTGAGGATCTTGCCGCCCCACCGCCCGGTGGCTTCGTGGACATCAACCGTCCATCCGGCCTGTTGAAACTCGTAGGCGGCGCTCAGCCCGGCGATCCCACCACCGACCACCAGGGCTCGCCTGCTCACGAACCGTCGGCCTCGATGTTGTCGTCGACGCTGATGTTGTTGCTGTCGACGCTGGTGGGCCCGTCGGCACGGCCTTCAGCGTGCACCAGTTCGACCACTTGGGACAGAATGTCGGGGTCGGTTTCGGGGAGTACACCGTGACCGAGGTTGAACACGTGGCCGGGATGGCTTCCGTTGTCGGCCAGTACCCGTCGGACTTCCGGTTCTACCGCGTCCCATGATGATGAACACAGGGCGGGGTCGAGGTTGCCTTGCAGGGCGACCCGGCCGCCGGTGCGTCGGCGGGCCACGGTCAGAGGGGTTCGCCAGTCCACGCCGACCACGTCGGCTCCGACGTCGGCCATCTGGTCCAGCAGTTCGCCGGTGTTGACCCCGAAGTGGAATCGGGGCACGTTTAGGTCGGCCATGGCGGCCATGATCTTGGCGCTGTGGGGGGCCACCCATTGCCGGTAGTGTTCGGGTCGGAGAATGCCGGCCCACGAGTCGAACAGTTGGATGGCCGACGCTCCGGCTTCCACCTGGGCGGTGAGGGTGGCGATGGCTAGGTCGGCCAGGCGTTCGCACAGTTGGTGCCACAACGTGGTGTCGGACACCATCAAGCCCTTGACTTTGGTGTAGTTGCGGGACGGGCGACCTTCGATGAGATAGGCGGCCAGGGTGAACGGCGCTCCGGCGAATCCGATGACCGGTACCGGGTGGCCGGGGTTGCCGTTGTCGTCGTGCCCGGCGGTGGCCAGTTCGGACACCAGGTTCTTAATGGTTTGGGTTTGGAACGCCATGTCGGCGTCGGGGTCGAGCGGCCGTAGCCGGGCCAGGTCGTCGGCCGAGGCGAAGGGCTGTTCAACCGTGGGGCCTACGCCGGGGGTGATGTCAACACCGAATCCGGCGGCCCATAGTGGGGTGACGATGTCGGAGAACAAAATGGCGGCGTCGACGCCGTAGCGGCGGATCGGTTGGAGGGTGATTTCGGTGGCCCGGTCGGGTTCGGCGATGGCGTTGAGGATGGATCCTTCACCTCGAACGGCTTTGTATTCGGGCAGGGACCGCCCGGCCTGGCGTTGGAACCATACCGGTACCCGTCGGCCGGGTTGTTGGGCGGCGGCCCGCAGGAG
>JAHDFR010000037.1:26622-28811 GCA_020628065.1 Acidimicrobiales bacterium
AATAGCCCCCCAAAAACTCGAATGGGAGTTGTTCAGAGCGCGGTGACAGACAGACATCCTGAAGTGGAAGCCGAACAGGCCCATGTTGACCGGGCCTACGAGCGGTTGGAGGAGACCCGACAGGAAGCTATTCGCCTGAAAGACACAATTCAGGTTGGACGTGGTGGTACGTATCAGGCCCGCTGGGAGCGGGAGGTGTTCTACGAGAACATCGCCAACCGTCTTCGTGAGCTGGATCTTGGTGAGCGGTCGTTGTGTTTCGGCCGTATCGACCAGTCGGAGGACGACGGTGCCGGCAGCTATCACATTGGTCGCATTGCCGTCTCCAGTGAGAGCCGTGAGCCGCTGATTGTTGACTGGCGGGCTCCGGTGGCCGAGTCGTTCTATCGGGCCACCGGTAGTGATCCGCAGGGTTTGGTTCGTCGCCGTCATTTCACCAGTCGGGGACGAACGGTGCTGGATCTGGAGGACGAGTTCTTCGGCGAGGCCGCTGTTTCGGGTCGGGTGACGGTTAACGGCCGGGAACTGCGGGGTGCCGGCGCGCTGGTGCACGCGTTGGGCGAGAATCGCACCGGTCAACTGTCGGACATTGTCGGCACCATTCAGGCTGAACAGGATGAGATTATTCGCTCCGGATTGCACGGCGTTTTGGTGGTGCAGGGTGGTCCGGGTACCGGTAAGACGGTGGTGGCGCTGCATCGGGCCGCCTATCTGCTGTACACGCATCGTTTTCCGCTTGAGGGCCAGGGTGTGTTGGTGATAGGCCCCAACAAGTTGTTCCTGGGGTATATCGAGCAGGTGTTGCCATCGTTGGGTGAGGCCGGGGTTGAGTTGGCGGTGTTGGCCGATCTGATTCCTTCGGTTCGTGTGGCTGGGCGGGACGATCCCGCAGCGGCCCGCATCAAGGGCGATCTGCGTATGGTGCAACTGATTCGCCGGGCGGTTCGGGATCGGCAGCGTCCGTGGCGGGCTGATCTGATCGTGCCTATGGGTGCCCGCAAGATTCGGGTTCCGGCGGCTGAGTCGGAGCGGATCGTCGCCGAGGCTCGTCGTCGCTATCGAACCCACAACGCCGCCCGCAAGTTTGTGGTCACGCAGCTGTTTGAGGCGCTGGCCGCCAACCACCCTGACGGGGTGTCGGCTGATGCCGTGGCCGATCAGGTTGGCGATGCCATCGAGGTTCGTGAGGCGCTGATGTGGATGTGGCCGGTGTTGACACCGGCTCAGCTGGTTCATGATCTGTACGGCTCCCGGGCGTTGATCCGTTCGGCTTCGGCCGCTAAAGGCAAGAACGCGTTGTCGGAGGCCGAGCAGGAGGCGTTGTATCGGCCGTGGCAGCCGGACAAGATCGTTGACGGCTTTGTGTGGTCGGTCGACGATGTGCCGGTGTTGGATGAGGCGTTGGAGCGGGTCGGCTCTCGGCCGAAGCGCAAGGTTGATGACGAGATCCGCACGTTCGGTCACATCGTGGTTGACGAGGCTCAGGATCTGTCGCCCATGCAGTTGCGTATGTTGACCCGCCGTTCGTTGAACGGGTCGATGACCATTGTCGGTGATATCGCCCAGTCGACCGGGGCGTGGGCCCACGGCGACTGGGATGAGGTGTTGGAGCATCTGCCGGACAAGCGGGAACCTCGCCGTACGGAGCTGACCGTCGGTTACCGGATTCCCGGTCCGTCGATGGATTTGGCTGCTCGCATTCTGGTGCATGCCGCACCTGATTTGAAGCCTCCGGTGTCGGTGCGGTCTGAGGGTGACGAGCCTCGGTTTGTGGAGGCATCGGATCTGGTGACTGACACTGTTCGTGTGGCGGTGCGGGAGTCGGGTGAGGGTCAGGCCGGCAATGTGGCTGTGATTGTGCCCCGGTCCATGGTGGACGCCGTACATCAGGGTTTCACCGATGCCGGGGTGACGGCCGGTCGTGCTCCTCGAGACGGCTTGTCTCATCCCATCACGGTGGTGCCGGTGAATGTGGTGAAGGGCCTCGAGGTGGATGTGGCCGTGGTGGTTGAACCGGCCGCCATTTTGGCTGAGGAACCTCAGCCGGCCCGGTCGCTGTATGTGGCTTGCACTCGGGCGACCAAGCGTCTGCTGTTGGTTCACGAGCAGCCGCTGCCGGAGATGTTGTCGGCCGGGTAGTGGCGTTGCCGGCCTGGCGTTGCCAGCGGTTCGTCAAACCAGCGGTTCGT
>JAHDFR010000037.1:28911-33279 GCA_020628065.1 Acidimicrobiales bacterium
CCAGCGGTTCGTCAAACCAGCGGTTCGTTAAAGAGCATTGCTGCCAGGGCGGCGACGACGGCGTCGGCCCCTTGGTCACCGACGAGAATGGTGTAGTGGTTGGTGTCTTCGACGAGGTGAGGGTGCAGGTGGTTGAGGCGGGCGGCTGTTTCGGTGATTTGGGTTTGCGGGTAGAGGCCGGGGGTCTGGTCCAGTAGCCCTCGGGGTGACCACAGCAGCGTCGACGGGTTGGTGATGCGTTCAATGGCCGAAGATGACTCCGGGTCGGTGATGGCGGCTCCGCCGTCGGCGATCACTGCGTCTTTGTTGACGCTGGAGCGTATGTGTCCGCCGTCTGTCGTGACTGTGACGGCGTCGTAGCGCACGTAGGCTTCGGCTGCCGGCCACCACTGGTTGGCCGGAGGTTGGAATGCCGGGTGCTGTACGAAGAAGTCCACGTAGTCGTCTTCGGTTTGGAATCGCTGGTCGAGGCGGGCCAGTGCCGGGCCGATGACCGCTCCGACCGCCTGCTCGGTGTCCATGTCGGCCGGCAGTTCGATTTGGAACGGTAGGCCGCCGTCGACCAGGACGAGCTGTTCGACCCGCTCAGTGTGGCGTTCGGCGGCGAGGGCGACGACGAACGCCCCCATGGAGTGCCCGGTGAGGTGGGCGCTGTCGAGCTCCAGCGAGTCTAGGACAGCCAGGAGGTCATCGGCGTGGGTGTCGAGTCCGAAGGGGCCGGGGAGTGCGGCGCTTCCGGCCCGCCCTCGATGGTCGATGGCCACCAGGGATGCTTCACCGTCGGTGGCGTCAACCAGTTTTTGACCTACGAGGCCCCAGGACATGTGATTGGCGGTGATGCCGTGGGAGGCAACCACGATGTGTGGCCCCTTGCCCCATCGCCCAACGGTGAGGTCTCCGCCTCGGCCGGGAACGGTTGTGCGCTGGTACGGGCAGTCTTGTTGGTCCGTGGTCACGGTCTGACGGTAGCCCACTGGCTGAGCTGGTTCTAGGGCGGGTCGGGCCGAGCTGATTTCTGCATTGACATTCTTGTTGGGACATGTTTGCTTAGTCTCAGGGGTCGACGCTTCTGGGTAACTTGAAGAAGGTGGTCGCTTGACTTTCTCTGAGGGAAATCAGGTTTGAGGACGTGGGCGTAGGCGTGACAGAGCTGGACGAATCGAAGGTTGCCGCGCTCTTTCAGGGCGCTGTGTCTTCTTCGTTGCTTGCTTTTGTTGGACTCACTACTGCAGCGGTGGGCATCGTCGATTGGATTTCGGCGGCTATTGCGGTGGTGGCGTCGCTCGCTGGTGGTGTGGCCGCCGGGTTGTTCCGAACCCGCATGGTTCCTGATGTGGCTTCCCAGTTGGGCAGAATCGCCACGTCGGTGTTGTGGGGGGTTGTTGTTGTTGCGCTTACCCGGGGTTCGGCCGATGGCTGGGTGGATCTGACCTCGTGGGCCACGTTGTTTGTGGCTCTGGCTTTGGGCATGACCGGTGGCATTATGGCTGCCGCCTATTTGCTAAAGAAGATGTGGGCCCGTGGGGCTCTTCGGTCGAAGGCCATCGTGGTGGGTTCGACCGCTTTGGCTACCGAGCTGGCGGCCGAGTTGAAGGTGCGGCCTTCTAACGGCGTGGATGTCGCCGCCGTGATCAACAGTGATGAGTTCCCGGCCCGGGGGTTGGCTCTGCGGGATTGTGTCGCCGACGTCGTCAGGCAGACGAATGCGTCTCGGTTAATCGTGGCCCCGTTCACTGAGGAGTCGAACGCTGTGCTTCGGGTTGCTCGTTGGGCGGCGGCTGAGGGGCTTGCGGTGTATGTCGTGCCTCGGTTGTATGAGACCGGGGTTGGGTTGGATTCATTGTCGCCGGACCGTGTTCGGGGCTATCCGTTGGTTCGGGTTCAGCGGTCCGCTCACCCGTTCCTGGCGTTGAAGATTAAGCGGTTGATGGATGTGGTGGTGCCGGCTGCCGGTTTGATGGTGCTGTCGCCGGTGTTGGCGTTGGCTGCGCTTGGCGTCAGGTTGTCGAGCCCGGGTCCGATCCTGTTTCGTCAGGAGCGTGTCGGTCTGCATGGCCAGCCCATCACGATCAGTAAGTTCCGCTCGATGACGGTTGCCGGTGATCCGGACAGCGAGTGGTCGTCTGATTCTCGGGTGACGATGGTTGGGTCGGTGTTGCGTCGGACGGCGATCGACGAGTTGCCGCAGCTGCTTTCGGTTCTCAGGGGTGACATGAGCTTGGTTGGTCCCCGTCCCGAGCGGCCGGCCTTTGTGGACGAGTTCCGCCGTGTCCACGATGACTACGACGATCGTCACCGCATGCCGGTTGGTTTGACCGGTTTGGCTCAGGTGGTCGGTTTGGTGGGTGACACTCCGATTTCTGAGCGGGTCAAGTACGACAATCTGTATATCGATCAGTGGTCGTTGTGGGGTGATGTGCAGATCATCATCAAAACCATCTGGTCGATTGTCAACCAACGTCGATACAAGCAGCAGCAGGTTGAGTTGGCCCGGGCTGTTGAGGAGATGTCGGTTTCGATGGCTGACGACCGTGACTTGGTGATTGACTTGTCGAACGATCAACTCGCGGTATATGAAAAATCACCCGAGGTCATCCGTTAGTCTCTGTCTTCCGGCTAGCATCGCCAATCGACATAGGGAGTAATCCACCGCCGCAACGCCGCATTCTTGGTCTTCTCGACGTCAGGTTTCGGGCTCGCAGACGTTTTCTGCTTTGTCCTGTCTGAGGTCTCGTGGGCTGATTGAACGTTGAAGTCTTACTTGAACGTTTTTCGGTGCTTGTTGTGTGCTGAGTATCGATTCGGCTAGCAACATTTGTTCAGCGGCTTAGCGATTTGGCGTGCTTGTTCGTCGCGCCTCAACTTTCGGTGTCTTGGCGAATACGGCGATTTATCGAAAGGCGACACTTTCATGCGGCTATCAGGCAACAGCGAGCGACCGGCTCTCATCGACGGCGACAACGACGTTTCTGTTTCGTACGACCAGCTTTTTGAGTTGGTGAACGCCCGCGTTCGGCGGCTTGGGTTGGAGTCGAGTTACGACGCCAACGGCAAAGCTCGTTCGGGTGAGCTGGTCTTCTTGAGTTTCCTTCCGACCATTGATGCCATCGTTGACTATCTGGCTGTTCGGGCGGTGGGTGCTCCCGTGGTGTTGTTGGACCCTCGGACGTCGACGGAGACCATCAACGGTTTGGCTGATCGGTACCAACCGACGCTGGTGTTGCGTTCGCCGGTGCCTCCGCTCGGCTACAGCGCAGTGAACAACAGCTTTGATGTGTTTCGGCCTACGCACGCCGTGCCGTCGGTTGATTTGGGTGATACTGACGGCTCGAACGTGGCGTTGTTGTTGCCTACGTCGGCGACTACCGGGAATCCGAAGATGGTGCAGTTGTCGGAGGACAATTTGAATCACAACGCCCGGGCCATTGTCGATGCGCTGGGGATTTCCGAGAACGAGCGTGGGTTGGCTTGTCTGCCGTTGTTCTATTCGTTCGGATTGTCGGTGTTGAACAGCCATTTGGAGGCCGGTGCCACGACGGTGTTGACCGGCTTGAGCCCGGTGCAGGCCGGGTTCTGGGGTTTGATGGGGCGTCACCGGGTCACGTCGGTTCCGGCCGTTCCCTATTCGTTCCAGATGTTCAAGCGGGTTGGCATGTTGGAAATGAAGTTGCCGCACTTGCGCTATGTGTGTCAGGCCGGTGGCCGGGTGTCGCCGGAGACGGTTGGCGAGTTCCACCGTTTCCTCGATGTGACCGGCAAGAAGATGTTCTTGATGTACGGGCAGACGGAGGCGACGGCTCGTATGTCGGTGCTGCCTTCGGAGGAGGTGACTGAGCATGGTGGCTCGGTCGGGTACGCCTTGAGTGATGGCTCGTTCCGGATCGATTCACCGGACGCCAACGGCGTGGGCGAGATCATGTATTCGGGTCCGAATGTGATGTTGGGCTATGCCGAGAGCCGTGAGGATGTTGGTGTCCGCTCGGTGGATGGTGAGTTGGCCACCGGCGATCTTGGCCATGTGAATGACGGCGGTCGTTTGACGGTTACCGGGCGCATCAGCCGGGTGGCCAAGGTGTTCGGTCATCGGGTTGATCTGGATGACGTGGAGCGGATTCTTGGTTTGGATACCGAGTCGGCGGCTGTGGCCGGCCACGAACGGATTCACGTGTTCGTGGAGGATCCGAACTTGCGGCCCACCTCGTGGCAGCATCGTTCGCCGGTGATCGGTCGTCGGCACCGCAGCGTGGCCGATGACGATTCGGCTACGGCCCGGGCCCGCAAGGTGGTGGCCGAGTTGGAACGCCGGCTTGAGGTTCCGCCGAGGACGGTTGTGGTGAAGGCGTTGGCCAAGTTGCCGACGACGGCGTC
>JAHDFR010000037.1:33379-35484 GCA_020628065.1 Acidimicrobiales bacterium
AGTGAGCGGTAGAGCCTCCACACCTGGCTGTTGACGGGAGAGTCCGAAAGTTCGTCGGCGATGGCGGCTCCAGGCTCGACGCAGGTGGTGGTCGTCGTGGTTTCTTCGGTTTCCAGGCGTGGTCGAGGCAGGAAGGTGGCGGGGGGAAGGGTGATGGTTTGGCGAGGGAAGTTGAGCGTTGAGGCGACTTCCAACGTGGTTGTGGTGGTCGGTCTGGCGGTGGTTGATGGGGCTGACGCCGTGGTGGAGGAGGTCGTGGTTGGGGGAAGCGTCGTTGATGTGGATGTGGTGGACGTTGACCTTGTAGTCGTGGTTCGCCTCGGCGCCGTCGAGCCTTCGGTTGAGCTGGTCGGCTTGTCTCCGGTTGGCAGTGTTGTGGGCGCGGCTGTTGCCGGCGCGGCCGTCGTCGGCGCGGCGGTTGTGGGCGCAGCTGTTGTGGGCGCGGCCGTCGTGGGCGTGATGGGCAGAGTGGTCGTCGACGTGGGCTGGCCTTGCGCCGGGCGCTCCGCCGGGATGATGAGGGCTATGGCGGTGACGGAGTTGGCGTTGGTTGTGTCGCCTCCGTGCACCGCCTGTAGGTAAGCCGCATCGGTTAGGTCGGCGGTGTCGACGTAGGTGGCTTGGGTGACGATGTGGTCGGGGATGTCGTCTGATAGCGGTGATTCGTAGATGACGTTGCCGTCGGCGTCCATGGCTCGCAGGAACCAGACTTCGTTGGTTTGGTTGGTTTGAAAGCCGGGTTGATGGGCGTCGTCGGTGGACACCAGGACGATGTCGTACCAGTTTTCGGCGGTGTCCGGCGTAACACAGGTGGGCTCGAACACGGCTACCGAGGACAGGTTGTGGCCCGGGTAGCTCCACAGTTCCGGGTGCTCGAAGTGGATGGTTTCCGGCTCGCATGTGTGGCCTGCGGCCGCTGCTTGACCAGTCGGACCTTCTCCACTATCGGCTGCTTGGCCTGCTGCTGGGGTTGGGAAGGTCACGGTCGCCACCATGAAAGCGAGCATTGTCACGGCAAGCCAGATGGATGGCCTCGACGTAGCGCGCAAGCGTGATCTCATCAAAGCAAGACTCCTCGTTCTGCACTTCCCGTTGAGATCGGCCGGGGTACATCAAATTTGAGCTAGCGGGCGAAGCCGATTGCGATGACTTGAGGAATACCGCCGGCTCTCAGTATCCGTCGGGGTTGTTGACTCTGAAGCGCCAGGCGTCGAGGCAGATGTCTTCCAGAGAACGGTAGTCGGCCATGTCGAGTTCCTTTGCTGCCAGGGAGGTGTCGCCGTACAGGGCCGACACGTCGCCCGCGCGCCGGGGACCGACTTGTACGTCGAAGATTTGGCCTGAGGCTTGTTGGACGGCGTCGATGAGTTGCCGGACGGACACTCCTTCGCCCCGACCGATGTTGTAGGCCTTGAAGCCGATCGGTTCGCTTGAGTGGGCCATCAGGTCGAGAGCCCGCAGGTGGGCGTCAACCACGTCCATAACGTGCACGTAGTCTCGAACGCCGGTACCGTCGGGAGTGTTGTAGGTGTCGCCGTGAATGTGGAAGGTGGGGCGTTGGCCGGTGGTTGCCGCCCGGTAGGCGGCTTCGATGAGGCGGGGGAGCAGGTTGGAGGGTTCTCCTTTGCACCATTCACCCAGCGCGCCGGATGGGTGGGCCCCCGCCGGGTTGAAGTAGCGCAGGGCGATGACCGACCACCTGCGGTCGGCAGTGCACAGGTCGGACAGGATTTGCTCGCCCATGGCTTTGGTGCGGGAGTAGGGGTTGGTGGGTTTCGGCGGGTGGTCTTCGGCGATGGGGAGCCGTGTGGTTTCGCCGTAGATCGAGCCGGATGAGCTGAAGACGAGCTTGCGGACGCCGGTCGCTTGGCAGGCTTCGACTACCGATAGCAGGCCGTTGAGATTGCAGTCGTAGTAGGCCTGTGGTTGCTCGACTGATTCCCCGACGTGTTTCATGCCGGCGAAGTGGATGACGGCGTGCGGTTTGGCTTCGGCCATAACGGCGGTGAGTTTGGCGGTGTGGCGCACGTCGAGGATGTGGGTTGGTTGTGGTGCACCGGTGAGCGAGGCGATGCGTTCACCGACCGGCTGGTGGCTGTTGGACA
>JAHDFR010000427.1 GCA_020628065.1 Acidimicrobiales bacterium
CCGCTGTTGTCGGCGCAGCCGTGGTCGTCGTCTCGGCCACCGTTGTTGTGGTCTCAGCCGCCGTGGTGGATGTGGACTCCTGGGCAGCAGACGGGAACGTGGCCAAGCCGGCGATGGCGACAACGGCGACAAAGCCGACGATGCGGCTGCGCGGATTTCGATTGCCTGCCACCTGCAATGACAACTGCTCAGCCATACCTGGTATCACTCCTGGGACCGACTGCTGCCAATGTCTTCAGCCGTCGGTGACTCCGGCAACATGCGTCCGGAGCCCCACTATCGATCTTGTTGCGGCGACGCCGGGACCTGACCCTCAGGCTCGACACGCAACCGTAATACATGCTTGCATCAGGTTAGCCATGCGGCAGCGGCGTGGCGCAGCGGTTCACCGATTTCTTACCAACGGCCCGCACAACAGCAGTCCCGGGCCAAGACCGCTCAACAGCGGTCCCGTGCCATGGCAGGCATCGGTAAGCTGCCTGCCATGGGCACCGCCTCGTACCACCAAGCCATCGAAACCACCCGAGCCGTGTTGGCCAACATGACCGGTGACGGCGAATCAGCGGACGCAGTAGCGGCGTTTGAAGCCGACCAGCTCGCCGCCTTCCTGGGGCGGAGTGTCTGAGCGGCGACCGGGCAACCCACCCGATGCCCGAGAATCGGATGAGAGCCCGGTGAGCTCAGTAGCGACAGGCCAACGTCGATCAGGCATGCCTCGCCGGGCTACCGCCAGGCAACTGCTGGACCTGAGCGGTGTGTGGAAGGCCCATCCGGTCGATTCACGGCTTCTTCGGGTCGGTGCCGACCCTGATCTTGACGACTCCAACTGGACCGAGCTGACCGTTCCCGGTCATTGGACTCAAGAATCCGAGTTCGAACATGAGAACGGCCCAATGCTCTATCGGCGGAGATTCGCTCTACCTGGCGGAGCCGTGAACAATGCAAACCTGAGTGACGACGGCAGCGACGACAACCACAACAACAACTCGTCTCGCTACTGGCTTCGGCTTGACGGGGTGATGAGCGAGG
>JAHDFR010000428.1 GCA_020628065.1 Acidimicrobiales bacterium
GAATCAGGTGATCTGGGGCACGACCTAACTACTACTCGTCCACGCCGGGTCGGCGGCGAAGTTTCTTGGTCTGACCGGTGCGGCGTTTGGCTTCCAGCCGCCGACGCTTCGCTCCCTTTGATGGTTTGGTGGCCCGACGGGCCTTGGGTGGGGGAGCGAGAGCGGCTCGAACCCGCTCGGCCAGACGCTCCTCTGCCACGGTACGGTTCCGGTGCTGAGACCGATACTGGTCGACGGTCAGTCGGATCGCACTCGGAGCGTTGGACAGCAACCGGTTCCGTTGGGATTCAGTAAGGTCGCGGGCCGCCGCTGAGGCTGCCGGATCCCACGAAACCTCAACCCTGGTGTGCGCCCGGTTGGCGTGCTGACCGCCGGGCCCTCCAGAGGGGCTGAACCGCCACTCCAACTCATCGTCGGGAATGGTCAGACGGGAGTTGACGACCACGGGCATGGGCCGACGGTATCAGACAGCGTCCGGACCACCGGGTGGTTTAGCGGGCTCGACATGTATCGAATCAGGGAACGTTTCGGCGGTCGCCGTGCGTCGTTGAGATGTGACACCAGTACGAAGCATTTCAAGCGGGCCGCCAGGCAGATTCGCCACCGGGGCCGATAGATCTACTGGAACTATGGACTTTGACGGCCTGTACCGGGCCGAGTACGAACCGATGGTGCGCCTGGCCCGGCTCTTGACCGGTTCGTTGGCGATCGCCGAAGAGGTGGTCCAAGAGTCTTTTGTGGCTCTGCACCGCAAGGCCAATGAGGAGTCCAGCGACATTCTCAACCCGGGGGGCTATCTCCGCCGGATCGTTGTGAACAACTGCCACTCCAGGCAACGCCGGTCGGCCACCGAGCGAAAGAAGTTGGAACAGATCGGCGTCGACGAAGAGGTCGTCTTGCCGCCCGAGCTGGATGAAACGTGGCGCAGCCTCGAACGGCTCAACCCCAAGCAGCGAACCGCTCTTGTGCTTCGTTTCTATGAGGACATGAGCGTCCGCGACATCGCCGAAGCAATGAACGTACGAGAAG
>JAHDFR010000205.1 GCA_020628065.1 Acidimicrobiales bacterium
GCCGCTGTAACTTCGAGCGGTTGGCTCTGGGGTCGGTTGGCCAGACTCCAGACCGCACCGCCGGCCAGCAATGCCACAGCCAGTCCGGCCGCCGCCGTCATCGACGGCCGCGGCGATGGTTTGAACTGACCCGGCGGTCGACTGGGCACATGTTGCGAAAGATCGTCCGACGCTCCGCGGAGATGCGACTCCACATCGTCCATGTGGTCGAACGGATCGAAGTGCGTTCCGTTACTCATCCGAACCCCTGAAAGTCTGACAGCTGAGCAGCCAACGTGGCCCGAGCCCGCTTGAGGTGAGTCTTCACCGTCTCCTCCGAACACTCCAGCACCTCTGCGATCGAGGCCACCGACAGATCCTCCCAGTACCGCAACGCGATCGATTGAGCCTGCCGCGGCGGCAGCCTCCGTACCGCCTCCCAGATCTCAAGGGTGCGTTCGGTCGGCTCGATCTTGGTCTGGCTTCGACCTCCCAGGCGAGCAAGGGCTTTGGCTTCGGACGCCAGCCGGCGGTAGCGGCTAGTGCACTTGTTGATCAGCACTCGTCGCACCCACGCCTGCGGCTTTTCATACCGGCTGATCTTGTTCCACCGACGGTGGGCTTCGGTGAACGCCTGTTGGGCCAGGTCCTGGGCCACGGCGCCGTCACCGGTGAACACAAAAGCCAGACCGACAACTCCCTGGTATTCGTCTTGATAGAACTCCTCAAACGAGGCGTAAACCATTGGGGCGTCACCAACATCACCTTCGAATTTGTGGGAGGGCGACGGCACAGCCAGAACGGTAGCCGTACCGGAGCGCGGGGGCATTTCGATCACCGACGAACCGCTGGATGACTGTCGATGCGTGGAACGAAGTTCAAGGTCGATGTTGATAGCGCGATGCCCCTTTGCCTTTTGCACCTCATATAGGACACGCACGGACCACCAGTCTCGGGGGACAGACTCTCGAAATTTCTTGGAAATGTTGGCCTGAGGTAGACCTTTTGGGAAAATCCTCGGTTTCTGTCCCCCGTGAGACACAGGTGGTGCGTGTGAAGCAGTGACGAGTGGGCAAGGTGAGCGAGCCCACGGAAAGAACCACCAGGTGCTGCACTATGGGTTGGCCCACAAACGAACCCCGAACGAACAAGCCGAGCCGATTGCTGCTTGGCGCCATAGTGGTGGCACCGCTGCTGCTCGCCGGTACGGCCGCCGCCGGTTCTTCACGGGATGCGTATCAGGCCGAACCTGATAGCGCTGCAGTCCAAGTGGTCGGGTTGGGCGATCACACGGGATTGGACCAACCGGACCGACCGGACAAGCCGAAACGACCTAAAGAGCCTCGACCCGAAAAACCCGAGCCGGAGCAGCCTGAGCCCGAACAACCCGAGCCGGAGCAACCCGAGCCCGAACCGGAGCAGCCGTTCGACTTTGTGCTTGGCCCGGACGAGACTCTTCCCTCTCCTGAGTGGACCAAGCCTGCTCTATACGCCACGCAGCCCGACCCGGCCTACGGCCTTGACGTCACCCGGGTAACGTCGGCCGACGGCACCCGGTTCGACCGCAACACTTACAGCCGGCGCCAGAACGAGAACATCGACGGCACGCTGTTCATGACCTACCACGGCTCGGCCCGCTACCACGTGTACGACACCGCGTCGGGCCGGCTCGAGAGCAGCCTCGACATCCACCCCGGTGCCGATCCCCAGTGGCACCCGTTCCAGCCTCACTACATCCGGCACCTGTCGGGCGATGACGGCCGCTCCGGCAGCCTTCAGCTCTGGCAAACCAACGTGTTGACCGGGTCGACGTCGGTTAGGGCCGATCTCGCCGGTCCGCTGGCCGATCTGCTACCCGGTGCCGTCTATCTCAGCGACGGCGCCGAAGGTTCTCCCAGTGCCGACGGCGCCATCTATGCCTGGAACGTGTTCGACCGCGACGAGCAGTTCCTCGGCTCGGTCACCTACGACATCGACGCCCAGGAGCTGCTCGGGGTGCGAACCGAGTTTGGTTCAACGATTACAACCGGGCCGGACGCAATCTCGGTTTCGCCAACCGGGCGCTGGGTTGTGGCCCAGTTCAACGACGTGACCTTGCAGTACCCGACCGACTTCTCGCTCGAACGGGTCGTACTCCCCGGCGGTGAGCACTCCGACATTGCGCGCGGTCGCGACGGTCACGACCACTACGTCTACGTGGACTACACCAGATCGGAGAACGCCGGATGGGTGATGTCGTACGATCTCGACACCCGTACCTACACCCGGCTGTTCGACCTCTACGATGGCAACACCACCTCGGTCCACTTCTCCGGCAAGGCCTATGACAACCCCGGATGGGTTGTGGTCTCCACCTACAACTGCAAGGTCGACCAGGCCTGGACCTGCGACAAAGTGTTCCTGGTCGACGTCCACAGCGGTGCCATTGTCAACCTGGCCCACACCTACAACTGCGGCAACAACTACTGGACCGAGGCCCACGCCGTGGCCAGCCGTGACTTGAGCCGGGTCTACTTCAACAGCGACGCCGGATCGTGCGGTATCGACGCCGAGGTCTACCGGATCGACGTGCCCCAACTTACTTCTCTTACACAGCCCCTATCCGCTGACGGCGGAGGTAACTGACATGGCAACCGTCTCCTGGACATTAACCAACGGCGGGTCGGTCACCGCCGATTCATCCCGGGAGGGAGCGTCCCGCCTCACGAGCTCCGACTCCGGTACCTACAACGAGTTCGTGGCCTCGGCCACGCCCGACATTGGCGACTTCTCGCTCGACGTGCATGCGCCAAATCGAAGTGACTACTTCGGCATCTACTTGGAAGTGACCACCAGCGCCGGTCGGCGACAGTTCAAGTTCGAGCCCAACAACAGCGAGACCAGATTCCGCTTCGGGTTCCGCTACTCGGTCGGTCTCGACAGTGATATCCGAGGAGGGGAGTGGACGACGGTTGACCCCGACCTCAACTCGATCGTCACCACTCTCGAACCGGGGGCGGCTCTGCAGTCGATCGACCGGTTCTTCATCCGGTGCCGTGGGGTGCTGTCAGTGGCGGCCGGCAGCACCGACACCGGCGGAGGCGGCGGAGGAGGGAACGGCTCGGATGACATCACTCGAGCCGACGCCGTCCGCTTCCTGAACCAGGCGACGTTCGGGGCCAGTGAGGCGACCATCGCCGAGCTGCAGGAGATCGGATCCTACGGGGGGTGGATCGACCGTCAGTTGGCGTTGCCGATGACCAGCGCGTACGACGCCCTGGTGCCGTTTGCCAACTCCAGCAACTCCACCTACCGGCATCGCGTCTGGTGGGACCACGCCATGACAGCTCCCGATCAGCTTCGGCAACGGATGGCGTTCGCCTACAGCCAGTTCTTCGTCATCTCCGACAACGACTACACCCTCAGCAACTCGCAGTGGGCGGTCGCCCACTACTACGACATGTTGGGCCGCGGGTCGACCGGCAACTACCGAGACCTACTGGAGCAGGTAACCCTGCACCCGGTGATGGGCATCTACCTCTCCATGATGCGCAACGAGAAAGCCGACGAAGCCCGGCGGGTCCGGCCCGACGAGAACTTCGCCCGCGAAGTCCTCCAGCTGTTCTCAATCGGGCTGCACGAACTCAACAACGACGGCACCCAACGCTTGAGTGGCGGTCAACCCATTCCAACCTACGACCAAACCGTGGTCGAGAACTTCGCCCGGGTGTTCACCGGATGGAACTTCGCCAACCAAACCTGGACCGACAACAACATCGCCCGACAGTCTAAAGAAACCCCAATGGTGCCCCACGAGGAGTATCACGACCGGGGAGCCAAGAGCCTGCTTGGGAACGTGCAGATACCGGGCGGGCAGGACGCCCGCACCGACCTCGAGGCCGCCCTCGACAACATCGCAGGCCACCGCAACGTCGGCCCGTTCGTGGCCCGGTTCCTCATTCAACGGTTCGTGACCAGCAATCCGTCACCGGCCTACGTCGACCGGGTGGCCACGACGTTCAACAACAACGGATCCGGAGTCCGAGGTGATCTCGGAGCAGTGATCAAGCGGGTCTTGCTCGACGACGAAGCCCGCAACGGCCACGTCACCATGGCCAGTCGGTTCGGCAAGTTCAAAGAGCCGCTTCTGCGGCTGTTCCAACTGTGGCGGGCGTTCGACGCCGTGCCGGGGCCGAGCGCGGCGCCGGACTACTTCCGGTTCTACTCAAAGCCACCATCCCAGATTCGCTCCATCACCGGTCAGGCGCCGCTGAGCTCCCCGTCGGTCTTCAACTTCTACCTGCCCAACAACCCGTTGGCGTCGGGCTCTGACCTCGTCGCTCCCGAGCAACAGATTCTGACCGAGGTCAACATCGCCTCAACCAACGACACCATCTTTTCGGCCGTGCACGACTTCCACAACTACCGAACCAACAGCAACGCAGGCGACGTCACGAGAATCAACGTCGACCGGGCCTTGGCCCTCGTCGGGAACCCGGCAGGTCTCGTCGACTACGTCGACCTGATGGTCAATGCCGGGACGACGCCCACCGCAGTGAAAGCAGAACTTGCCACCCAGGTGGCCAGCTTTCCCGACACCGAGGAAGGCCGCTTGGCCGCAACCCTTGATGCCATTTACTGCATCGCCGGATCCCCGTTCGCCCTCGTCCAAAGGTAAGGCCATGACCAACGCAAACGACTACTCAGTTCAACGTCCGGCCATGCCTGGTGGCAGTGGAGATGGCGGTGGAGACGGTGGTGACGGCATCAGCCGCCGCCGTTTCCTCCAGGGGGCGGGACTGGCGGCCGTCTCGGTTTCGATGACCGCCCTTCCCAGGTTCCTGGCCGAACCGGCGGCCGCCCAGACCGGACCCCGAACCCTGGTCTGCCTCTTCCTGGCCGGCGGTGCTGATTCGTTCAGCATGTACGTTCCCCGTGACCACTCGGAGTCCGGCAGCACCTACGCCGACCTGCAGCGGATCCGGGCCCAGTTCCTCCCGCCGATCGGCTCACTGCTGCCCATCGGCGACGGTTCATTCGGGCTCCATCCCGGTATGTCCAACCTGGCCGCCCTGGCGGCGGCCGAACGACTGGCCGTGGTCCGCAACGTCGGACCGCTGATTAGGCCGACAACCCCGGCCGACGTGGCCGCCGGCCGAAGCATCCCTCAGGACCTGTTTGCCCACGACGCCCAGCAGAAACAGTGGCAGACCGGTCGCCCGGTCAACTCCGCCGACCAGGGCTGGGGCGACTCGATCACCGCCGCCATCCACGCCGGTTCCGCCCTGTATCCGGCTTTCTCCATCAACGGAAACAGTCGGTGGCAGAGCGGCGACCTGGCTGACTACACCGGCCTGTCTCCGAACACTCAGGTGAGACCGCTAACTGGCTACAGCTGGTCGCGGCGTCGATGGATTCCGTCGTTCGAACAGGTTGAGTCGATCATGGCATCGTCCATCGCCTCCGCCGGGCAGTCATCAAACGCATTTGAACAGGCGGCCGCCGATACGGTCAGCCGTTCGGTGGTGGCCTCGGGCGAACTTGAGCAGGCCCTCAATCAGCGGGTGGGCGACATCGACATGGGAGACGTGCAGGGGACGCCTCTGGGGGCGCAGCTCAGGCGGGTTGCCGTGTTGATTCACAATCGCCAAATGTTGGGCATGAGCCGACAGATCTTCTTTGTTCGACTCGGCGGTTGGGACACCCACCGTCTCCAGATTGAGCAGCTACCGATTCTGGTCAACCAGTTTGACCGTGCCGTCGGCTCGTTCTACCGGGCGCTGGACAACCTCGGATTGTCGGACTCGGTCACCACGTTCACCGCGTCCGACTTCGGTCGCACGTTGACGATCAACGGCGACGGAACCGACCACGGTTGGGGAGGACATGCCTTCGTGATGGGCGGAGCGGTACGGGCCGGGGACTATGGGACACTGCCCAGCTTCGCCGTAGACAACAACCCCGATGACATCCCCGACCGCAACGGCCGGTTCTCCGGCCGCATCGTGCCAACCACCTCGGTCAGCCAGTACGGGGCCACGTTGGCCCGATGGATGGGCCTGTCCGATTCTCAGTTGAACGCCGCCTTCCCCGAACTGTCGAACTTCGCCCGGCGCGACCTCGGGTTCCTATAGCACAGGCATTCTTTGGATCCCGGGAACATTTTCCATGCGTCGCCGCGACTGACATCGGTAGGACACCGATGAGCGGAGATTCCAAACAAAATGCGAGTTCCATCCACCCGTACAGCCATCATCGTGGCGCTAATACT
>JAHDFR010000429.1 GCA_020628065.1 Acidimicrobiales bacterium
CACGCTTGAGCCCGACCTCGCTGCGACCGCCCACATCGAAGCTCAAGCCGCTATCAGTGACACCGCCATGGTTGCCCAGGCCGAGTCAGTCGAGCTGGTCGACGGTACCGGTGTGATAGCTCCCAACGTCACCCAGGTAGGCCAGGGCTCGGGCCAGATGACGCTGCTGAACGCCGAATCGGTGCACGTGTTCGGAAACAACGTTGCCGGCCCGCTTGAGAAGTTCATAGTCGTCGATGTCCAGTTCAATCTCACTGACGGAGTGGCCACCAACCTCAACAAGTCGACGTATCGCCTCGAGACCGAGGGCGAAATCTACGGTCCTGCCAACGCTGTCAACGAATTCCTCCTCGAGGGCGGGTCCGTTCAGCAAACGGTGTTGTTCCGAGTCCCTCGAACTGCCGTCGAGTTGACCTTTCGTGCTGGCTCACTGCCCGGCACCGAAGGAGGAATCAGCAGCGCCTGGTCCATCAAGCTCCCCGAACCCGAACTGACCGAGGCGGAGGAAGCCTCCCCGACCACGACGACCGCTGTGGACGCCGCTACCACCAGCGATGCCCAGACGTCAGAGTCGGCCGATCCCGGATTCAAGCTCTACAGCGACCCGAACAGCCCGTTCACGTTCCAGTACCCCGACAGTGACGAGTGGTTTATCGTACCGATGAGGCTGACCGGTGGAAGCATGGTCGATCCTCACACGGTCTCGCTTCGCTATCTCGACAACTCGTTGGACGCAATCACCATCATCGCCAACAGTGAGCGGGCGACACCAGAGGCGATAGCTCGAGCACAGGACGTTCTTGCCGCCGATCAGGAGCGGGCTCTGGCGTGCAAGGGCCTTCAGGTGGAGCCGGTGACCGTAGACGGATGGTCTGGGGTCCGGGCCACGTTTGAGAGCGATGGCTCGATTAGCTCGATCAAATACAACATCATTGCCGACGAGTGGATCTATGAATTCCGGGCCACGAACCCCCAGAACAGCCCGGTCGACGTCATGGACACCCTTCAAGAAGTGATTG
>JAHDFR010000038.1:0-7168 GCA_020628065.1 Acidimicrobiales bacterium
TGTTCCTCGGGTCGGGTTCGGTCATTCACGGTCTGCATGACGAGCAGGACATGCGGCGCATGGGGGGCTTGACCAAGTTCATGCCCATCACCGCGTTCACCTTCATCATCGGCTGGTTGGCTATTGCCGGTGTGCCCCCGTTCTCCGGTTTCTGGTCGAAGGACGAGATTCTGCTGTACGCCTGGAACGCCGATGAGATCGGCGGTAAAGCTCTTTGGGCTATCGGTCTGGTGACTGCCCTGCTGACCGCGTTCTATATGACTCGACAGGTGATACTGACTTTCTTCGGTCGCACCCGGTTCTTCGATGTGCGACCGGAAGAGTTGGCGGTGGCCTGGGACGCCAGGGTGGCTGATGCCCGTGGCCTCGTCGATGAGGCCAGGACGGCTGAAGAGTCGGCGGCGACTGCGGTGGAGAAGGCCAAAGCCGATGTGGCCAAGAAGCAGGAAGCGGTGGTCAAGGCGGAAGGCAAGTTGTCGGACGCTCAAGCCAAGGTTGCCGCTTCGTCCGAAGCCGACGACGGCCATGAGAAGCTGGTCAAGGCGTTGACCAAGGCCGAGGCCGGCGTGCCCAAGGCCGAAGATGCCGTGGTTAAAGCCGAGGGCAAGGTGGAGGAAGCGACTGCTGCCATGCAGGATGCAGCCGCAGCGGTGCGAGCAGCCGAGGCTGATGTGAATCGCATGGCCGAGGGTGGGCCGTCCACCGACCTCGCATCCGACTCCACCTCCAACTATCACGTGACCGCTCTGACTGAAGCCCCCGACGCTGGTGACCTGGCCGACAGCCTTCCTGAGAGCTATCACCAACGCCAGGAATATCATCCGCACGAATCGCCGATCACCATGACGTTGCCGCTGGTCGTTCTGGCCGTACTGGCCATGGTCGCCGGTGGTCTCAACCTGCCGTTCACCAAGGAACTTCACTTCCTCGAGCAGTGGCTGGAGCCGTCGCTGTTCGGCAACAAGGCGACCATCACCGCTACAGCCAATACGAAGATCGCTTTGGCCGTCATCGCCATTGCCGTCGGGGCGGTGGCCATCTTTGCCGCCTTCTCGGTGTACTTCAGGGGCAGGGGCAACCCGGCCTCCATCGAGCGGCCCATCCTGGCCGACGGTTGGGGTATCGACCGTTCGTACGCCAACTTCTTCGGTGGCCCCGGCCGTGAGCTGTTCAACGCCATGGCCTGGTTTGATCGCAACGTGGTTGACGGAGCCGCCGTCGGTGTGGCCACACTGTCCAGTCGTTTGGGCACCGTGTTTAAAGGACTTCAACCGGGCTTCGTTCGAAGTTACGCCCTTAGTATCGGCCTCGGTTCGGTACTTGTGCTGGCCTGGTTCCTGGGAGGTCTGTTCTCGTGATTGCCGCCCTGTTTGCTGCTGAAGCCGGAGAGAGCGTGGCCTTCGCCACCCTGCCGGTTCTTGTTATCATCCCATTGCTGACCGCCGGCGTCTTGGCCCTGCTGCCGCCGAGTCGGTCCGACTACTTGAAGCTGGCTGCTCTGGTTGGGTCCACCATTACCGGCGCCGTGTCGGCGTATGTGCTGTGGAACTTCGACGCCACCGACGGTGGGCTGCAGTTTGTCAGCCGGTGGGAGTGGTTCTCCGAACTGGGTTTGTCGTTCTTCCTCGGCGTCGACGGCATCTCACTGTTCCTGGTGGTGCTGACCGGGTTGCTGTTCCCGGTGGCCATCTTGACCACCGAACCGCACCACGATGCCAAGCCCTACTATCTGTGGCTGATGCTGTTGATGGCGGGCTCCATGGGTGCCTTTATGGCTCTCGACCTGCTGTTGTTCTTCATGTTCTTTGAGGTCGTGCTGGTACCCATGTACTTCCTCATCGGTGGGTGGGGCCACGGCGAGCGCATTTATTCGGCCATGAAGTTCTTTCTGTACACCATGGCGGCGTCGGCGCTCATGTTGGTGGCCATCACCAGTCTGGTCATTCTGGCCGCTCCCGATGTCGGCGGGCTGACGTTCGACGTCACGATTCTGGCCGCCAATCACAATCTGAGTGATGAGGCCGCCACCGCCATCTTCCTGGCTTTTGCTCTGGCCTTCGCCGTGAAGGTGCCGGTCTTCCCGGTCCACACCTGGCTGCCGGATGCTCACACCGAAGCGCCTACCGCTGGCTCGGTTATTCTGGCCGGTGTCATGCTGAAGCTTGGCACCTACGGTCTGCTCCGCTTCGGTGTCTTCCTGTTCCCCGACGTGGTGTTCAATCTGGCGCCGTACTTCTTGACCCTCGGTGTCATCGGCATTGTGTACGGGGCGGCGGTGGCCACAATGCAAACCGATTTGAAGCGGCTGGTGGCGTACTCGTCAGTTGCTCACATGGGTTTCATCGTGCTGGGCATCTTCGCTCTCAACAATCAGGGCCTGACCGGTTCGGTGATCCAGATGGTGAACCACGGCATCTCGACCGGTGCCTTGTTCATCCTGGTCGGTTGGGTGTACGAGCGTCGTCACACCCGTCAAATCTCGGCTCTTGGCGGCCTGCAGAAGGCGGCTCCGATGATGGCCGGTGTGTTCACCCTGGTCATGTTGTCGTCGGTTGGTCTTCCCGGCCTGAACGGGTTCGTCGGTGAATTCCTGATTCTGCTTGGCGCTTTCGCTTCCGACACCTGGACCCGCTGGCTGGCCATTGTCGCTGTGACCGGTGTGATCCTGGCTGCGCTGTATCTCCTGTGGGCCTATCAACGAACGTTCCACGGCCCGGCTGAGGGCGAGAACGCCACCATGGAGGATCTGCGGCCGTCCGAGCTACTGGGGATCCTCCCGTTGCTGGTGCTGATTGTGGTGATGGGCGTGTATCCCAAACCGGTTCTCGATCGGATCGAGCCGTCGGTTGATGTACTGGTTCAGCACGTGGAGAACCGCTCAACCAACTTCTATGAAGCCGAGCCGGTGGCGGTCGAACGGCAGGGCCGGGACGCCCTGGTCGTCGCTGCGGAGAAGGCCCGGGCCAAGAAGGCCGAGAAAGAGGGTAAGTGATGATCGCCAGTCTCTTGGCTCAAGCAGCGGTGGGCGAGATCGACACCCCCGACATCGAGTGGTCGATG
The DNA here is from genome assembly GCA_020628065.1 of Acidimicrobiales bacterium. GTDB lineage: Bacteria > Actinomycetota > Acidimicrobiia > Acidimicrobiales > SZUA-35 > JAHELU01. The sequence goes on from JAHDFR010000038.1 coordinate 3,061, forward strand.
CTCAGCCCGTTCCTGGTGGTGGCGGTCGGCGGCATTCTGCTGATCACCGTCACTTCGGTTGTTCCTCGACTCCGCACCGGCGGTTTCCCGGCGGCGTTCACTATTCTTTCCGCCGCAGTGGCCGGATGGTTCCTGCGGGGATTGTGGTCGACGGTTCGAGACGAGGGCCCCCGGGACGTCGTGGCCGGTTCGCTGGCCATTGATGGTTTCACCGTGTTCGTGTGGGGCATCCTATTGGCCTGTCTGTTCCTGGTCGGCGGCCTGCTGGACGGCTACTTGCGACGGGAACGGTTCGACGGTCCTGACTGGTATGTCCTGTTGATGATGTCGGCCGCCGGGGGCATGCTGCTGGCCGCCGCTCGGGATCTGATCCTGATTTTCGTCGGTTTGGAGATCCTTTCGATCGCCGTGTACGTGCTCGCCGGTTTGCATCTCCGGCGCTCCGACTCGCAGGAAGCAGCGTTCAAGTACTTCATTCTCGGTGCGGTGGCTTCGGCCCTGATGCTGTACGGCATCGCGCTGGCCTACGGAGCCACCGGTTCCACCAACCTTGAGGTGATCGCCAACGCCCGGGCGGCCAACGAGGCCGGTCTGAATCCGCTGGAAGATTCGTCGCTGATCCTGGCCGCCATGGCCTTGTTGATGGTCGGCTTCGCCTTCAAGGTTTCGGCCGTGCCGTTCCATATGTGGACGCCTGATGTGTATCAGGGCTCACCGACACCGGTGGTGGCTTTCATGGCTTCGGCCGTCAAGGTGGCCGGCTTTGCCGGCATGGTTCGAGTGTTCTGGGATGGATTTGGTTTCTACGCTGCCGACTGGCGCCCGCTGATCGGGGTGTTGGCGGTGGCCAGCCTGGTGCTGGGTTCGTTCCTGGCGTTGGCCCAGACCAACGTGAAACGCATGTTGGCCTATTCGTCGATCACCCACGCCGGGTTCATGCTGATCGCCGTCAACTCGCTGGCCGGTGGTGCCGACGGAGAGGTCACCGCCAGCGCAGCTGTCCGTGGCGCCCAGGCGTTGCTGTTCTATCTGTTGGCCTACGCCATCATGGTCATCGGATCGTTCGGAGTGCTTTCGGCTATAGGAGCTGAAGGCGATGACCGGCATTCGCTTGATGACTACCGGGGAATGGCTAAGGCCAAGCCGATGCTGGCTGCGTTCTTTGCGGTGCTGTTGTTCGCTCAGGCCGGGGTGCCCTTTACCTCCGGGTTTACCGCCAAATTCCGGGTCATTCTGGCTGCCGCCAATACCGGTTCGTATGTTCTGGCCGCCATTGCCATGCTGGCCGCTGTGGTCAGCGCCGTGCTCTACCTGCGGGTGGTGGTTTCCATGTTCATGACCTCAGCGCCGGCCGTAGCTCATGCCATGGGAGCCGAGGTCGAAGCCGAACTGGAAGCTCAGTCCGATGCGAACGCCGAGACCGATGATGACATCGATACTGACGATACTGACGACACTGAGGACGCTGACGGCGAGGCTGTCGAGCCGATGGTGTGGGGCCACACCCCCCGCCCGGCGCTGGCTGTGATCGCCATTGCTGCGGTGGCCACGCTCCTGCTCGGCATCTTCCCTATTGGGACCGACGTGCTGTGGGACGCCGCCCGGGATCTGGCTGTTCTGCGCTAGCGGGCTGCCTCCGGGGCGACGTCCCGAGAAATCAGGCAAGGAAACCGCTGCCCCGGACGTGGTTAGGGTATGAGTCCTTCCCGTGCCCTGAGCCGAGACAGCCGATCGGGCCCGACCGCCTTTGACGTACTGTTCCAGGAAGAATACGCGGCCCAGGTTCGCCGGGCGTTCCTCATGGTTGGTTCCGAGGAAGCTGCTCACGACATCGTGTCCGAGGCGATGACGGCGGTTTACCGACGGTTGGACGAACTTGAGCAGCCGGTCCTATATCTGAACCGTTGCGTCATGAACGGCTGTCGAGACTGGGGGCGTCACCGGACAAGATGGTCGAAGCTCGTCACCAGCGGCTTGTCCCCGGAGCGAGCTACCGCCGAGACCGATCAGGACCGGGTCGATCTGGCGGAGGCTCTCGCTGCTCTTCCCTACCGGCAGCGGGCGGCAATCGTGCTGCGATTTTATGGTCGGGAAAGCGAGGCGCAAATCGCTGAGGTCCTTGAGTGTCGACCGGGCACGGTTGGTTCGCTCATCCATCGAGGGTTGGCCAAGTTGAAGGAGAGTCTGTCATGAACGGGGCAACGCCGGAATTCGAAGACTTCATTTCCTCTGAGCTTGATGAGCGAGCCGCTCAGGTTTCCGTAGATGGCCCACTTGCTCGGACCGCAGCCGACATTGTTGCTGTTGGCAACGGTGGTTGGACGTGGCCCGGCGGTCGAGTTGTATTTTCGACTGCGACAGCGCTGGTGTTGGTGTTGGCAGTGCTGGCGTTGTGGCGGGCAGAGCGGCCGGTCTCGGTTGAGCCGGTCAGCGGCGGCGCCGCGACCACCGAGATCGTGGTCTGGTTGGAGCCCGGATTCTCCGAGGACGAGGCGCTGGAGGTCGGCCGACGCTTGATCGGTGGGCCCGGCGTCGTCTCTGCAGCATTTGTTGACGCCGAGCAGACCGAGGCCGACTTCCGAGGATACTTTGCCGATGAGCCCGAGCTGCTTGATCTGGTTGATCCGGCCCAGCTACCGCTGTCGTTCACGGTTGTGGCCGAAGGAAACCCCGAGATCTACGCTGACTGGGCTGAGCAGATCCCCGAGGTGGCGGCGGCCCAGTATGCCGGTCGTCGGTAGCCGACACGGTTGCATGTGGGCCCGCACATGCCAAATTCGATTTACCGGCTGAACTGGCTCATGTAGGCCCAGCCGTCGATGGTGGCGTCCACGTCATACGTTGTTTCGCCCAGTAGGGGAGCGAGGACCAGCCCCAAGGCTGAGCCCGGCCAGGTGTGACCGCCGCCGTCGATCTCGAACAGGGTGATGGCGAAGCGGTCGCTGTCGCAGCCCTCATAGCGGTAGGCGGTTACTTCGGCACTTTGGTTGTCAACCACCGGATCGGCTGCGCAGCCGAAGGTGGCAGCGAACTGGGCGAATTCGTCGAAGATGGTCTGATCAAACAGGGCGGCCACTTCCGGCGGGGCCTGCGGTGGCAACTCCCGGTCGCCCCCACCTTCATAGGGGACGACGGCATCGTCGGTCCCGTGGTAAGCCAAAAGCGGTACGGCGGCCGAAGGGTCGCAGTCGTCGGGGTGGGTGAGACCGGCCACGGCAACCGCGGCGGCGATACGGTCGCCCATCTCACAGATGAGTCGACCGGTGAAGAAGCCACCGTTGGACAGCCCGGTTGAGTAAACCCGTCCGGGGTCGACGCACCAGTCGGCCACCAAGGCGTCGATCAATTCACCGGCCATGGCCAGGTCATCCCGGGCACCGGGGTCCACACCGAGGTCCGTCATCTGTTCGGTGGTTAGCAGTCCGAGATCCCAGGCGTTCTGATCGCTGCCCGGTATGGGCGGCCCGGTTGGGTGGACGGTAAGGAATCCTTCGGTGTCAGCCAGCGTTTCGTAGGCGCTGTAGGTCGCCTGCTGGAAGCCATCGGAGCCCAGTCCATGCCAGTTGATGACCACCGGGGCGGGAGCGTCAGGCGAGCCCTCGTAGGCCTCGGGGACGTGTATACGAACGTCGTAGGACACGCCCTGAACTTCAAGTTCAAGTTGGTTGAGACCGGCTGTCAGACCCGGGCAACCCAGAGCGACTGCCTGGCGGCTCTCGGCGTCTGTGCCCGTCTCTGTGTCTGTCTCTGTGTCTGTCTCTGTGTCTGTTCCTTCGGCCGGTGCAGCGGCGGAGGCTTCCGCTGCGGTCGGAGGTTGCGTTGTCGTGGCGACGGACGCCGACGAGGTCGCAGAGGAGGAGGCCGTCTGCTCTTCGTCACCTTGACCGGAACAGGAAGCGGCCAGCAAGCCGACGGCTAGAACGGCCATCATTGTTGGCCTAAAGGTTCTGTTCATGTCACCCTGTCGTCGATTATCCGCCTGAGGCGGCCGAGTCGCCATCGGCGGCGGCCATGGCGTCGTCAAACGGATCATCCAGCCAACCTTCCGGTAGCGTCACCACCTGGGGGCCGCGCGTGTGGCCCCGCATGGCCCGAATGTTCTCGGGTG
>JAHDFR010000038.1:7268-10767 GCA_020628065.1 Acidimicrobiales bacterium
GTCACCACCTGGGGGCCGCGCGTGTGGCCCCGCATGGCCCGAATGTTCTCGGGTGGCAGGGGAGCGTTGGGAAGGGTGGCCAGTAGCTCACCCAACTCGTCCAGGCTCTCGACTCGGCCCAGACGACCGCGGATTTCTCCGCCAACCGGGTAACCCTTCAGGTACCAGGCGGTGTGTTTGCGGAACTCCCGGATGCCTTTGTGGGCACCGAACCAGTCGACCAGCAGGGCGGCGTGTTCGTTCATCATGTCGGCGACCTCACCGGTCCACGGAGCCTCGGGGACCGCTTGACCCTCGAAGGCGGCGGCCAACTGGCCGAACAGCCACGGTCGACCGAGGCAGCCCCGACCGATGACCACCCCGTCGCAGCCTGTCCGGCTCATCATTGCCAGCGCGTCGTTGGCTTCCCAAATGTCGCCGTTGCCGAGCACGGGGATGGTGGTAACCGTTTCTTTCAGTCGGGCGATGGTGGACCAGTCGGCTGTGCCGGAGTAGAGCTGGGATACTGTTCGTCCGTGCAGAGCCACTGCGGCCACTCCGCAGTCCTCGGCGATTCGGCCGGCGTCAAGGTAGGTGATGTGGTCGTCATCCAAGCCCACTCGCATCTTGACCGTCACCGGGACCGACCCGGCGGCCTTCACCGCCGCCGTCACCACCGATTCGAACAGGCGGCGTTTGTATGGCAGTGCTCCTCCGCCTCCGTGGCGGGTGACTTTGCGCACGGGGCATCCGAAGTTCAGGTCGAGATGGTCTATGCGGTCCTGGCCGACGAGGCGCTCAACCGCTCCCTGCATGTAGTAGGGGTCGACGCCGGCCAGCTGGAGGCTCCGTGGCGTTTCGTCGGGGGCGAAGCTGGCCAAATGATCGGTCTTGGCGTTGCCTTCGCACAATGCCCGGGCCGAGATCATCTCGCTCACATACAATCCGGCACCGAACCGGCGACACAGGCGACGGAACGGGGCGTTGGTCACCCCGGCCATGGGGGCCAGCACGACGGGAATGGCGACGTCGATCGGCCCGATACGCAGCGGGGCGTCGGGCGACGTCGTCGCGTCGGTCGCGAGAGCGCTACTGAGTGTGGGTACAGCGGTCACTTCTACCAGGGTACCGATCTGCAGAGGGCGGTGGCGTGGCCGGTATGGTGATGCGATGGTTGCTCCCGCCGCACAAGCACCGTCTCCTTCTGCTGTCCCGTCTTTCCACTCTTCCTCCGGTCCGACTGCCGACTTGGTTGAGACCGGGTCGAGCTCCACCCGGATCTCGGACCGTCTGGGTCAGGTCTGGTTGCAGCGTGACCTGTTGTTTAGCTTGACCAAACGCGAGCTGACGGTTCGTCACCGCAACAGCTTGATTGGCATCTTCTGGAATCTGCTGAATCCTCTGCTTCACCTGACGGTGTACAGCGTGGTGTTCACCATCATTTTGAACAGTGGGTACCACCGCCAGCCCCTCAAGCTGCTGACCGGCATGGTGATGTTGGGTCTGTTCACCACCAGCGTGTCGGCCGCCACCATGTCGGCCACCAAAGGGGCACCGCTGATCAAGAAGATTTGGTTCGCCCGTGAGGTTCTGCCTTTCTCGGCCGTGGCCGCTCAGGTGGTCACGTTCTTCAGCCGGTTCCTGGTTCTGGTGGTGGGATTGATCATGTTCCAGCACCGGCCGGAGTGGTCGATGATGTGGATGGCGCCGTTGGCGGTGGTGATCACCATTGCCCTGGCCACCGGGATTGGGATGCTGCTGGCCGGTCTCAATGTGCTGTACCGCGACGTCAGCCATTTCCTGGAGATGGTGTTGATGGCGCTGTTCTGGCTCACCCCGATCATCTATCCCTACGATCTGGTGGCGGCACGGTTGATTGAGCGGTTGGGCCCGTCGGGTGAGTACCTGATGCTGATCAACCCGCTGGTTCCTTTGGTGGTCACCTTCCAGCGAATCTTTTACAACCCGGCGACCTTCGTCCCCGAGCAGCAGGAGAAGTTCGCCCTTATGCTTCGGCCGACGTCGTGGTATCTGCAGAACCTCGCCTGGTCAGGGCTGGTCGCCGCTGTGGCGTTGTATGTCGGCATGAGAGTGTTCGCCCGGATGGAGCGGGACTTCGCCGACCGCTTGTAGTCTCTGCCAACCCGTTGCTATGTCGGCGATGGTGTCGGCTGAGCCTTGGCTTCGACCAGGTCGACTTCGGGTGTCGGGTTTGGAACCTCGGTCTCGGGTTGGCTGAGAGTGAAGCTGGCCCGGACTCGGCCCAGGCGGGCTCCAGGCCCTTTGACTTCAAATTCTGGACCTCGTCCGATGCGATCAATCTCGGTCCTGGTTGACGCCTCGCGGGCCACAAAGGTGAAGCTGTAGACGTCGTCGAGGAGCGGTAGATCGTTGAGGGTGAACCGCAGTCGGTGCTGGCCGGCCTGAACGGTGATTGGGCCGCCGGCGATCTGGGCCGTCGACTGGCGAATAACTACTTCGCCGTTTCGGCCTTTGACCGCCACCGAGAGATGGATATCACGGGCGGCGTCACTTTGGTAGTCGATGACGAAGCTCACGTCGTCGCCCGGTTTGAATACACCGTTCGGGCGCATGGACTCGATCACTTGGGCGCCGGTGAGGCTAAAGCGTCGGCTGCCGGGCTGAGCGCCGAGACTCTCCGAGCCACTGCGATGCCGGCTTTGATTGTCATCAGTCGGTTTGTAGAGGGCGGCCCGGTACACGTCGATGGCCTCGTCGGCGTCGCCCACAAACAGCAGTTGGCCGTGGTCAAGAACGGCGGCTCGGTCGCACATTTCACGAACCCGCTCGGGGCCGTGGCTGACGATAACCATGGTGTGGTTCATCTTGCGGAAGCGGTGGACTCGTTCCATGCACTTGGCCCGAAACCGTTCGTCACCGACGGCAAGGACTTCGTCTACCAGCAGAATGTCCGGCTCCAGGTTGGTGGCCACCGAGAAGCCCAGTCGGGCTCGCATGCCGGAGGAGTAGAACTTGACCTGCATGTCCAGAAAGTCGCCGATTTCGGAGAAGTCCACGATGTCATCGAAGATTTCGTTGACGTACTCTTTGGTGAACCCGAGTATCGAGGCGTTGAGGTAGACGTTTTCCCGGCCGGTGAGGTCCGGGTGGAAGCCGGCTCCGAGCTCAAGCAGAGCGGAGATGGTTCCTCGGGCTCTGACCCGACCGGTGGTGGGCCTCACCACTCCGGCCACGATCTTCAAAAGGGTGCTTTTGCCCGAACCGTTGTGTCCGAGAATGCCGAAGGTCTCGCCTTGCATGACGTCGAAACTCAGCGGCTGGAGGGCGTTGATGGTCCTGGAGTCGTCATCCCGACCGGGGCGGCCTCTCGATGCCCGTTGCACCACCCAGTCCTTCACGGTTCCGGACTGGTCGTGGGTCAGCGTGTACGTCTTGGAAACGTCGCTGACTTCAATGGCAACGGTGGGAGTGGCAGCTGCGGCGGGCTGATCATCACGATCATGCTGCATATCACTGGTCAGGATACCAGTGGTCGCCA
>JAHDFR010000038.1:10867-12244 GCA_020628065.1 Acidimicrobiales bacterium
TAGTGGGTGGGTTCTTTGGCGGCGTCCATCACCGAGGTGATCACGTCGGCCAGGTCTTGAGACGAGACCGGCTTGGTCAGATAGGCGGACACCAGATCGGCACGGGGGTCGTCGACCTGCTCGTGTTCGGCCACACCGGTCAAGAGCACAAACGGTACGGATCGCTCAACGAAGTGCTCGACGATCTCGAGACCCGATCCGCCGGGCATGTGATAGTCGCAGATGACCAGCGCTGTCGGATTGTCGGCGAAACACTCGAGTGCCTGAGCGGCCGACTCGGCCTCGCTGACCTCGTAGCCTTCGTTGACCAGAATGTGGGTCAACATCAGGCGGGAGACGGCGTCGTCATCGACGACGAGAACTTTGGTCACGAGGTGCTCCATCGTTTGATCATGTTCTCGACGCTGTCGTCCATATCGAAGATCTGATCGAATGTGGTCAGCTCGAAGACTCGCATGGCGTCAGCTCGACGAGGTTGTACCAGTCGAAGGTCGCCACCGGCCTTGCGGGCCAGTTTGCGGCCTCGAACCAAAGCGGCCAGGCCGGCGCTGTCCACGAAGTCGATGATGCTCAGGTCGATCAGTAGGCGGGTACGGCCCGCTTCGAGGTGTTCCTGGATTGTCTTTCGCAGCTTGGTGGAGCTGACGACGTCCAGGCGCCCGGTAAGCGTGATGGTCTCCACGGCACCTGCGCCGTTCGCTTTCTCGGTGTTGGCTGAATCCAGCTGTGTCTCGGTCACAGCCATGGTGTCGGCCGCCGTTCGGACCGCCTTTAGTGAAGCTTGAGCATCGTTTTCACTCATGATTCGACCGATACCACGTTCTCAAAAACGAGGGTCCAACGGTTGCTCCACAGGTCCTCGGTCTGCTGACGTTTGTAGGTGACTGAGGCCGCTACCTGCTCGGCGATCATCAGTCCGTAGCCTCTCACCTGCGGAACATCGGGTGATGGGGTGGCGACGGTAGAGGCGGCGAAGGCCTTGTTGCCGCTGTCCCAGACTTCGATGACCAGAGCCGGCTGTCCGCCTCCCTGGTCGGTGTCGGGAACCAAGCGGCGATCGGCTCGTAGCTGGAGCTGGTCCCCGTCGGTTGTGGCGTGGTCGACGCAGTTGGTGGCGACCTCGTGAACGGCGAGGTGGATTGCGGCCATCGTTGGGTCGTCTTTGTCAAACCCGAGCTTGGCCGCCGCGGCCATCAACCAGCCTTCAAGGTCGCGTACCGCTTCGAAGTCGGCGTCCAAGGTGAGAGACTCGATGGTTGATGATGAGTCGGTCCGCCGTCTGCTCGATTCATCACTGGAAACGTCAGTACTGGAGGCGCTGGTACTGGAGGCGCTAGTACTGGAGGCGTCGGTGCTGGTCATGAGTTGTTGTTTCCT
>JAHDFR010000038.1:12254-22127 GCA_020628065.1 Acidimicrobiales bacterium
GGGCGAACTCGAAGATGACAAGTGTTCGGTCGTCGGCTTGAGGATGGCCGTCGGCGAACTTCTCGACATACTCAAGAATTCGTGGACCGATCTCGTTGGCGTCCGCAGTGTCGTCGGTGACGGCGTCGTTGAGGTAGAGTTCGCCCACCATTTCGCCTGCTGGGTTTTCCTGCTCGGTGAGGCCGTCGGAACAAATGATGAATCGATCGCCCTCGTTGAGGGTGAATGTCTGGGCGGTAAGCTCCGGTCCGTCGGCCAGACGCAGCACACCAACCGGGGCCACGTCGGCCAGGACAGGGGACACTTCCCCGTTCTGAACAATCAAAACCGGTGAGTGCCCGGCGTTGACGAGGGAGAGCCGACGAGCAACGGTGTCGAACTGGCCTACTACCAGTGTGACGAACAGGCCGGCTTCGGCCAGGTACTCGTAGACCCACGCATCGACAGCGGCCATAGCGGGGCCGGCGCCGACCTGAGCGGCCCCCTGGAAGGCGGCGGTTGAGGCTGAGATGACGGTGGTCATCATCATTGCCGCCGGTAGTCCCTTGCCGGAGACGTCTCCGACGGCGAAGTGGACGGTGTTGTCGACCACGGAAAAACAGAAAAGGTCACCACCGGCCGCCCTCGCCGGTTGAGACTCGGCGTACACCTCGAGGCCATTGACCGACGGTCGCCACGTTGGTAGGGCCCGCCGAGCCAGTGCCGATGCGGTGTCGTGGTCGCGGGCAACCATTGCCTGGCCAAGCTCGACCTCGTGTAGCCGGGACGCGTTGATGGCTCCCGATACCAGATTCCCCACTGCAGTGAGAAGCTTCCGATCAGCGGTGCCGAACGGTTGACCAACGCGCACGGCTTCCAGTCGTCCGGCCTGCCGCCCATCGTTGGACTGAAGTTCTACCGAGATCGACTCCTCGCCGTCTCCACCCTCGACACCATGCCCTGACCCGCCGGATGCCCCGTTTCGGGCTTCGGTGTGCAGGTAGTGCCCGTCATCCCCGACTGCCCCTTCGCTCGGGGCGGGAGAGCCCGCCCGTCGCTCCATGCACCACAATCTGAGGTTCGCTTGGAGTAGGGATGCGGCCCGATCCAAAATGGTCGAAGCCGTCTCCTGCTCGTCGAGCGACTGCATGGTGACGCTGGTGAGCTCGTACAGCGTCACCAGTTGGTCGTTGGCCTCGACCAAAGCCTTGGTCAAGGACTCAACGGGGGACGGGCTGGTCGGGGTCATGGGGCTCAGGCTGCAGCTTCGATGGTGAAGGCCTGATCGAGTTTGGTCAGTTCGAGAATGATACGGACTGCATTGGATGGGCGCCGGAGAATGAGATTCCCGCCCTCCTGTCGTAGCTGTTTCATGGCTCGGACCAACTCAGCTAGAGCGGTCGAGTCGACGAAGTCGACCTCCGACAGATCGACGATGAACATCTTTGTCCCCTCGGCGACCACATCTTCGAAGTAGGTTCGGAACTGCTCGCTCTCGTGAGCGTCAAAGCGGCCGAGGATGCGGCATGCCCGGGCGTCGCCGTCCGTTTGCAGCTGAGCCCCATCGGGCCCTGCGCCCTGTCGGTGGGAAACGGTTTCAATTTGCACGATGGCCTCCAGTACGTGACCTGACAGTAGTGCGATGGTCGTCCGCCGGTCGTCGGCGACGTGTTGTCGGCTGACTACGCACCTGCCGACGAGCCGGATCGGACTGATCCACTCCCAGAACCCGTCGGCTGCGCGCCGTGGGAATCCAGTGCTTGTCCCGATTTGGACTGTGGCGTGGATTGATTGGTCGCTCCGCCTGCTGATCGGTTGGATTCGGGCTGGGTCGGAACCGGGTGGTTCGTTCGGTCGTATCGGCCCTTGGCGGCGTTAACTCGAATACGAACCAGGTCCTGAAGGAACCTCACCGCCACCTTGGCGGAGTCGACCTTGGATCCTGGTGCGTCGTACCACTGAACAGGTACCTCGGTGACCCTGATGCCCATCCGTCTGGCCAGGTAAAGGACTTCGAGGTCAAAGGAGAACCCGTCGATCAGCTGCCTGGTGAAGACCTGCTGGGCGGCATCCCGGGTGAACATCTTGAAGCCGCACTGGGTGTCGGAGATCGGGAGCCTCAACGAACCTTGGACCAACAACTTCAGGCCGTTGCTAAGGATCTGGCGACCTCGTGACTTGTTGGCCACTTCAGCGCCGGCGGCCGCCCTGGAGCCGACGACAACGCCAAATCCCTTGTGTAGGACATCTTCCAGCTCGGCGAATTGTTCGATGGGAGTTGACTGGTCGGCGTCGGCGAACAGGATGATGTCACCTCTTGCCGCCAGAACGCCGCGGCGAACGGCGCTGCCTTTGCCGCCGTTTTGCTCCGCTTCGAGGATGGTGACGTTGGCCAGATCCATGTCACGGACCAGCTGCAGCGTCGAGTCGGTTGAGCCGTCGTCGGCCAGAACCAGCTCGAACGGTTGACCCAGGGTGACCATGTGGTTGGCGATCGCTCCGACCGTCGGCAGGATCCGGATCTCCTCGTTGTACATCGGAATGACAATCGAGTAGGTCGGTGTACCCTCCTGGACGGTGTTGGCCCATCGGCGATAGCCGTCGAGCTCAGGTGAGCCGCTGAGTTCGGTGACCGAACCGTTGGTGGTGCCGTCGACTCCGGCGGCGTCGCGCAGCTCGGCCATGGTTGCCGGCATCTCGAACTTTGGTCGTTTTGACGCCTGTCCCTGGTCCGGGTTGCCCGGTAGGTCCGACTCGGTGGTCATGGCCATCTCTCTTTCGGATGATGTTCCGGCGTGCCTGCCGGCGGATTCGGGGGATGGATTGTGGGCGTTCTCGGTTGTCTTATCTCGAGCCCGACTGCGATGGGGGAGGAAGTGGCTGATGAGGACCAACACCAACAGCAACGACATGGCGATGACTTGGGCCCGGACCAGGGTGTCGATGTTGTTTCGGCCAAGCAGCAGCAGGCTGGTCTGTAGTCCGCCACCAACCAGCAGGACAAAGGCCTCGCGAATCCGGCCGGTCGACAGATGATGAGTGGCGATCAGGTTGGCGATGGCGAACAAGCTGGTGGCCAGGGCGTACCAGGCCAACGGCACCGAAACGTCGGCGTACTCCGGCCCGAAGACACGACCAAGAACCGTTCCACCCAACAACCGTGCACCTGCCGTGGCGGCGAGGCCGATGCCGACCAGCACACCGCAGCCGGCCCACATGAGCCCGTTTGACTGCTCTCCCGACTCGTGTCGTTGCGCGCTGGCGGGAAACAGGGTGGTCGCCACCGACCACGAGAGGAAGAAGACGGCCCGTCCCACCAGAGCAATAGCGGCGTAGATACCGGCGGTGTAGGGGTCTAGGAAACGCTTGGCGATCAGGACGTCGCCGTTGTTGATGATGATCTGGGCCAGTAGTAGAAGGCCGACAGGTGCGGCGTATCGCAGCACCGGCCTCAGGCCGTCACGGTCGATGGTGCCCTGCGGGCGGTTGCGGTTGAAGTAGTGGACGTGAGCCCAGGTGGCAATGAATGATGCCGTTAGCGCGGCGGTGGCCCCTTCGACCCCGAGGCCGATGGCAACCAGAGAAACGCCGAGGCCGACACGCACCACCATTTCGAACACGAAGGTGGCGGCCAGCGAGTTGAACCGGAGTTCGCCCTGAAGGATGCCACGTCCCACGGCCTGAGCCAGGTAGAACGGCATGCCGATGCCGAGAATGATGAATGGCAGGGCCGACTCCGACCGGAAGAACTCCTGCCAAAACGGTGCCCCGGCTCCAAGGATGAGGCCGAGTACTGCACCGACCGCCAACGAGCGGCTGGTGAGCCATCGCCCGAGGGCGGTGGTGGCTCCCAGGTCACCGGTTGATTCAAGATTCGGCTCGTCGTCCGTCTGCTCTGTACCGGTGCCTGTATCACCGTCGCCTATGTCACTACCGCCGGTGCCGGCTACGGCGTTGATGCCTGCGTAGCGGGCGGTGATGAGCTGTAGCCCGATTGCCACCGCCGTGATGAGCAACATCAAGGTGACCATCAGGTTTGCGTCGGCGAACTCGGCCGGCGTCAACCAGCGAGCCAGGAGTACGTTGAGAATGTAGTTCCCGGCATTGGCGGCCATCATGGCCAGAGCCAGGACGGCGCCTCCGGTGGCCAGCTTTTTCGTGTTGCTTCGCGAATCGCTTTGCGGCTTCGGTCCGCTGGCTTCGCTGGAGGGATTGGCGGTGGCCGTCACGTTCCTGCTCAGTTCCCTGCTATGACCCGGTTGAGGTGCGTGATGTGCCAGTCGCAGACTTCGGCCATGGGGATACCGCTGGCGGCGAGATAGTTGCGTTCGCCATGCTCGGCGTTCAGCTCATCGTCGTCGAGCAACTTGGCCAGAGCATCGGCCAGGCTGGCGGCGTCACCAGGAGTGAAGTATTGGCCGATGAACCCCTCTTCCTCAATCACTTCGGTGAAGTCACCGATGTCGGGCAGCGCAGCAGCTCGGCCGTACGACCCGGCCTGATGTAGAACACCGGAGCTTCCGGTGGTGGAGGTGTAGGGAAAGGCGGTCACCGCCGAGGAGGAGAACAGTTCTTCAACGTCTTCTTCAGCCACGTAGCCGGTAAAGGTGACATTGTCGAGATCGGCGCATCCGGCGGCAATCGAGTCCAGGTAGCCGGGGGAGTTGGGGCTGTCGGTGCCGGCGATCACAAGCTCGAGGTCGTCGTAACCTCGTCCGATCAAGTCTCGGAACGCCTCGACCAGTACATCGACGGTCTTGTAGGTACCCCACTTGCCGAACGCCAGGATCTTCCGCTTCGGCCCGTCCGGTATGCCGAACTTCGGCTCTGCCATTTCTTCGAAGCTTCCGTGGGGAACCAGCAGAACGTTTCCGGTTCCGTAGCTTTCCCGCACGAACTCGACATAGCGGGGGATGGTGAGTGCCACATAGTCGGACAGTAGGAGGGCACGAGTAAGCACCCGACCGGCTTTGTTCATGATGGCCGCCATCAGGGCCGAGTCGGTGAAGCCGGCGTCCTGCATGTCGACGTTGTCGGCCAGGTTGTGCAGGATGAGCCCGGTCGGCACCCCGGCTGCCTTCAGGGCGATCGGCGTGAGCAGCCCGAGGGCGCCGGGAATCTTGCCGTCACCGAAGGTGGCGAACTGCAGGTTGATGATGACGGCATCGAGTTTGTGGCGTCGGGCCGCCTTGACAATCCGGGCCGGGTTGGTCACGTCGTTGAACGACCACACCGCTTCCGCCTGGACGTCCGCATCGGGATTGTTGGCTCTGATCTCACTGATGTCCGGCGGTCCGGCCTCGGTCTCGTCGGCCAGAACCACAAGGCTTTCGACACCATCCGACGAGGCCAGATGGTTCACAAAGTGGAAGCCGAACTCGTTGAGGCTGTTTCTGCCCGGTGGAAACGCTGTGACGAATCCGATCCGGAGTTGCGTACCGTGCATGCCTGTTCCTCAATCTTGGGTGCGAATGTCGGGGCGTGGGGGCGAAAGCGTTGGGTTGAGACGGTCGGTGTTAGCCGGCCATCGCCACCTGGCTGTTCTTGAAGGCGGTAAGTTTTTCGGCGGCATCGTCCATGGTGTTTAAGACATCGCCGGCCAGGGCCTGTAGGGGTTCTGTGGCCTCTTGGTTGCGTCCCGCGGTCTCAAGCTGCTGGCAAAGATCAGCCAACGCTTCCAGGCCTAGTGAACGAGCGGCTGACTTGGTGGTGTGGGCGGCCAGCGTCATGTTGTCGGCGTCTCCGACCTGTCTGGCTTGATCGAGATTGTCTCTCCACTTGGGCAGCTCATCCATGAAGGTGTCGATCAGCATGTGGACGATTGACTCGTCGCCGAGCTCCTCGCCCAGCTTTCGAAGGGTGGCTGCGACCGTCTCGTCAACCTGTGCTCCGGGCGTTTGATCTTGCCGGGCCGCTTCGGCGGCGCCCGACTGAATGATCCACTTGTCGATCATTTCCTGAAGGCCCTCCAGCGTGGTGGGCTTGGACAGGTAGTCGTCCATACCGGCTTCCAGGCACTGCTCGCGGTCTCCGACCAGGGCGCTGGCGGTGACGGCAACGATGGGGATGTGTTCATCCGGTCCACCTTCGGCCCTGGCTTCGGCCTCCATGCGGCGGATTTCGCCGGTGGCGGCCAGACCGTCCATGTCCGGCATGTGCCAGTCCATGAAGATGGCGTCGAAGCGCTCGTTCTTGTACCAAACGAGGGCTTCGTGGCCTCCGCAGGCCTCAACCGAGTCGATGCCGAGCTTGCCCAACATGGCCATGATCACTTTGCGGTTGACGTCGTTGTCGTCAACCACCAGCGCTCGCGGTCGCGACGTTGGCGAAGAGTCGGCCGATTGGTCCGCGCCAACACCGTTGGATTCGATCATGTTGAACCCATCGGCAGATTGAAAGGTCGACAAAACCTCTTTTTCTGCCCTAGGCCTTATGGATCAGAGTGGTCTCTTTGAAACGAAAAAGCCGGTGTAGATGTCGGAGGGAGTGACATCTACACCGGCTCGGATCGGGTCAGTTGACGGTTCGTTTCAGAGACAAGCTCTTGGGCCGGGGTTCGTCAGCCCCGCCGTGTGTTAGCGGCGACCGTTGGGTCGGCGTCCGATGGGCTTGCCCCGCTTGTTGGTCCGCTGAGTGGTCGTGGTGGTGACTCGCTCAGTAGTGGTGGTCGAGATGGAGGTTGTCGTCCGCGGTGGCGCCGTGGTTGACGTTGTCGGCTCGGTAGTCGTTGACGTCGGCTCGGGCTTCGTGGTTGACGTCGTTGGTTCTGTTGTGGTCGTTGTCGGCTCGGTCGTGGTGGTGGTGCCACCTCCGCCGCCGTCAGCCGGGACCGATCCGGTCAGTGAGTAGAAGCCGAGCGATGCGTAGTCGGAGTACCCGTCGCTGGATGGGTTCCCCGCCCCCACGCCGTCGACCACAATGGCGAACGTGCCGGCCCCGACGTTCTTGGTCAGGGAGGCGGCCACTCCGGCCGGGTCGGCGAAGGCCACCGTGGCCCCGGACGAGTCGATGAGTCGCAAGGAGGCGTCGAGGTTACCGCCGAGGTCCGTGCCGGCTACAGTTACCGACACCTGACCACCCGAGGTGCTGAAGGTGAAGGCGTCAACGTCGGAGCTGGACGAGATGACGCCCTGCTGGTTGACGTTCGAAGTGGTCAGCGCTGTTCCCGAGTTGATGTCGTTGCCGTGGTCGTCGGCTCGGAGCGGTGCTCCGGACTTCTGAATCTCAGCTATGTCGTCTTCGGTGTTGTTGGCGTTGGCATACTCGCCTTTGCTCCACTGGGTGATGCTCTTGTAGTAGCCGACACCCATGATCGGGGCCCAGTCTCCGTGGCCTCGGTAGTAGCCCACCTCGTTGTCACCGTCGTGGACAAGAGACAAGTTGTGGCCGGCCTCATGGGTTCCGGCCTCTGCCATCGACTTGGCGGACCAGGACGAACCAACCTTCACCCACGCCGGCTGGAAGTAGTCGTGATTGAAGGTTCCGTCGCTGCGGGTGCCGTAGTTGTCGAATACACCGAGATAGGCGACACCACCGCAGCCGCACTCGAAGATGATGTTGGCGGAGAACGCCACTCGGGTGCCGTAGGTCTGATCGTTGGAGTCGGTCCGCCTGATGGCTTCGATGCCCGGATCCTCGGTGGTGACGTCTACGGCAAACGGGGCGAAGTCTTCCGCCATGCGCTGCCAGACTTCCTGGATCCACTCCAGCTCGGTGTTGCTGAACGCCGGGTTCGAGTCGAGGGAGAACGGTTCGGCGTAGGTGTCGGTTTTCCCTTCGGCCCATCGGGATCCGGCGGCGTCGTGGCCGTCGAAGTCAAGATAGACGACCCGGTTGGCTCCCGGGAGGCTGTGTAGCTTGAATGTGTCGGCCAGCGGAGCGGTCGCCGACAGCGCTTGGTCGGTCCCGACACCGTCGGCGGCGTCGCCTTCGTAGGGCGCCGAATGGTCGAAGTCAAGCGTGTCGACGTATAGAACGACGCCGGTCTCGTCCACCCAAGCGGTGTCGTCAGCCTCAAGCATGCGTCGTAGAGCTTCCGGCTGCATGCCGTTCAGCTGAGCCACCTCGGGGAAGCGGCTGCCCAGGGCTTCAACCGCCGCCCGGCCGTTCTTCTTCTCTTCCATCACCCATTCCGGCGCTCCCTGGGCTGATACGTTGACCATGCCGACGGCCGCTATGGCGGCCACGACCACGGCCAGGGTGGCCAGTCCGGCCCTCCACTGTCGTTTGTTGAAGCTTCGGGATGCATTGGTGGGCAATGTCATAGATCTGGAGCCTAGGTGATGAAAGACCTCTGATCGGACGGCTGAGAAGAACCTGTGGAACATGCTGGTCCAGATTTATACAAAGTTTTCTGGGCTCGGTGGTATCGCGCCTCTTGACCGCTCAGATGCGCTTGGAATGGGTGTTGCCGGTACTGTTGGCGATCTATGAGTCTGTTGGATCAGCTGAACAATTCCGGGCAAACACATCTCCTTATCGGGGGCGAGTGGCGTGAGTCGTCTGACGGCAATCGCATCGATGTCCTAGACCCCTCGACCGCCGACACGTTGACGTCTGTCGCCAGCGGCAACGAGGACGACGCGCTGGCCGCGGTGGAGTCGGCGGCAACTGCTCAGGCGGCGTGGGCGGCCACGTCGCCAAGAGAGCGGGCCACAATCTTGGACCGGGCCTTTCAGCTGATGATCGACCGCAAGGACGAGCTGGCTCAGCTGGTGGTGCAGGAAATGGGCAAGGCGTTGCCCGAGGCCGCCGGTGAGGTGGCGTACGCCGCCGAGTTCTACCGCTGGTACGCCGGTGAGGCCGTTCGAAACCTTGGCTCGATCTCGACCGCTCCCGGTGGGGACAAGCGAATCATCGCCATCGGCCAGCCGGTAGGGGTGTCACTGTTGATTACGCCGTGGAACTTTCCCCTGGCCATGGCCACCCGCAAGATCGGCCCTGCCATTGCCGCCGGGTGCACCATGATCCTCAAGCCCGCCTCTGACACGCCGCTGTCGGCTCTCGCCCTCGGGCAGCTGATGTCCGACGCCGGCCTCCCCGACGGGGTGCTGAACATCTTGCCGTCCAATCGATCGTCCAAAGTGGTACCCGCCATCTTGGCCGATGACCGGGTCCGCATGGTGTCGTTTACCGGCTCAACCGAAGTCGGGCGGACGCTGCTGGCAGAGGCGGCCAAGACAGTGGTGAAAACGGCGATGGAGTTGGGGGGCAATGCTCCGTTCATCGTGTGTGAGGACGCCGACATCGACGCCGCCATCGAGGGGGCGATGATCGCCAAGATGCGTAATGGCGGTCAGTCATGTATTGCCGCCAATCGTTTCCTGGTCCATGAGGCGGTGGCCGGCTCGTTCACCGAGAAGCTGTCGGCGGCCATGGGTGGGTTGAAGGTCGGCCCCGGCTTGGAGGCCGGTGTGGAGCTCGGGCCGTTGATCAACCAAAGTGCCCAGGACGACATGATCGACTCGGTGGCCACGGCGGTCGGTTCGGGTTCGGCGGTCGCCACCGGTGGCGAGACCGGCCGTTCTCCGGGTTTCTACTTCCAGCCGACGGTCCTGGCCGATGTCGCCCCCGATAACCCGGTTTTGGCCAGAGAGATTTTCGGGCCGATTGCCCCGGTCACCACGTTCAGCTCCGATGATGAGGTCATCGCCTTGGCCAACGACACCATCTACGGCCTGGCCGCCTACCTGTACACCGGTGATCTGGCCCGAGGTATGCGTATCTCCGAGGCCATTGAATACGGGATGGTGGGAATCAACCGCGGCCTTATCTCCGACCCGGCCGCTCCGTTCGGTGGCGTAAAGCAGTCGGGCGTTGGTCGAGAGGGCGCCCACGAGGGAATGCTCGAGTTCATGGAGACCAAGTACATAGCCGCCGACTGGTAGGAGGTGG
>JAHDFR010000038.1:22227-27432 GCA_020628065.1 Acidimicrobiales bacterium
TGGATTCTGTTTACCGGCAAGGATGGGTGGGGGGACCTGCTCGATATGGCCGGAGATGACTTGGCTTCAGTGGTGGCCGGTCTCGACAGTCTTCACAGCCGGGTCCAGGCTTCAATGCCGGACTGCCGCATGCCGTCATTCTCCAGTATCAACCATCCTGACGGCGTGTTGGAGGTCCACTACCGGTCGGAACGTGAAGGCTTGGCGCCGATGGTGGTCGGTCTCCTTGAAGGCTTGGCCGAACGGTTTGACGAACAGTGGCAGATAGAGCAGACCTCAGCCGACAGCCCCGACGGCGTCGACACCTTTATGCTGACGCCGGTTTCGGTCGACGCTTCCAGCGGTGATCCGGTTGGAGCGGCTTGAGTTTGGCGGCTCCGTTCAGGAAGTCGTCGAACGTCTCTTTCCTTTCCATCTTGTAGTCGACTTCGACGCCTCGTCGGGCGAAGTAGGCAGCGGCAAGGCTGTCGTATCGGCAGCCGGTAGTCAGCTGCTCGACTGGACTGGAGTCGACTTGGTCGGTGACAGCGTCGGCCATCATCTAACTGTTGTTCGCCCGGGCGGAATCGAGTGGGACCTGGACCAACTGGTCGAACGACTCGATTCGGTGTTCTTTATCGGCCTTAACGGCACGGAGCGGCAACTGAGGTATCAATGCTTTCCCTTGGTCGGGGGTGAGGCGTTGTTCGTCGGCTCGCCACTGGTGACTTCGTCGAGCTCCTTGGACGATCTTGGTCTGAAGTTGAGCGACTTTGCCCTCCACGACGCCAGCGCCGACGTCGCTGTAATGGCTCGGTTCACCGCTCTTCAGGTTCGCGACATCGAGCGCAAGACCCGCGAGCTGCAACAGGCCATTGATGATCGCAACGAGTTTCATGAGCGTGCGTCCACTGATGCTTTGACCGGCATCGCCAACCGCTGGGGGTTCTGGAAGCGGGTCGAGCGTGCCCTGGAGCAAGCCCACACCGACAACCGGCTGGGCTTGGTCTACATCGACATGGACGGTTTCAAAGGAGTCAACGACAGCTACGGCCACATGGCCGGCGATGAGGTGCTTCGTGCTGTTGCCCAACGAATCTCGATGGTCACCCGCGACACCGATGTCCCGGCCCGATTGGGTGGAGACGAGTTCGCCATTCTGCTGAGCAACTTCAGTCCCGAAAACAGCGGCAAGCTTCTCGCCCGGCTTCAAGACAGTATTCAGGAGCCGGTTGAGACATCGGAGGGATCGATCGCGATCTCGGCCAGTATCGGCGTGACGTCGATCGAACAGGGCCAGTCGATCGACGACGTGCTTCGCGATGCCGACACGGCGATGTACGCCGGTCGTTCCAACGGCCAGGGAACAGTCACCTGGTCTGAATCGGAGATGGGGGTCGAGCGTGCCGAGACCCGGCTGCTGACCAGCGAACTTACCGACCTGTTGGTGGCCGACGAGCTTGAGCTGGCCTTTCAGCCCATCGTCTGTCTGCCGGAGCAGACCATCGTCGGGTTTGAAGCCCTGGCTCGGTGGACGCACCCGGACCGTGGATCGATCAGCCCTGCCGTCTTTGTTGGATTGGCCGAGCGAGCCGGTCTGGTAGGTCAGCTCGATCTGCAGGTGATCGAAAAGGCAATCACCACAATCGGATGCTGGAGGAAACTCGACCCCGGGCTTCGAATGCACGTCAATCTCTCCGGTCTTTCAATCGATGACCGTCTGCCTTCCCGTATCCAAGCACTGCTCGTTTCTGCCGGGGTGGAACCTGAGGCCTTGGCCGTCGAAGTGACCGAGAGCCGCCCGATTTCTTCCGATCAGATTCCGGTCTTACAGAAGCTGTCCACCATGGGTCTTCCGCTCGAGCTTGACGATTTCGGCACCGGATTCTCCTCGCTGACGCACATCCAATCGCTACCGCTGTCGGGGCTCAAGATCGACCGGTCGTTCGTCCAGAATCTCACCACCTCGCCCAAGGACCAGATGCTGGTGTCGGCCACGGTGAACATGGCTTCTTCGCTGGATCTTTCCGTGGTGGCCGAAGGGGTTGAGGACGAGGCGGCGGGAGAGATGCTGGCCTCGTTCGGTTGTCAGTTCGCTCAGGGCTACCTGTTTTCACGGCCGCTTCCGGAGGCGGATGCGAAGCTTCTGATAGCCACTAAGAGCTTTAGTCCGTAGTTGCCCCGGTCCCAATTGACCCAGCAGCGACCGGGTCATCCTGAGTGCCGGCGTGAGCACGAATCGCTTCAGCGGTTGCCATGCAAATCGCCTGATCAGCCTTCGGGCCCTTCTGAACATGGCTCGGGGACCGAAGCGACGAAGGAAGGCGCTGATCTGTCGGCGGATGAACCGGAAGACACCCAGCCGGCGTAAAACCCGGAAGGCGAACGCCGCAGCCACGCCAAGAACGGTGCCGACAATGACCATCTGCCAGAATCGTTTGCCCAGCCGGTTTAGCGGGCTGACTCCAGGGACCTCACTGTCCAATTCGGAGGCGATGAAGGCCGCTGCCGGCTTGGGCGACCCGTCTGGACGGAGAAGGCCGAGCGATGTCTGCGGCCCGGTGCTCCATGGGAAGCGCCCGGCGTCTACCGGGGCGAACTGTAGATCCCACAGCGTCCAGATCATCGATCCGTCAATCCTGACGGTGACCTCCATCTGACGGATACCGCCTACGTAGGCAGCTTGCTCACTCTCGGTGTGTCCGCCGGGAAAGATACTGTTCCAGGTGGGTAGACCGTACTCGGTGAGAAGTACCGGCCTACCTTCGGCGTGGCGTTCGACCGCTCGCCCCAAGGCAGCCAACTCGTCGATCGGGCCGTAGTAGTGATACGACACCACATCAGTCTGGATAGGTGCGGCCAGAGCCGCCTGTGGGGTCGACCAGCCGATGGTGATGGGGGTGGCTTCATCCATGGATCTGACCTGATGGGCCATCTCGCCGAGCCAGGCGTACATCAACTGCTCGCTGACGCTGTTGGCGCCGATGTCCCGATCGGGTTCGTTTTTGACGTCCCACAGCACCAGCGCCGGATGTTCGGCCAATGCCGGGACAACAGTGGCCAGGTGGGCTCGATCCGAGTCCCACTTGTCGGTTCGGTGGTCGGTGCGGCCGTCGAACAGGGTCACCACGACTCCGAGATCTCTCTCGTCGGCCTGATCCAGCAGGTCGAGAACCGGATCCAGATCCTCCGGTTCGGTCCAGCGGCCACCCAGCTGATCAAACGGTAGGAAAATGCGAATCGAGTCGGCACCAAGGGTGACGATTCGGTCCAGGTCGGAAGCCACGACCTCGGGGTCGTACTCGGGCCAAAAGAATTCAAACGGTGTGGCTTGGGGGTAGTAGTTGATCCCGCTCACCGGGAGTCGCTCAGTATCGGTTCCGGGGGCAACCGGTTCGGTCCACCACCGGTTCTCGACCTCTCGTCGTACCCAATGTTGGATTCGGAAGTTTCCGTCTTCCAGCAGTAGTACGGCTTCGTAAGACTCGACGCTGTGCAGCCAACCGATTTCGTCACCGAGCGGTACCGCTCGGACGAACCGCACCTCGGGTGCGGTCAGTCCAATCACTTGACCGTCCTGAGAGTAAAAGTCGACTCGAAGACGGTGTGACAGCTGGTGAATCGGCCGCCCGCCCATGTCGGCCGCCCGGTCAAGCGCGGCCTCCAGTGCCGAGTTCGAGAAGTAGGCCTCCATGCCCGAGGTGTCGCCGGTTTGAGCGGCGATGGTCAGATGTTCCCAGGCTCGGACCCAGGCCGAACTGACATCAATACGGGTCAGCGGCTCCATTTCCCGCGGTAGATCGGGAGCGTCCGGTTCCCAGGTGATGGCTTCGAGCAGATCGGGTGGAAGTTCGGCGGCGGCATTGAAGATCTCATTCGTCTCCTGGGAGGAGGTGATGCCGCTGAATATTCGAACAATCCCCATTACGGCCATCAGCACCAGCAGTGCCAGGAAGCCGAGGATGGCCAGCTTGATCTTGGCCTTTCGACCGAATCCGCTTTCCTCCGGGGTGTTCGGGCCCGTCGCGTTCAGGGCGGCCGGTTCGGCCGTTGGTTGCAGTTGCCGTCGGCGCTCGACCCGTTCCCTGTTGCTTCGCTGGTCTGGTTCCCGCTCCAGCTCCTGGTTCAGCCGGTTGAGGGCGGTCATCGCTCACCGTCCAACTCGTTGGAGTTCAGTGTGCTGTCGCGTTCGGTGCCTTCGATCTCCAGCTCCTCGCCCAACACCCGAATGGTGGCCAACCCGGTGTCGACGTCGCTGGGAAAGAAAGCCGTTCCCGCCCCGAGAGTCAGATCCACTCGCCGCACGATCTCCTCGCCGTCGGCTCCTACCATCGTCACTTCGGCCACCGTCCCTTCTGGAACGTATGAGCCTCGAATCGAGCGCACCGGACCGACGTTGACCAACACCGCCTCCAGCTGCGGATCAATCGAACCGGTGAATGACTCAATGGCCGAGTCGAACCGCAGCCGTAGCGGCTCACCGGAGACGCCTGAGGCTGTGGCCTTTAAGGTCACCGCCCCGGCCTGTTCCGGAACTTCGTAGGTGAACTCGGCCCGACCGGCGTTGGTTTGGCCGTTGATTCGCCGGATCCCGCCGACCCCGTCGGCGTCAAGGATGACTACCGTCCCGTCCGGTAGGACGTTGCCGAAACGATCCTCCAGCACCGTGGTCCTCACCCGGATCAGGGCTTGACCGTCGGCTACGGGAACGGCGTCCAACAGGTCGAGAGAATGAGCGACCGGGACGCCGGCCACCTCGAGGAAGGTTCGTTCTGCTGCCGTGATCGGCCCGTCGCCTTCTCGCTCTGAGGTTTCGGCGGTCGGGAGCGGAAGGCCGCCACTGGTGGTGATTTGGGCTCCGATCCGTGCTCGACCGGCCACGGTGCTGGAGTCGACTTCGAGCCAGCTGAGTAGGTGCTGTGTTGGGGCGATGGCCTCTTCGACCGCCAGGTCGGCTCGGGTGATGAGGTAGTCGACGTCGGTGCCTTCCTCCACCGGGTTGCCAAGCCGGTCGGTGGGTACGGTCACGATCATGACGAAGTGGGCGCCGTCGGCAATGACGGTTCGTGGACCCAGGTATGCATCCATCGGGTCGACCGCCTCGCCCGGTTCGATGTCAATTTCGGCGGTGGCTACCCGCGGCCGGTTTTCCCAACCAAGGGGGGTTTGCGGGATTCCGTCTCCGCTCTCACTCTCTGTTGCCCTGTCTGTTTCTCCGGCTGTTTC
>JAHDFR010000038.1:27532-29579 GCA_020628065.1 Acidimicrobiales bacterium
GTCTGACCGTCGGGGCTGCCGGCCTGCACAGCGGTGACTACTGCTGAGCCCGAGCCCGGCCCGGGAATGGCTGGAATATTCACGTCGATGGTGTCGCCGGTGGGTTCCACCACCAGCGGCCTGATCCCGTAGCCGGCTTCAAGCGATATCTCCAACGGGACGCCGGGGCGGAGACCGCTGACGGTGATGGGGATTGGTTGCCCGGCTTCCACCGATGTCGGAACGTCAAGGACCAGTGAAACAGTGTCGACGGCCAGGGCGGAAGCCACGAAGCTGGTCTCCGCTCGCCCACCGGATAGCGCTCCTAGAACCAGCCCGACCAGGACCATGATGAACACCACGGTGGCAACGGCAACTGAAAAGATCCGATAGGGACGATCTCGCAGTGAAGCCACCCGCTCCAGCAGTCCGACAAATCGTGCGACGACCAGGTCAGCCAGCCTCTGGACGCGCTCCAGCGTTGTCGGGTCCATGCCTAGGCGGGATTCGCTTGTGCTCGTCACTGCCCGAGGAAGGTGGAGGTGTCGATGCGGATGGAGGCGTACGGTGCCCCGGGCGGTGCCGGTATGAGGGCGTCGAGTCGGGCGATGTCTTCGCCCCCCGGTGGGGCGATGCCGTTGTGAAACTCGATGACGTCGAGATCGACCAGTTCGTGGTCGGAGATGTCTTCCAGCTGCACACTGAACGAGCCTGTCCGCTGGGAACGAATGGAGTACTCCATGTAGTAGTTCTGCACCCACATGACTCGGCCGCTTTCGTCCAGAAAGCTGATTAGTAGACGGGGGATGACGGCCTCTTGCACACCGTCGTTGCGTAGTTCCCCCACCAGTTGGTGGGACCCGTCGGCGTTCTCCGTCACCTCGGCCCGGTTGACCCCGAGGCCTCGATAGAGCCCTCCGGTGGTCACGACTCCCTTGGCGTAGACCTCGACGCTCTCCACCCCGTCGGTGAGCTTGAGAGGTTCGAAGGCGAATGGATCGAAGTCGAGGTTCTGACCGGCGGCGACCTCCTCGAACCGGATCAGAAACGGCGTCGACTCTCGTGGGCGGATGGCGTGAATAATGTGCTCGGTGGCGTTGTACCGCCCAAGGACGTCTTCCTCAGCGTTGCGCAGCAGGCCGCTAATGGTGATGTCTCCGGGGTCCACGTCGAGATTGACGATTTCGCCCACGATCACCGGTTCACCCCCGACCGATACCACATCGGCCGATTTAATGAACAGCTCCGGTCGGTCTTGGACATCAGTCAGTTCGGTGGTTCCCGATGTGACCCGGCGACGACCTTGAATGACGTAATCGATGTCCGCCCGGCGCGACAACTGATCAGGCGGTATCGAGACTTCGGTATCGTCCGGTTCGATAAACCACTTCCCGTTACGTAGGTGTAGAAGGTGGACCCGTTCGATCGGGTACCAGTTGAGAGCGGTCAAATATTGGAGTGACGCTCGAACCCTCACTCGCTTCTCGTCAATTCGTTCGATGACTTCAACATCGAGCGAATCCAGTTTGGCGTACGACGCCAACATGCCGCCTCGCACCGACACCTGAAGTCGCCACAGCTCGTAGTCGGGCTTGGTCACCGGATCCAGAGCGTCGTAGGCCAGCTCCCAGCGACGGAAGTCGAGGTGATCGTAGTACTCCTCCACCGCTTCTACCGGGGAGGGCGGTTCCAGAGCGGATGCCAACGCCTGAGCCGGGAAGTAGCCCAGTACGACGGCCAGCACAATGATTCGCAGAGCCTGTCGACGGCGAGACGCCTTGCGTGAAAACCGCTTGCGGACCACTTCAAGCAGCTTGTGAGCCAACGGTGTCTTGTCGTTTGGGTCACTCCCGTCGCCAGGTGGGAGCCCGGACTGCAGTTTGAACAGGAACCGGCTGAACCATCCGAACGGGCCAAACAGCATTCGCCGATTGGCTTTCAGGTGGTCGAACCGGTCCCGGTCCAGGCCCGGTCTGCCCAGCAGATTCCACAGCAGCAGATGTAGGGCGACGACAACGGCCGTCGGCGGCACGGTACCCCACATGATCCGCTGCCAGGGAGGAACCTC
>JAHDFR010000038.1:29679-34996 GCA_020628065.1 Acidimicrobiales bacterium
ACGACGTACGGAGTGATAGTTGCCGTCAACCTGGGTGGCGGTGGTTTGAGCCGACAGCCATGCCACCTGGTCACCGAATCCCAGAGTCAGAAACCGCCAGCGGTCGTGCTGATCTTTTTCGATGAAGGCCACGATCGGGTCGGTGTCAATTCTCTGCGGTTGGAACTTGCGGTACTGGGCCAAGGTGGCTGAGAACAGCGACATGACCGCCAGCCCGACCACAAAGCCGACCTGGGTCGCCCTCCACAGGATCGGTCCGCCGGTGGCGCGAAGCCAGTTGGCCACCGTTCCCTTCTCCAATGAGTCCACGAACAGTCCGGCCAAAGGAAGAATCTGCATGGACGCCCAGAAGGTGAACCGATCAAGAGTCAACACGTCAAACGCGTGTCCCAAAATCAGTCGGGGTATCGGAGTGGTGCCCCCGGTGCCAAGCAGCGATAACAACCCGATGGAGGCGGCGATAGGCCACTTTCGGTCGAGGATGGCTCTGGCCATGGCGTAGGGCCAGACAAAGATCATCATTCCCCACGGGATGACGAAGAACACCAGGCCGATGTTGCGATCAACCAGGAAGTTGTTGCGGCTTCCATGAGGAATGGAGATCTGGGTAATGGGGTCGGTGGCCGACCACCACCAGTAGGGAAGGACCACCAACACCAGTGCGGCCAGCACTCCGAAGCCCAACACGACACAACGAACCAGAGCCGGCCCGGCTCGACGGAACCGACGAGCTCCCAGCGCCAGCGCGGTCGATCCGGTAAGGGGGGGGTCGCCGCCCGGCAGCTCGTCCGGCGCCGGAATGCGGGTCTCATTCAACAGCCCGTAGGCCAGCACCGGCCCAAGGAAGAACACCGAGCCGAACAGCGTGGTCACATGGTGCCCGGCAGTGCAGGCGGCCAGCACTGATACACCCGAGACAAGGTCGGCCACTCGCCCCTCAAACGCCCAGTTCCGCAGGTAGGGCAATGAGTTCAACAGGAAGGCCAAAGCCCAGGTGGTGGGAAGTTGGCCGAAGACGTGGACGGTTTCAGCGATGGCCGATGAACCGACCAACAGCAGTGCGGCGTTGGCGGCTGCCTGCTGGTGGACCCAGATACGGGAGAACCGGTACACCCCGACAGTCAGCAGGCTGAGGGCGCAGATCTGCAGCAGGGCGAAGGCCAGCTCAAGGTCATTGGTCAGCTTGGACAGAGCGCCGGTGGCCATGTGCGTCCCGGGTGGGTACGACACAGTGGTGAATCCGGTATACCAACGCTGGTCCCAGGTGCTGAACCAACCTCGGGCGTAGTGATCGCCCAGAAAGATGTGGACGTAGGCGTCGTAGGTGCTCTCGTAGGAGCGGAACAACAGCAGCCCACCGTGGTAGAGGACACAGATGACCAGCGCCCATCTCAGCCGCACCGGAACCAATGGCTCATCGTCCGACGGGGGATCCCCGGCTGCGTCGTCGGTCGGGTAATTGTCGGTCGGGTAATTGTCGTCGTCGCCGGGGTCG
Source organism: Acidimicrobiales bacterium (assembly GCA_020628065.1). Taxonomy (GTDB): domain Bacteria; phylum Actinomycetota; class Acidimicrobiia; order Acidimicrobiales; family SZUA-35; genus JAHELU01. Next base: position 31,175 of record JAHDFR010000038.1, read on the forward strand.
ATCTCGGCTTCGGTGCCGTCCGCCGGTTGTCGGTCGGGCCCCAACGGGGGAGGTGGGACCGAACTCGTTTCTGCATCTTCGAACGGCTCGATCGGTTCCAACTCGGGCCAGGGTTGCAGAGGTTCTATTTCCCCTGATGGCCTTGATCCGGTCGCCGGCTCTGACTTGTTCGCCGGCTCTGACTTGTTCACCGGCTTTGGTGTTCGAGAACGTATCTGATCTAAGAGACGCGCCACAGGCCCGGCGGTGGAGGTCGGGTGGTTGGACGCAGGCTCATCGCCGCGTGGCATCAGCAGGTCCGGGACGGACATAGGTCTCAAATCGGCCGTTCCAGGCTCAGGTTCAGCCATTCACATGACGACAATCGAGATGTGACACATGCCCGCAACCTCGAGATGTCCGATCGCCCTCAGCCGGTCGATGGTCGCGAGCCGCCCGACTCACGTTCGCCCGGCAAAGCGTTGAGGCTCCTTGGCGCTCTTCGGTGGCTCGTAGTTGCCATCCTGTGGGTCACATTCCTGGGAGCCCTGGTTCTGGGCTTGGCGTCGTTCGCCGACATTTTCACCGGAGACGAGGCCTACGGTGCTCTCGACGGCTTCCAATTCGTATCGGCGTTGTACACCGCGGTCTTTCGTTTTCTTGTTGCTGCGGTTGTGTTGTGGCTGCTGGTGCGGCTGGCTCGCTGGAAGCCGTCTCGAACCGCCTGAATTCGGCCAGTTTTGAACGGTCGCCTTCGGCCTCAATTCGCTCAATAGCAGGTCCTCGTCGACCGACAGCGATAGGAAGATGGCTGGCTTGGTCGAACGCTTGAAGAGCGGGGTCGACGGCTTCCGCACCGGAGGTCGGCCCAGCGGTGCCCTGACACCTGGCGCCATCGAGCGGGTCGAGACAGAGATTTTGACCGCTCAACACGACCGGGTAGGGACTATCGACACGGCCGGTATTCTTGCCATCGCCGTGTTGGTGCCACTGGCGCTGTGGAATCAGGTGAACCACACCGGCCTGTTGATCTGGTCTGGTCTGGTTGCTCTCACCACCCTTGGTTGGTTCGATCGCGCCGGTGGCCGTGAAGACGTCGCTACTACCGGGGTGTGGCTGTCGGGTGGGGCGTGGGCGCTCCTGCCCTGGCTCACATGGGGTTCCCTGGCTGACGGACGGGTTGCCTGGGTGGTGATTTTCGTTCTGACCTACGGCTTGGCCACTGATGCCGTACTGCTACCGCAGACCTTCAAGGTCTCGACTCAGCCGTTGATGTTCTTTTACGCCTTCAGCTATCTGGCCGCCTTCCTGAGCAAGGCCATGTTCATTGAAGTGGTGGCCATCCTGGTGATCGGGACGCCTCTGGCCGCCGGCATCTACGGCTACGAGCATCTCAAGACCTCTCTGATGGAGGAGCGAGTTCGGGTTGAGGCTCTGGCTGTGACCGATTCACTTACCGGGTTGGCCTCCAGACTTGGGGCGGTAATGGAGCTGGAGCGTCGAGCGGCATTAGGGGTGGAGTCCCACGTCATCGTTTGCGACCTCGACGACTTCAAATGGCTCAACACCCACCTGGGTCAGCATCATGGTGACCTCGCGCTGAAGCAGGTTGCCGACTGGCTGAGCGACCATCTGGATGGCTGGTTCCTGGCTCGCTTGGGCGGAGACGAATTCCTCGGCATTCGTGGCCAGGGCTTGTCCAACGCTGAGCGCCATGCCGTGACCGCTATCGCCATTGAGGAGACCGAGGGGATCAAGCGGCGACTGTCGATGAGCGTCGGATGTTCGAGCGCCGCAGCCGGTCAGGTCAATCCGGAGAGCCTGATGAGCGAGGCCGGCCTCGCTCTTCAGCAGGCGAAGCTAAAAGGGCGAGGTCATGTAGTCGAAGCCACGTCTCATCTGATGAAGGCCGAAACCGAGCGCCGGCTGATGGCCGATCGAGTACGGGAGGCCATCGAGGATGACGAGATCGTTCCATGGGCTCAACCGATTGTTGATATGGGTACCGGCCGACCTGTTGGAGCTGAGTTGTTGGCCCGGTGGCCTCAGTCCGACGGGTCGATGATCATGCCCAACGTCTTCGTACCGGTGGTCGAGGCCCACGGTCTCAGCCGGTTTCTGGGCCGGATCATGTTGCGGCAGGCGATCGGGCTGTTGGAGCGACTTGGTAGACCGGACGAAGAACACCTTTTCCTGTCGGTCAACATTTCGGCTTCGCACATCGTCGATCCCAATCTGGTCGACTACATCGATGCTCAGCTGGCCGGCCGCAATGTCGCCGCTGAACGTCTATTGGTCGAGCTTACGGAAACCGAGCAGGTGAGTGATCCGGACATGTTGCTGACCGCCCTCGACCGGCTGCGGGCTATCGGCATTGGGGTGGCGACCGACGATGTCGGTTCCGGTTGGTCTTCGCTCAACCAGATGATCGAGACTCCGTTCTCTCACGTCAAGATCGACCGATCGCTGGTTACCGCCATGGATCGTCCAGGCGGAGTCGACTTGGTGGCATCCATCTGTTCATTGGCGAAGGGAACCGGCCAAACCCCGATCGCCGAGGGCATTGAACATGAGCGGCAGGTGGAGCTGTTGGTGGCCGCCGGCTTCCGTATTGGTCAGGGTTTCCTCTTCGATCGACCTATGCCGATCGAAGATCTTGTTCGAACGCTCAGGTACGGAACCAAAGAACCGGGCTCCCGATCAGGAGATCACGTGGCCGGGACGTCTGCCGCGCCGGGCCTTTAGGAGCCCCTTGGCGAAGCGGCAGCACGGCAGGCTCTCAACTGTGTTGATGCAGCCGATGCCGCAACATGGTTGATGGCGTGCAGTAGTACCGACGGGTAAGTTGAGCTCTTCGGGTCTCGCGGCGGAGACCCGAACCAGAAGGTGGTTTAACCACTTTTATGGACGCGCTGCGATGTGCCGTCGCAGCGCGTCCAATCCTTTTTCCGAAGGCCCGTGCACCGACCGGAGGGTGTACGGCGCATCTTGATGGAGCTGGCTGTAGTAGGTGTCAGCCCACTTCATGATCGGTCGAGATCGCAGGACAACGGCACTCTCCGGCCGTTCGAATCGAGGGCTGTCGATAGACAGTATTGTCTCACGGTTGGCAATCAGCAGAGCGGACAGAACGTGAGGGAGAGCAATGGGGTACGCCCCGATCTGCACGTTCGGGCCGTCGATGGCCTTGACCAGTTGCCAGATGGCATGGAGTCGAACCGCGCTCGCCGTTGCCACGACAATGCGGATGTGCCATCCCTCTCCCGCCCTGACGGACATAGCCTGACGGAAGCGTTCAGTTTGGTTTTTGGTCTCATCGTCCACGAACGGATCGCTGGACAGGGCGTCGGCTCCAAGGCGTTCGACGTGGAGCGAAGCCAGCTTGAAGACCCTGTTTTCGGGCGGGCCGGGGTCGCTCAGAATCGCATCTGCGGCTGCCCTGAAGACGGCCGCGCTGCCGTCGAGAACGTCGGCCCCCACGGTGGTTGGGGCGAATGCGTCGGACGGAGCAAGCGCCGAGTTGGCGTGCAACTCCACCATTGACTCGCCATCGAAAAAGTCAGGGTAGCTTTTGGCCAGAGCGCGACAGTGCTCGACCGAGGCGGTTGTCAGCTGTTTGCTCCACCGGCCAACTGTTGTCCGGTCCACTCCAACGGTTCGGGCTACGGCACTTAGAAAACGCCCACCGTTGTGTTCGTTCAGGGCTGCCAATCCTTCGGCGACAGTCCGACGAAGCTCCCGCTCATACTGCGTCGACATAGGTACAGATGATCGTAGGCGCGATTGCGGCCGGCGTCGCTTTCAGCGACTTTGTTGCAGAGGGTGCAGCACCGGGCTATTGGC
>JAHDFR010000430.1 GCA_020628065.1 Acidimicrobiales bacterium
GACTGTCCCGACCGGAAGCTGGCGTTCATCTCCATCGTGACCCCGTCGACCTAGCCACGCCGATGACGCTGGCGAATCGCTTGACGAAGCCTTGGGCTTCGTCGATCTATGTATCGCCGATCGAGCGCGGGCGGCTCCCTGTCGGCGAACTACCGTGAGCTCGTGACCGTGCTCGTCGAACAACTTCAGTCTGTGTTGGGGCCAGGAATGACGGTCCCGAACGAGTTCGCCGAGCTCTTCAGGTGGATTGAGCACCACGGCTCGCAACTAGAAGACCGCAACGGGCTGCGGTGGGGACATCTTGACCGAAGCACAGAGGAAGGCAGCGGTGCGGTCATCGGGACTCAGATCGCGTTCGCAGCGCTTGGCAACGGCGACCTCCACTATTGGCTCGGCCACGACAGGAAGGAGGTGGTCGAACGGCTCTGTGTCTTTGCACAGACAGGTCGTGATGGTTCGATGGCTGCTTTCTGGCTCGACGAGAACGGGCAGCAGCGAATCGTGCACCTCGGCTCCGGATCAGGGTCGATTCTCTGTTGCGTGCTCGCGGACGAGCCCGTCGATTTCCTGCGGCTGCTCGCGATTGGATACGAGGAAATCTGCTGGAGTGAGGATTTCGGCTTCCCGCCACCAGCCAAGGTTCCAGGTACCGAGAGAATGCTCCACCCGAGCAAGGACTTCCGGGCGTGGGTTGCCGAAACGTTCAGTGTCGAGATCCCGCTCATGGCATCCGAGATAGTTCACGAGCCAGCTGGAATGGATGACCCGAACACGAACGACGAGTTCTTGCTCTGGTTGCGGGCTAGCGATTCGAAGTAGAGATCGTTCGCTCTCCGAGACTCCAGGCTCGCTGCGCCGCCGCCGCTAGAGGCCGGCGGTCGTTTCACCAGGGTCCACAATGGTCGTGAGGGCCAGGACGGCAAGGACGTCAAGGACACGTCGCTGTTAGCGTCGTGGGCGTGACCTACGAACCTGCTGCTGACCGCTATGACTCGATGCCCTACGCCCGCACC
>JAHDFR010000431.1 GCA_020628065.1 Acidimicrobiales bacterium
ATCCGGAGTTCGCACTTGAGATGCTCGACGAGTTGCTTCTTTGCTTCGCTCCCCGAATGCGGCCGGTCGGGGTGACGGGCAAACATGTGCTGCAGATGGAGGTAGTCGACGTCGATGTGGTGTTCACGCTGACCATCGAGGCGGACGGCATCACGGCAACCCGATCAGCTTTCAGCTCTGGTGCAGGGTCGGTTGATCTTCGCCTCTCGGGCTCGGCCGCCGACCTGTATCTGCTGCTGTGGAATCGCCCGAACGGCCACGCCATCGAGCTTGACGGTGACGACGCCGTCTTGGATCTCTGGCGTCAGGTCGGGAAAATACAGTGGCGCTGAGGACTCAGCCACGTTGGAACCTGCGGGACAATTTACTCGAACTGGTGTTCGTTTTTGGTCGAACCTCTGTTAGGGTGAAACTATGGCGGGAACCACCACTGCGATGTCAAGAGGCTCGACGGCAGCGGCCACCCTGTCGGCCGTGAATCGCGCCGACTCTCTCCTGAACCGCTGCCTGGAAGAGGTGCGGCTCCTGCCCGGGTCGGTGGCCGTCGAGGCTCTCAGCAACTTCAGCGAACGGCTGGAAGCGGAGCGGATACTCACCGCAGCCCGTGAAATCGGCACCACCGGTGACCGGCGAGTCGACCAGCGCAAAGCCCGGGACGTACTTCGGAGTGAGCACACCTCTGCCAAGACATTGAACCGCGATGCTCGACGAGTTGCCGCCATCGCCGCCAGTGAACACCTCGCCACCGGGGTGGCCGATGGGTCTGTTGGAACTCCGGTAATAGACGGTCTCCTGGTGGCCGCCGACACCGAGACCGGCGAACTCCCGATGGACCTGATTGAAACGGTTGTGGGGCTACCGCCCGACCAGGCAGCGAGAGTGGCCGACGAGTACGTCGCCAAGCAGGCCGATCCGCTCGACGTCGAAGACACCTATCAACAGCAGATGGCCAACCGGCGGGCAGTTCGATACAAGGTGCCGCCTGGCGGCGGACGACCGGCGATGGCCGG
>JAHDFR010000432.1 GCA_020628065.1 Acidimicrobiales bacterium
TTGGCGGCGAACTCGTCGGCCGGGACCACTTCTTTGCCGTCCATGTGCCCGCAGCGTTTCGGATTGACCTGGTCTTCAATGTGGACGGCGGCCACCCCGGCTTGCTCGTATTGGCGGACGGTGTGAATGACGTTGATGGCGTTGCCGTAACCGGTGTCGGCATCGGCCAGCAGCGGAATGTTGACCGCAGCGGCGATTCGTCGAGCGTTGTCGATCATTTCGGCGCCACCGAGCAGGCCCACGTCGGGGCGGCCGAGCAGGGATGCAGCTGTTCCGAATCCGGTCATGTAGACGGCGTCGAAGCCGGCCAGTTCGATAAGCCGGGCGCCAAGGGCGTCGAAGCATCCTGGCATGACGATCGGTCCGCTGCGTTCGGCCAGCAAGGCTTTGAGGGCACCGGATGCCGGTGGGGGTGAGAGAAGGTCGGCCATGGTTCAACTCTACGACGGCAACTACCATCGACGCCTATGAGCATCACCGATGACGGGCGAGCCGAGTTGACGGCCGACTATCAACAGGCCGGGTTCAACCAGGCGCTGGGGGCCGGTCGCAAGGCGGCCTTGCTGGTGGTCGACGTCTGCCGGGCGTATGTTGAACCGGGTTCGCCGTTGTTCGCCGACTGTCAGCCGGCCATTGACGCCTGCGCCACGCTGGTGGGCAGCGCCCGGGCGGGAGGCATTCCGGTGGTGTGGACCAGAGTGCGCTATCAGCCGGGAGGCACCGACGGCGGGCTGTTCTACCGCAAAGTTGGAGCCTTGGCCTCGTTTGATGAAGGTAACCCGCTGGGTGACTGGATCGACGGTGTTGAGCCGACGGAGGATGAGGTGGTGGTGACCAAGCAGTACGCCTCGGCCTTCTTCGGTACCAGCCTGGCCTCCACGCTGGCGGCCGACGGCGTCGACACGGTGATCGTGTGCGGCGTGTCAACCTCAGGTTGTGTCAGGGCTTCAGCCACCGACGCCTTGCAGCACGGTTTCCGTCCGCTGGTGGTGGGTGACGCCTGCGGCGA
>JAHDFR010000206.1 GCA_020628065.1 Acidimicrobiales bacterium
AACCGGGGATCCCCTCTCCCTGTCTAGTTGCAGGATCCAACCCAACGAGACTGCCTAAGCTGTGATGACCAAGACCGACAAGGGCCCGAATGAGCCCGAATGAGCAGGGCCCGAATGAGCCCGAATGAGAAGGACAGGGATCGACACCGCCGTGCTCACATCGCTGAAACAGAACTGATGTCAACAAGTCAAGATGGTGCCCTCGTCCTCGTCGTCGACGACGAAGAAAACATCCGATACCTGGTTGAGTCCGGGCTGCAACTAGCCGGTTTACGCACGGTGGCGGCGACCAACGGAAGCGAAGCACTCGATGCCGTCATTGCTCACCGCCCAGATCTCATCGTGCTGGACGTGATGATGCCCGGACTGGACGGATTCGGCGTGCTGAGCCGCCTGCAGGACATTGGCGATAGAACGCCGGTCATCTTCCTGACCGCCCGCGACGCCACCGACGACCGCGTCGCCGGGCTGACCAGCGGCGCAGCCGACTACGTGGTCAAACCGTTCGCCATCGCCGAGCTGGTTGCCCGGGTGCAGCTTCGCCTCAGCCAGGCCGGTGTAACGACCTCCGTACTTCAATGTGCTGATCTCCGCCTCGACCCCGACGCCCATCGGGTCACCCGCTACGGCGACACAATCGAGCTGACCCCAACGGAGTACAAGCTGCTCCACCTCCTGATCAGCAACACCGGCCGGGTCTTGAGCCGTGATCAGATCCTTGAACACGTTTGGGAATACGACTTCGACGGCGACTCCTCGGTGGTCGACACCTATATCAGCTACCTTCGCCGCAAACTCGATCACACCGCCCCGAAGTTGATCCACACCATTCGCGGAGTCGGGTTCTGCATGCGGGCGGAGGAATGAACCTTCGGGCTCGCATCTATTCCGGCTTCGCTGTACTTATGGTGGCGCTGATCGTTGTCGCCACCATGGTCGTCTTCGCCCAACGCAGCCGCCTGGTGGAGCAGCTCGACAACCAACTGGCGTCGGCCGCTCCGTTGGATCGACGTGCTCCTCCCCCACCCGGCGGTGGGCAGACGGGTCCCCCGATCCAATCCCCGATCTCCGATCTCTACATTGCGTCGATCGAGCAGGACAATACCGTGGTTGTACGGGTCGAAGGACAGCTGCTTGAGACCACGCCGAAATTCGACCCGGCCATGATCCGCTCAGCGTCGGAGCCGATCATCACCCTCGATGCCGTCGATGGTGATACGACGTTTCGGGCCTTGATCGACACCCAGCCGGGGCCGGCCGGCACCACCGTGATCGCCCTGCCGATGGACGACGTCGATGACTCGATCCGACGGCTGGTATTGGCCCTTGGCCTACTGGCGCTGTTCATGGCCGCCGTGCTCGGCATGCTGGCGGCGTGGATCGTCAGGCTAGGGCTGAGGCCGATCTCGGAAATGACGACGGCAGCCGCCGCGGTGGCCGCCGGCGATCGTCAACGACGAGTGCCCGTATACGATGGCCGCACCGAGGCGGGTGAGCTGTCGGCGGCGTTCAACGAGATGCTCGACCAGCGCAACGAGGCCGAAGATCGTCTTCGCCGTTTCGTGTCCGACGCCTCGCATGAATTACGGACGCCGCTGACGTCGGTAAAGGGCTACCTCGATCTCTACGCCGAGGGTGGCTTTCGCCAACCAGGCCAACTCGATGACGCCGTTGGGCGCATCCAGTCCGAGGCCGACCGTATGGCCGCTCTGGTCGAAAACCTCCTGGCGCTGGCCCGATTCGATGAGGAGCAACCGCTGCAGCCATCGTCGTTTGATCTGGCCCGCCTGTGCGAAGAGGTGGTGGCCGACGGCTCGGTTGCTCATCCCGGCCGCAAGATCGATTGCCATGTCGAACCGGGCTTGTCTTCGGTATATCTCGACCGAGATAAGGTGCAGCAGCTCCTGTTGGGCCTGGTCAACAACGCCTTGACTCACGCGCCGGAGGCATCCGTTGATGTGGCGGGCTCTCGGGACGGCGACGACATCGTCGTTGTGGTTGCCGATGACGGTCCCGGTATGGCAAAGGAGCAGGCCGAGCGGGTCTTTGAGCGTTTCTACCGGGGCGACCCGGCCCGGGCCCGATCAACCGGCGGATCGGGTCTCGGCTTGTCGATCGCCCACTCGATTGCCACCGCTCACGGCGGGTCGATCGACCTGACAACCTCACCCGGTGCCGGCTGCCTGTTTACCGTTCGCCTTCCTGTTTCAACTCCGACCCCCGAACGAACCGGGGCGGGCTGAACCTCAGGCGTAGACAGTGGTCAACAGGTCGTCGTACTGACTGACTTCGAACGTCTGCACGTCTATCTGCGTCTGGGCCAGCCGACGAACCTTGTCGGTGCCGACAAGCTCCACGGCGGCGTTGGCCATGTCGATACCGCTGAGGTGGTGGGTGCGCATCAGCTCGACCCACAACCGACCCTGCTCCATGCCCTCGGCCACCGCCAGCTCGGCCATTTCCTCGTCACTGGCCAATCCGGGCATCATGGCCAAGGGCATGCCGTTTCCGTCATTCATACCCATCCAACCCATCACCGTCTCCGGTGTCGCTGTTGATTGGCCCCAGTCTGCAAGCCACGCCCGCATCATGCCGATCTCTATGGCTTGGGTCTGAAGCACCTCGGTGGCCGCAGCCTGTACCGAGTCACCGGTGTCACGACCAAGCACTCGCTGACACATGGCCACGGCTTGGATGTGGTGAACGGTCATGTCCTGGCAGAAGCCGATGTCGGCGGTAGTTGGGGCTCCCCCCAGGTTTGTTTCGTGGGCCGAGCCGACTGCAGTCACACCTAGAACGCCTGCTGCAACCCCGATTGTGCCGAGACCGGCGCCCCGGAGGAACTTCCGTCGGCTGGTTGTAGCGGTCACGCGTCGCCGTCCTCGCCTTCGTCAGGCCGCGCCCGACGCTCGCCGCGCTCGCCTTCTTCTGGCCTCTCCGGGCGCTGGCCGTCCTGCGCATCCTCAGGCCTCTCCGGGCGCTCGCCGCCACCTTCGCCACCGCCGCCGGTTATCTCGACGTCTCCGATGAAACAACCGAGAAGGTAGGGGAAGGCTTCGGTGGTGTAGTAGGCGTAGTTACCGTCTTCGTCGGTGCGCCCGTTGCACTGATCGAGATCGCCGGAGCCTTCGACGTAGGTGTGCGCTGCCCAGGTGTCGGAAGCGAACAGGGTTTCGTCGGTGAGTTGCCATGATGACGTGTACTGATCGATGCCGGTGTAGATCGGAAAACCGTCGAGGGCGTACCCGACCAGTTGTGGTTCATCCGCCACTTCCTCCGGTGTGAACCAACAGTCGGTTTCCTCCGGATTCAGGATCTTGTGGGTATGGAATCCGCCGGGTCCGTTGTGGCTTCCGCAGGCGGAAATGATGCCGGGCATCGAGTCGACGTCACCGCCGGTTCCTTCGGTGGGGCCGTACATGGCGATGCCGGTGAGCGTCACTCCGATCTCGCCGATGTACGGGATGTCGGTGACGGCGTCGGCGACGGTCGGCTCGGCCGGAAGGGTGAAGACGAACTCTCGCCCGTCGGGAACACCGGGTGAGGTTCCGATGTAGGTGAAGTCGGGAACGCCGTTGGACACCACGGTGATGGTCTCGCCGTCACAGGTGGCCGCCACCTCGGGATCATCAAGATCAGGGTTCACCGATTCACCGGTGACGAAAAGCTCGGCCACTGCGTTGCAGTCGACCCTGGCATCGGCCGAGCCCGTCTCGGCGTCGCTCTCCTCAACAGGACTCTCCTCGGCAGGGCTGTCTTCGGTGGTGGCCACCTCGATGGTGTCGGTAACGGCTGCTTCCTCGTCGCCGGTGGCGGAACAGGCCGCTACCAACAGCATTGCACCGACCACAGCGGCGATGCGGATTGGGATGCCCTTCAGCATGTGGACTGGATAGTCAATTCTGAGATGTTCGCTCATGACCCGAACCTATTTGTGCCGGTTGCGAGGTCTGTTGGAGGACTCTGTGGGTTCTCTGTGAGTGTGCCGGCCGGCGATCGGTCACTGGTTGGCGGTTGCTGTACCGACCAGCTCACCAACGGCGTCCGCGGCGTCATAGATGCCGGAAGTCGAGTCACCGGACACTGTTCCACCGAGGTAGAGCTCGTAGGTCTGGCCGGCGACAAGGTCCGGGGACGAGAACACAATCACGCTGTAGTCGTTGGCCGGCTGGAAGGTGACCAGGCTGTCGCCGTCGGTCGACTCGATGTGAACGACGGTGCCGGCGCCGACAACTGAACCAGTAGTGATGTAGAGCGAGGCTTGACTTGACCCGGCTCCGACACCTTCGGAGTTTCGACCGTCGATGTTGGTTCCGATGAGCAGCCCGCCGGTCATCTCGAATGATCCTCCGCTGTAGTCGAGTGCACTGTTGCGAGTGTCGGTGGCGCCGCTAATCGACACCACTCCGCCGGTCATGACGATGTGGCCGTTGGCGTCGATGCCGTCGCCCTGCTCGGCCAGCGCTCCGGTGACCGTAATCGAAATCGAGCCACCGTTGATGTAGACGTAGTGCTCGCCGACCATCTCAACCGGTCCCCGGTCCGGTCCGCCTCCGGGTCCTCGGCGTTCGCCGCGGCCACCGGTTGGGGCCACCGATTCAACGTCCAGCGGCGTATCCGGCAGCGCATCCGGCCGGGGGTCTGGTGGGGCGGCCGCCTCCGCCGTGGCCGCATCGGCGCGGGCCACGTTTAGCCCGTCGTCGTTGGAGGTCACGTCGATCACGCCGTCGTTGATTTCAATCACCTCGGCCTCGATGCCTTCGAACGAATCAGTGATGGTTATCGAACCACCGTTGATGGTGACCAGATAGTCGCCGTGGATGCCGTCATCTCCGGCGGACAAGGTTAGTGAGCCACCGTTGATTGTGACGGCGTTGTTGGAGTGGACGGCATCGTCGACTGCATGAGCGGTGACATCGCCATCGGAGACCGCCACCGTGACATCACCCTGGAGCGCCCGCCCGGTGCCTGAGGTCAATCCGGCGTCGATGGAGATGGTGCCGCCTGACACCAGCAGGTCGGTGGCAGCCTGGATGCCGTCGTCGCCGGCGGTGATGTCAAGGTCACCGTCGGACACCAGAACGTAGCCTCGCTCGGGGTCTTCGTCGTTGTCGGCCTTGATGCCGTCTCCGGCTGCGTCGATGGCGATGGTGCCACCTTGAACGATGACGTAGTCCTTGCCTCGGACGCCGTCGTCGGCCGCAGTCACGGTCACGGATCCGGCGGCTATCACCAGGCCGTCCTTGCCGGCGATGCCGTCGTTGTAGTTGGCGGTTACCGCCAGCTCGCCGTCACCGGCTATGGCCAGGTCGACCGCCGAGTAGAGAGCGGCGTTGGGCTCGTCGGTCTCGGCGTCGGGGAAGAGGTAGGTGGCCCCGTCGGTGAGCCGGTTGTTGGATCTGTCGGCCAGCAGCACGACGGCTTCATCGGCGTTCATGATGGCGATGGCGGCACCGCTGGTGTTGGTGATGTCAACGCCGGCGAGCACAAGGGTGACGTCATCGCCGTCCCCGGCGTCGACGATGATCTGGCCATTGTCAAGGGTGCCACCCACGATGTAGGTCCCGTCATCGGTGATGGTGATCACGCCGCCATCGACCCCAACGGCATCGGAATCGGAGTCTACTGAAGCGTTTGTCCCGTTGAGGTTGATCTCGACGGCGTTTGATCGGTCGTAGCTCAGATCGCCGTCGTCAACGTGCGACGCCTGGTTGGCCATTGCGATGTCGACGACATCGTCCGACGGGTCAGCTGCGCCGGAGCCTGCGGCCAACTCATCATCAACAAGTACAGCGCCTTCAGCAGCAGTTACCGTGCTCACTGCTGTCTCGACTGCTGCGCCAGCATCGGCATCGAGACTGGTGGAGGTACCGCCAACGCATGCTGCAGTCAGAAGTGCTGACGACAACAAGGATGCAAGAAGACCGGACGTGCGCTTCGCCTGAGACATACGGCCAAGGTAGGAATCGGCCTTGTGAGACGAACGAGGCTTTCCTGTGAGATTGGTGTGAGGGTGCCCACACGGCCTTGCCTGTACCGACGGCGGCGAAAGACTTCTGAGCCCGAAGCGAGAGTCGAACTCGCGACCTACGCATTACGAATGT
>JAHDFR010000207.1:0-5107 GCA_020628065.1 Acidimicrobiales bacterium
TCTCTGAATTTCTGTTGTTCTGCGGTTCGGGCCGTCAACCTATGTCACGTCAACCTATGTCAACGGCTTGGCCCTCCCGGGCCGAGGTCAATGCGGCATCGAGAACCTGCTGGGTTCGGTAGGCGTCGGCGAAGTCGGGCATCGGCACCAGCGGCTGGCCGCCGCCCAGCATCGTCAAGATGTCAGCCGCCTGGTTGACAAATCCGTGTTCGTAACCCAGCCCGTGGCTGTCCGGCCACCACGCCTCCATATAGGGGTGGCCGTCTCCACCCCGGGTGACGTCAATAGTGGTCCAGCCCTGGCGGTCGCCGTCGTGGTCAAGGTCGTACACCTCGAGCTCGTTCATCCGCTCAAAGTCGAAGCGGACTGCGCCTTTCTCACCGTGAATTTCCCACCGGTTGGCGTTGTGGTAGCCGGTGGCCAGACGGCTGGCTTCGAACGAGGCCAGCCCTCCCCCGCTGAGCCGACCCATGAACATGACGGCGTCGTCCACCGTGCTCTCACCCATACCGCCGGTGTCGGCCCCGGCGCCGGCGATTTCGCCGCCAGCCCCTTCGGCCAGGGTCGCCCGCTCTTCGATGAAGGTGTGTTCGATGGCGCCATCGATGCGGACGATCTCCTCACCGGTGATGAACCGCACGGCGTCGATGATGTGGGCGTTGAGATCACCGTGAGCACCCGACCCGGCAACGTCGCCCTGAAAGCGCCACAACAGCGGGGTGTCAGGACCACCCCAGCTCTGCAGGTAGGCGGCCCGCACGTGGTAAATACGACCGAGCAGTCCGTTCTGCACCAACCGATGGGCCAGCGCCACCGCCGGAACCCGCCGGTAGTTGTACCAAACAAAGGTCCGGCCGCCGCCGACTTCAGCGGCATCCACCATGGCCTTGGCGTCGGCCAGGGTGCCGGCCAGCGGCTTTTCACACACCACATGCTTGCCCGCTTCCAGCGCGGCGATGGCCTGTTCGGCGTGCACGTGGTTAGGGGTGGCCACGTCAACCAGATCGACCTCGGCGTCGGTCGCCGCCTCTCGCCAGTTGGTGCCGGCGTTGGCCCAGCCCCACTGCTCAGCGAAGGCCTGAACCTCCTTGGCGTTGCGGGCGGCGACGGTGTGCATGACCGCTTGACCGGCGTCAGGGAAGAACCGGCCAACGTTGAGCCAGGCGTTCGAGTGGGCCCGGCCCATGAACTTAGATCCGATGAGGGCGACGTTGATTGGGTTTGTCGGGTTAGGCACTGCGCTCACTCCCCCGAGGCGAAGGCGTCGTCAAAGCTGCCTTCGGGCACGCCCCACAGCAGTTTGCGGATGTACTCAAGAGCCTCGGGCGCTCCGACCAGGCGATCCATCCCGGCATCCTCCCATTCGATGGAGATAGGGCCGTCATAGCCGATCTCGTTGAGCATGCGAATCATGTCCTCCCACGGAACATCGCCGTGGCCGACGGACACGAAGTCCCATCCCCGGTTCATGGAACCAAAACCGATGTGGCTGGCCATGACTCCGTTGCGGCCGTCGAGTCGCCGCTTGGCGTCCTTGCAGTCGACGTGGAAGATCTTGTCGGCGTAGGTCCGGATGAAGTCCGGGACGTCGAGGAACTGCCACACGAAGTGGCTGGGATCAAAGTTGATGCCGAAGCTGGGCCGGTGGTCCATAGCTTCGAGGGTGCGTTGGGTGGTCCAGGTGTCGAAAGCGACCTCGGTGGGGTGGACCTCAAGGGCAAAGCGAACACCAACTTCGTCGTAGACGTCCATGATCGGATTCCACCGGTCGGCGAAGTCCTGGTAGCCGGCGTCAATTTGAGCGGCCGAAACCGGCGGGAAACCGGCGATGGTGTGCCAGATGCTGGAGCCGGTGAAGCCGACCACGGTCTCAACCCCGAACTTGGCCGCCGCCCGACCGGTATCGGCCATCTCCTGGGCCGCCCGTTGACGGACACCTTCGGGATCGCCGTCACCCCAGATGCGAGCCGGAAGGATGGCCTGGTGACGTTCGTCGATGGGATGGTCGCATACTGCCTGGCCGACCAAGTGGTTGGAGATGATCCAGCAGTCCAGTCCGTGACGGGCCAGCAGTTCCCGGCGGCCCTGGCAGTAGTCGTCTTCAGCCAACGCCCGATCAACCTCGAAATGGTCACCCCAACACGCCAGTTCCAGGCCGTCGTATCCCCATCCGGCGGCCAGCTCGGCCACCTCCTCCAGGGGAAGGTCGGCCCACTGGCCGGTGAAGAGAGTAAGCGGTCGGTTGCTCATTGTTGGGAACCTTTCGTGGCTCGAAGAGTTGGCTTGAGAGTTGGCTAGTTGGAGTTGATTAGTAGGAGTTGATTAGTAAGACTTGGCTATTGGAAGTCGGGGTGTTAGAACGTGATGGCTTTGAAGGCCTCGGTCTGGGCTTTGAGAGCCTGTTCGACCGGAAGGCGTTCCATGCTGGAAGCGCCGTAGAAGCCGTTGACGCCCCGGGCGTTCTGCAACACAAAGGCGGCATCGTCCGGCATGGCGATCGGCCCACCGTGAACCAGAACAATCACGTCGTCGCGGACAGCTCGGGCGGCGTCGGCCCAGGCTTCGATCTTGGGGATGGTGTCTTCCAAAGTCAGCGCCGTTTCGGCCCCGATACTGCCGCCGGTTGTCAGGCCCAGGTGGCAGACAATGATGTCAGCTCCTGCTTCGGTCATAGAAGCGGCGTCGGCCTCGCTGAACACGTACGGCGTGGTCAACAGGTCCTGGCGGTGGGCTTCGGCGATGCACTCGACTTCCAGCGCGTAGCTCATGCCGGTCTCCTCCAGGTTCTGGCGGAACACCCCGTCGATCAGCCCGACCGTTGGGAAGTTCTGCACTCCGGCGAACCCAATGCGTTTCAGTTCGGAGATGAAGAACTCCATGTCGATGAACGGGTCGGTGCCGTTGACACCGGCCAGAACCGGGGTGGACGTGACCACCGGCAACACTTCTGACGCCATCTCCACCACAATCTCGTTGGCGTTGCCGTAGGCCATGAGTCCGGCCAGCGAACCTCGTCCGGCCATGCGGTACCGGCCCGAGTTGTAGATGACAATGAGGTCGATGCCACCGGCCTCCTCCCACTTGGCTGACAAGCCGGTGCCGGCCCCTCCGCCAACAATAGGAACGCGGTTGTCAACCATGTGTTGGAACCGGTCGAGCAGTTCGGATCGAGTAAATCTGGGCATGGGGAAAGATCCCTTTCGTCTAGTCGGCGCCCAGTTTGGCCGACCGGTCGAAGACCTCGTCGAGGTGGGTCATGGCAGCGGCAGCGAACTCGGCGTCGTTGATGTTGCGGGGCACTCGGACGATCCGGCGGTTCTCGGTCTGCTCAACCTCGGACTCGATGGTCTCGAACAGGGCGGCGTCAGCCTCAGGGTCATGGAACACCTGGCCGGGGGCGTCAATCATGGAGACACCACCCTCCGGTAACAGGAATCGGACCGGCCCCTGACACTGATTGAGTTTGGTGGCGATGAACCGACCCATCTGCCGGTTCTCCTCCGGCGTGGTCCGCATCAAGGTGACGTTGGCGTTGTGGACATGCAGCAGCCGATCCTTGAACTCGGCCGGCACTGTGTCCACCGCTCCGAAGTTGACCATGTCGAGGGCGCCGCAACTGCCGACGTAGGGAACGCCAGTGCGGGCGATGGCGCCGAGGCGATCAGGCCCGGCCGAGAACACACCCCCAACCAGGTGGTCGGCCACTTCGGTGGTGGTCATGTCCAAGACGGCGTCGATCATCCCGGAGTCGACCAGCTTCTCCATGGACTGACCGCCGGTACCGGTGGCGTGGAAGATGAGCGGGTCGCACGACTGCTCCAGCGTTTCAGCCAGCATCGTCACCAGAGGGGTGGTTACCCCGAACATGGTCATGCCCACAACCGGACGATTCGAGGCAGGAACCTCAACCGGGTTGGCGGCCATGCCGGCGACGGCATTGGCGGCGTTGCCCAACACCCGGCGGGAGATTCGGTTGAGCCCGGCCACGTCGGTGACCGAGTACATCATGGCGATGTCGGCCGGCCCCACGTACGGTGATACATCACCGGAGGCCACGGTTGACACCAGAACCTTTGGCAGACCAACCGGTAGTGATCGCATGGCCGGCGAGATCAGCGCCGTACCACCGGAGCCGCCAAGGCCGATCATCCCGGCAACATCAGTACGGGTGGCCATGAAATGTTCAAGAGCCACGGCCATTGCGCCCACCGCGGTGCCCCGATCGTCTGACTGCACAGCCGTTGCCCCGTCGGGGTGATGGGCTGCCACCTCGTCAGGCGAGACGTCCACATTGTCGGCCCCGTCGTCAGCGCCGCCGCCGGTACCCACGTCAACAAGGGTGGTATGACACCCCCTCTCAGCGATCAGATCGCGGACGTAGCGCAGCTCTTCACCTTTGGTGTCAGCGGTACCAACCACATAAACACGGTTCATGTGTCCACCCCCAGGTAGCGTCGTTGCAGGTCACGATCGGCGGCCAGTTCAGCCGCCGGCACTTCGGTCTCGATCTGGCCCGCCACCATCACCAGCTGGCGTTCGGCCATCGACGTAGCCGCCCCCAGGTTCTGTTCCACCACCAGGACCGATGTCCCGTCAGCCACCAACCGGTGAACGGTTTCGATCAAGGTCTGGACGATGGTGGGGGCCAGACCCTCCGACGGCTCGTCCATGATGATGAGAGGCGTGTTGAGCAACAGGGCCCGACCGATGGCCAACATCTGTTGCTCACCACCTGAAAGCTCGGCTCCCCCGTTGCCCTTTCGCTCGGCCAGCCGGGGGAACAACTTGTAGACCTCCGACGGGGTCCACCGTTTGCCTTTACTTTCCGGAGCCAGCATGGCCAGGTGTTCGTCCACGCTGAGCGACGGGAACAGCCGACGCCCCTGGGGCACGTAAGCCATGCCGGAACGGACAACCTTTCGAGGCGAGGCTCCGGCCAGCTCAACCCCGTTGAGTCGAACCGACCCGGACCGGATCGGCAGCAAACCCATGAGAGCCTTGCACAGCGTGGTCTTACCCATACCGTTGCGCCCGATGATGACCGCCGATTCAACCCCGACGTGGAAGGTGACGCCGTCCAGCACCTGAGACGCTCCGTAGCCGGCGG
>JAHDFR010000207.1:5161-6098 GCA_020628065.1 Acidimicrobiales bacterium
CGTCAACCCGTAGTTCGGTCATGCCGACTCTCCAACCGGGCCGCCGGGTTGCGTGCCCAGGTAGATCTCGTGGACCCGTTCGTCGTTGCGCATGGCTTCGGTCTCGCCCTCGGCCACTTTCTCACCGTCGGCCATCACCATCACCCGGTCGGCAACCTGGAGGGCAACGTCCATGTCATGCTCGATCAAAACCAGCGTCACTGTCTTCTCAAGGCCGGTCAAAAACTCGATCAACCGCTCCCGCTCACCTCGGGACAAACCCGAGGCCGGCTCGTCCAGTAGCAGCAGTTGAGGTTCGGTGATCACGGCCAGGCCAACTTCAAGCTGGCGTTGCTGGCCGTGCGACAACGACGCCACCGGCTGATCGACGAAGTCGCCCAGCCAGACGTCGTGCGCCACCCGCCGAGCCCGTTCTCGGGCGTCAGCCAATGCCGGCCCCCGACGGAATCGCCGGTGCCCGCCAACCTTGCCCACCCGGGCCAGGACCAGGTTCTGTTCAACTGTTAGGCCGCTGAACAGCCTGGTCTTCTGATAGGTGCGAGCCACGCCCAGCGCCGGGCGGCGACGAGGCGGCGCAGAGGTTACATCTTCGCCGGCGATGGTCACCGTTCCCGCCGAGGGAGCGATGTCACCGGCAACCACGTTGAACAGCGTGGTTTTACCGGCCCCGTTGGGGCCGAGAATGGCCAATCGCTCGCCCCGGCCGACATCAAGGTCGATGCCGGCCAGGGCGATCAGACCACCAAACGCCACTCGAACAGAGGTCAAGGTAAGGGGAGAGTCACCCGCCCCTTTCGTTGTGGTTTCAGTGATCATCGAACGAGCCGCCTTAACCCTGGGGCACGCCGTCGATTACGGGAATGGCGTTGCCAATCCAGGGCAGATCAGCTTCAACACATTCCGGAGCGTCACGGGACGGCGGTGGCGTGTCGGGGCT
>JAHDFR010000208.1 GCA_020628065.1 Acidimicrobiales bacterium
GAGAGCAAAGAGAATCGAGAGATGGCAGATCCCTCCCAACCGCAAGCGGCGTTCGTTGACTGGAAGCGGCGCGGGCTCTCCGGCGTCTTCGACGTTGAGCAGACGGCCAAGCGGCTGGGCCACTACAAGTGGATCGAAATGAAACTGTTCGAGCTGTTGGGTGGCTGGGCCGCCCTCACCCCCGAGCTGGAGGTGAGGTTCAAGCTGGGAGAGCACTGCGCCCATCACGCCTTCCATGCCGAGCTATGGCACAAGCAGCTTGTCCAGCTTGACGAATCGACGTCCGAGAAGTTGGTGGTTCCGGCCAGCCCGGCGGTGGAAACGTTCTTTGCCGCCATCGGTGATCCGGTGGATCCGAGTAGCACGGTCGAGAAGCTGGTTGGGCTGTATCGGGTTTTGATCCCCCACCTGATCGCCGCCTACACTTTCCATTTGAACACCACAAGTCAGATCGCCGATGCTCCGACGATTCGCTCATTGAAGTTCTGTCTTCGAGACGATGAAGAGGAGTGGAGGGAAGGTGAGATGATTCTTCAGTCGATTGTTGAAACCGACGAGCAAGTAGAGCGGGCGGGCCTCCACCAGGTGGAGCTCACCAAGTTGCTCGTCGCAGCCGGAGGGGTTGTCGGGCGAGGCTCGATTGCGCCGACGCCGGAGCAGCTGGAGAGCCGGCTGCCCGAATCTGTTGTCCACGCTGCTTCGTCGCAGGACGAGTAGCGCACGTTAATTCTTGGCCGAGAGCGGAGGAGCTCTTGGCCAAAAGCGGAGGTCGGCCGCGACCGGCGGTCCTGTTGAGTCGTCTCTTTAGCAGCACATGCGTTAGGTGTATGAGAGGAAGAAGTGGCGGTAGTTGTAAAACCAGAGGCCTTTGATCAGGTCGAATACGACGCGACCCAAGTGGCGGCGGTAGCGGTTTCGTCTGCGGAGTCGGCCTGCGCTTCAGCTCTCGATGGAGAGATTGTGGTGGAGATTGATCAGAGCGCTCCCACCAGTCGAGCCGAAGTGGTGTCGTTAGACCCCGTCGAGTTCCATATTGAGAGTGGGGCATTGGAACGCTATGCCCGCCCGCGAACCCTTGGCGAACTGGAGTCGGGGTTGACGTTCGCTCGCCTGTTCCTTGAGGTGTGTGATCGCCGGTCGACCTCGTTCGGAGCCCCCGACCTTCGCGCCGAGTTGAGTCACGCTCATCGCATTGCCTGGGACACCAATCTGTTTGGTCGGGCGTCACGGTTGGGGTTTGTGGCCCACAAACCTCGGCATCGGTACGACTTCAGGAACCGGCATGGCTTCAACGGTCCGGCTGATCGGATCTTCGCTCAGTTGTGGGCCAGCGACGACCTGACGTGGTCTGACATCGTTGCCCTCTCCGATACCGCGGTCGCCCCGGTGGTGGCCTCCCGTCCCCGGGTGATGGACGACATAGCGTAGTTGTCCGATTGGTCACGAAACCCTGAACACGTCGCTGGACGCCTCTGGCGGAGATGACGTCGGGCTTCGGTTGGGCCTGATCCATCGCTATCGGCGTAGAGCCCCTAGGCTACTAATTACCGTCGAACGGCCTAATCCGGCGTTGACAGGCGGAGGGGGTTTCCTCAAGGGGATCGTCTACACTGCCGATGCAACGTCGTACCCAGCCAATAGACTGGTACGAAGCGTCGCCAGCGCAGCCGCCTTAGGGTGGCAGCGCCCGAATGAGAGGTAGGTCCTTGGCTAAGGAACGCGTCGAGCGGGACGAGGAAGACCTCGTAAGGCTGTACCTCACCGATATCGGGCAGTACCCCTTGTTGACCAAGGAGGACGAGGTCCGACTTGCCCAGAACATCGAAGAGGGTAAGGCCGCTTCTGAACGCCTCGAAGGCGAAGCGGATCTTTCGGTCATGGACAAGCGCGACCTTCGCCGCAAGGTCCGTCAGGGACGCAAGGCTGAACGCACGTTTGTGCAGTCCAACCTTCGTCTTGTGGTGTCGATCGCCAAGAAGTATCAGGCCTCCGGCCTGCCGCTGCTGGATCTCATCCAGGAAGGCAACCTTGGTTTGATGCACGCCGTCGAGAAGTTCGATTGGCGAAAAGGCTTCAAATTCTCAACCTATGCCACCTGGTGGATCCGTCAGGCCATCACCCGTGGCATCGCCAACACAGGTCGCACCATTCGGCTTCCGGTGCACGCCGGAGACACCTTGGCCCGCCTGCAGAAGGCCCGCTCCCGCCTGGAGCTCAAGTACGGTCGTCCTGCCACCCTGGCCGAGTTGTCGGCCGAGGTCGAAATGCCGGAGGACAAGGTAACCGAGGCGCTGCGCTTCGCCGCCGAGCCCCTCTCGCTTTCCGAGCCTCTGCGTGAGGACGGCGATGCTGAGCTGGGCGACGTGGTCGAGGATCGTTCGGCTGACTCGCCGTTTGAGCGGGCCGCCACTGCGCTGCTGCCGGACGAGATTTCCCGTCTTCTGGCCCCACTGGACGAGCGAGAGCGTGAAATTCTCAAGCTTCGTTTCGGTCTGGACCGTGGCGAACCTCGCACGCTCGAAGAAGTAGGCGAGTACTTCAACCTTACCCGTGAGCGCATCCGCCAGATCGAGGCTCGGGCCATGTCGAAGCTCCGTCACCCCTCCTCTGACACCGGCGCTCGCGACCTGCTCGCTGTCTAACGACCAGGCCGGGCCCGTCAACGGGTTCGATCAGCCGGTTTGGTATGTGGCCTACGGGTCGAACTTGTCGCGCAATCGGTTGATGGCGTATCTCGAGGGCGGATCCATTCGGGGTTCTGCCCTGGCGTCCGACTCCGGCCCGGTGGAGGAGGGGGCGGCCAATCCTTCGGCCCCCACTGACGACCAACGGTTCATGATGCCGGGCTGGCAGCTGGTGTTCGCCGGATGGTCGAGACGATGGAGTAGAGGCGGAGTCTGCTCGGTGGTTTCGACGGAGCGTCAGGTGGCCGCCTACGGGCGAGCCTGGTTGGTGACCGTCGGTCAACTCGGTGACATCTGGCGGCAAGAGAACGCCGGCGTGGGTGTGGCTCCGGAACTGGTGGCCGATGCTGTCAACCGACGAGTCGGCTGCCAAGCCGACCGTGGTTCGTATCGGCTGCTCGAACCGGTGGGCGAGCTCAACGGCGTGGCGGCCATGACCATAACCGGATCCAGGGAAGTGCTTACCAGACTGAACAGTCCGGACCCTGCGTACGAGACCATTGTGAGTGCCGGTCTGGCCGAGACTTGGGGGTTGAGCGGTGATGAGATCGCCGACTACCTGGCGGGCTGCCCCGGTTTCGCTCGTTCCGACGACTCGTCGACATAGGCTCGTTCAACCAGCCGGCCGCCCACCAGTACGGCTACGGCCCACAGCACGATCAGCACGAATGGGCCTCGACCGCCAACAGCGGGCCAAACGGCGATACCTGCGACCGTCAGGACGCCAACCAAACTCAGTGGTACTGTCGCCTTCGGTCGACGCATGGCGGTAAGGCGATCGACCTCAGCCCAGTTGAGCACTCCCGGTGACCGTCGCCTGACGATCAGGTACAGAAGGCCCACGGTGATCATTGAACCGAAGCTGTGGCCGCTGTACTGGATGAGGCGGGCGATGGAGAAGTCCCGAGTCAACGGACCGAGACCAACGGTGAACAGCAACTGGTCGAGCCCTAGTGCTGAGGCCACCGGGTGTCCGGCGTGAGTGAACGAGTCCCACAGCTGATGGCTGCCGACCCCGACGGCCGCTGAAGCCAGGCTCCGAGTCAATGGTGGACGACTGGTGGACATGGCCCCGTAGGCCCGAAGGTCGGTGCCGAAAATGGTGGGAGCGAGTCGAAACAACCCGGGCAATGCCCATCGCCGCAGCGAAAGGCAGTACAAGACAACTGCCGGGACGAGAATGGGCAGGGCCCACGGGCTGTGGGCGAACAACCAGCCGGCACCGAGACCGAACAACAGGTCGGGTGCCCCGGCCCCGACCACCAACGCCAGTCCGTCGAAACGCGACGGGAAGTACATCTTGAGCGGCACGACCACCGATTGGTGAGCAGGAAACGTCAACGGCACGGCCAACAGTGTGGCCTACCGAAGCGCCGTTGTTGAGTCGGGCCTTATTGATAGGCCGTGGCTACGGTTGATCAAACAGCGTGGGTGGAACGGCCGGGCAGTCTTCGGCCAGAAGCATCCGCCGTTTGGTTTCAATCCCACCGTTGGCTGAGAAGCCGACCAGTTCCTGGTTGACGCCAAGTACCCGATGGCACGGAATGATGACTGGGATGGGGTTGGCGGCCATGGCCCGCCCGACGGCTTGGCCTCCACCAGGTTCTCCTACCCGGCGGGCCACTTCGCCGTAGGTCAGGGTCTCGCCCCGGCCGATCATGCGGACAACGGCGTAGACCTGCTGGTTGAACTCGCTGGACGTGCTGATATCTACCGGGATGGGGTCAAGCTCAACGTCTTCGCCCGCTAAGAGGTCTTGAATCCGCTTGGCTGCATCAGCAGCCACCGCGCCTTGCGCCGAGTCGAGGTCTTCGTCGTGGAACAGGTTGTCGTGGAACAGATCGTCGTGGACGACGGCTTCGGGGAAACGTTGAGTGAGGCGGCCGCGGGTCTCCTCCTCGGATTCCTCCGGAAGCTGCACGGCCAGAATGGCCCGTTCGGTGTAGCCGATGCCGACAGTTCCCAGAACGGACTCGAAGAACGAGATGTGCACTTGATCGGGACTCCGCTCTCGTCGTCTTCTTCCCACGTTTCCATTCTGCCCTGCCGGAATGACGGTGAGACGGCACGCCTGGGTGACGAGGGGCCGGAATAGGCGACCGGGGTCGGTGGTTTGTTTGCCATGGACGTACTCGACCGAGATGTGTCATCAGCCCCGGAAGTCGAACCCATCCCGAGCTGGCGCCCGGATCCGGTTGAGCGGTTCGCCCGGCCATCACCTCCCGTGATTGCTCCTCAACAGGAAGTCCCTCGCCGTTCCCCGGTGCGCTTGGTGGCGCTGGGTGCGGTGTTGGGGCTACTTTCCACCACGCTCCTGATTGCGGCGGGGTGGTGGTTGGGCACAAGTTTTGGTTCCGGCCCTGTGGCCGAACCTACTTCTGATGCGGCGCCTGATGCGGCCCCGGTGACCGTTGTGGTTGCCGACGAGCAGAACACCATCGACGTGCTGGACCGGTTCGCTCCCTCCACCGCTTCACTGCAGATTCTGGTGCAGGGCGATGCCATGGGGCCGAACGGTCAACCGGCCGGTGGTCAGGTTGGGGCCGGCAGCGGCTTCCTGATCGAGTCGAACGGTGAACAGTACCTGGTGTCGAACTTCCATGTGGTCAGCGCTGCGCTGGAGCCGGGAACGGCTCAGCTGCGGGATGACGCCGTGGTGGCGGCCCGGTTCCCCAATGTCGGCGACCCGGTCGCCCTGGATGTGATCGGGGTGAACCCGTCGTTTGACTTGGCTTTGTTGCAGCCGTTGGGTTCGGGCTCGTTCCCCGATGTGGAACCTATTCCGTTCGCTGATTCGGATCTGGTGGTGACCGGGCAGAAGACGATTGCCATCGGCAACCCGTTCGGGTTCGATTCGACTGCGACTACCGGGATTGTGTCGGCCACCGGGCGGTTCCTGGAGTCGGTGGGCATGGTGTCGATTCCCATGATTCAGACCGACGCCGCCATCAACCCCGGCAACTCCGGTGGGGCGTTGTTGAACTCTTCCGGGGAGTTGATCGGGGTGAACACCGCCATCATCAACCCCGAATCCGGAGCGTTCGCCGGTATTGGTTTGGCGGTGCCGTCCAACTTGTTGCTGGAGGCGTTGGCCAACCTTGAGCTTGGCGGTGTGAGCGACATTTCCGACACCCGACCTTCGTTGGGTGCCCAGCTGGCTTCCCTGGCCTTCTTTCCTCCAGGGTTGCGCGACGAAGCCGGGCTTCCGGCCAACGGTGTCATGGTGGTTGACACTGTGGTCGGGGGTCCGGCTGATGCGGCCGGGCTTCGGGGTGCCGGGTCGACGGTGTCGATGGGTGGCCTGGAGGTGCCGGTGGATGGCGATGTGATTCTGGAGATCAACGGCCAGCCGATCGGTTCGGCTGATGAGCTGAACATGGCAATCACCTACACCCAGGACTCAGGTGATGT
>JAHDFR010000209.1:0-3815 GCA_020628065.1 Acidimicrobiales bacterium
TGGCGTTAGCGGTGCGAGACCGTGGCTGCGTGCTGTGTCGAGCCACCATCGACCGATGCGTGGCCCATCACTTGATGCCATGGACCGCACCCGGGCAAGGCAAGACCGACGTCTCCAAGATGGCGCTGCTGTGCGAGCGGTGCCACAACGACCTGCACTACCGCAACCACACGCTGTATCGAAAGAGCAGGCCGACAGGGCACACCGTATGGGCCACCCGCCCAGCCACACCAAACGAAACACCAAAACGAAGGCCTCGGCCGAGGTCGCCATGAGCCATTCGCATGTGACCGCTCGGATGCGGGAATCTACAATCGCCGGTATGGACCCGACCTATCCGGCAGACACCGAGGCCTACCGCCAGCAGATGAAAGACTTCCTTGACGAGCATCTGCCGTCGGATTGGGGAGGCATCGGGTCGCTTCCAAGCGACGATCGGCATCACTGGCAAAAGCAATGGCGGGAAACCCTGAGCGAAGCCAACCTTCTGGCTCCTCACTGGCCGGCGGAATACGGCGGTGCCGGGTTATCGCGCATTGAACACGTCATTTTGAACGAAGAGTTCGCCCACCGCGGCGTTCCCACCATGGGAAGCAACGATGGGTTCAGCATCGGCATGGTGGGCAACACGATCCTGCACTGGGGCACCGAAGAACAGAAACAGCACTACCTCCCCCGCATCCTCGACGGTTCCGACGTCTGGTGTCAGGGTTACAGCGAACCGAACAGCGGATCCGACCTGGCCAACCTTGGCTGCAAGGCCGAGTTGGACGGCGACGAGTGGATTCTCAACGGGCAGAAGATCTGGACCAGCGCCGGAATGCACGCCAACATGATCTTCACTCTGTGCCGGACCGACCCCGAGGTACCCAAGCACAAAGGCATCTCCTTCATGTTGGTGCCAATGGACCAGCCCGGCATCGAGGTACGACCAATCACCCACATCGGGATGAAAGACCACTTCTGCGAAGTGTTCTACAGCGATGCCCGCTGCCCCAAAGACAATGTCTTAGGGGGCGTCAACAATGGTTGGGCGGTGGCCAACACCTTGCTTGGCTTCGAGCGTGGCATTCGGGCCACCGTGCTGGCCCTTCCGTTCCGAGCCGAGTTGGACAGCTTCATCGAACTGGCCCAGCGCTACGGCAAGACCGATGATCCCACCACCCGGCAGAAGATCGCCCGGTTCCACACTGCGGTGGAGATCCTGCGCTGGCAGGGGTACCAGGCCCTCACCCGCAACCTTCGAGGAGAAGCGCCGGGGCCCGAGTCGTCCATAACCAAGCTTCAGTGGAGCAAGTACCACCAGCAGGTAACCGAGGCGGCCATGGAACTGGCAGGCGCCGACGCCACCATCGGATTCGGTCAAGGCGATGTCTCTGGATTGGGAGCACCGCCTATCGGTACTCCCAATACCGTGCCCAACTGGATTGATTCGTTCCTGATCGCCCGACCGGGGACCATCTATGCCGGCACATCCGAGGTGCAAAAGAACATCATCGGTGAACGGGTGCTCGGGCTGCCCAAGGAACCACGGGCCGACGGCGGCTCCTGGAAGGAGAGTCAGTCGGCGTACTCCTAACAATCGCGTCAGCTGCCGTGCCAGCGGTAGCGTGGGCCCATGAACTTCGCCGAGTACCAGGAAGCATCGGCCCGGACGTTGTATTCGGCCGTCGGCGATGACGGGCTCGGCCTGCTCACAAGGCTGATTCTCGGGTTGAACGGCGAGGCGGGCGAAGCCGCTGAGCACCTTAAGAAGACTCTTCGAGATGACGGCGGAGTGCTCAGCGACCAGCGGAGAGACCTACTGTTGAAAGAGCTGGGTGACACGCTGTGGTACGTAACCCAAGCAGCGTCCGCCCTCGACTCCAGTCTTGAAGAAGTGGCCAAAGCCAACATCGCCAAGCTAGCCTCCCGGGCCGATCGAGGCGCCGTCGGCGGCTCCGGCGATGAACGATAAACCTCCAGGTCGGCACAGCACGGACCCAGCGGGACATGACAGCTGTTAGCGTGAGGTAGTGGACTTCGGGCCTGACGACACGCCGCCACCGACCTCACCGCCAACCGGACCGCCACCCGCTGCGCCCGGAGCCTTTGAGGCGCCGGCGCCCCCGCCGCCCGGCATGTATCCGCTGTCCTTATCGGTGCCCGAAGGGCAACAACCGATCGAAGAGATACCCCCGGCCGATAGTGTCACCTGGGATTTCCCTCCCCCGACGAACGACAGCCCAGGCGCTGGAGACGACGGAGGTGATCGCCGCGGTTGGATTGCTGCTGCCGTAATCGCCATCATCGTGCTTTTCGGTGGCCTGATGGCTTTAGTCAGTCGCATAGGGTCCAGCGATGACTCGCTGGCCGGTGCCGACGAATCCGAGCAGCCGGTTGAAGAGCGTGAGGCCGACGGTGAGGAGCTCTTCGGCTCCGAAGAGGCTCCCGATGATCGACAGGGAGATGTCGACCCGGACGCCGAACAGGCCGAGCCCGTCCCACCTCAGCCTCAGCCACTAAATTTTCGGCCCGACAGCGTGGCCGTAACCGACGACGCCGTTTGGGTGTCGGACTTTAACTGCGGGGTGGTGGCCAAGATCGACAAGGTCTCGGAGGAAGTGTTGGAGGCGGTGACCGGAGGGGGATCAGCGTCCGGCGTGGCCGTAGCCGACGGATCGGTGTGGGTCGGCAACCGGTTAGGGGGCATCGTCACCAGGTTCGACCCGGAGACCTCACAGCCCGAAGCCCAAGTCGAATTTGACGGTTTCGCTCTCGGACTGGCGGAAGGCGACGGCAGTGTTTGGGCCGTCGACCCGGCCACCGAAGAGGTGCACCGCATCGACCCCGACACCAACGAAGTGGTGATCTCCATTGAGGTCGGGGCACGCCCCCACTACGTCGCCGTGGCCGACGGCATCGCCTGGGTGACCAACAACGTCGACGGCACAGTCACCCGTATCGACACCACCACCAACACCGTCACCGCCGAGCCGGTAGTCGGCGAAGGCGCCATTCATGTGGTGGCCGGAGGAGGCAGCATCTGGGTGACCAACGCCGATGCGGGAACAGTCGCCCGACTGGATCCGGCAACCGGCGAGCTGCTGGACACAATTGAGGTCGGCCAACGGCCCCACGCTCTCGAGTTTGCGTCCGACACCGTCTGGGTCGGAACCGAGCTGGGTGAGCTTTGGCGCATCGATCCCGCCACCAGCCAAGCCGAATTGGTTCCGAACATGGACTTCAACTCCATCGACATGACGGTTGACGGCGACAACGTCTGGGTGGCCGACTCCGATGGCGGGCAGGTCATTGCCTTCGACTCCACCACCACTGAAGTGTTCTTCCGGGCCGATTTGTCGGAGTTCGGCGGGTGCGAAGCGTTCAGAGATCGCGCCACATCACCGGCGGTGTGACGCAACGCCTTCCAGGCAAACATCGCTTAGGGATACCCACTGAGGTGTCGATACGCGCTGGGTGGGCAGAAGACAAGACGTCTCGCTGGCCGACTCGGAAACCCGGGATCAGATAGCCAGAGAAATCCAGGCCACTCGACGAAGGGCCTACCTCGTTGACGACTTCCTCTCCCCCATCGTCACCGCAGTTCTGTGGCTGATCCTTCCGTTTGACATCTCTGACTCCGGGCGGGTGGCCGGGGCACTCGTCATTGCTGCGGTTGTCCCGGTGCTGATTGCGCTACGCCGATTCGGTCGAACGGATCGGCGGAACATCCACTCCGCCATAGTGCGTATCGTCGTTGCTTCAGCGTTGGCAGGCCTATACCCGGTTATGTGGTATGCGGCAACAGTGCTCGTCACCGCGTCCCTGGTCTT
>JAHDFR010000209.1:3915-6094 GCA_020628065.1 Acidimicrobiales bacterium
TTCGTATGGGAGATCGACAAGACAACGGGCAACGTTCTCAACGTGACCGGCAGTGTGCACCGCGTGCTCGGGTATCACCGGCACGAAATGGTTGGACGCCACTGGTCGGACGTCATCGACGCCAATGCGGTGGCGCGCCAATCCCTGCCGGAGCGGACCGAGCTGGCCGGCCACTCGACGGTGCGAGCCGTTCATCGAGACGGTCATCCAGTTGCTCTGCGGGAGATGCGGGTTGAGAGCTCCGACGAGAACGTGGTCAGAGGAATCTCAACCGATGTCACCGAGCTGGCCGAGCTCAACGACGCGCTGCAGCGTCAAGCCGATCATGACGCCTTAACCGGATTGCACAACCGGGCGGTCCTTGAGCGGGAACTGTCGAAGGCCATCAGCGAGCGGGCCGATGACGGTCAGGTCGCCCTGATTCTTATCGACCTCGACCGATTCAAAGAAGTCAACGACACCCTCGGGCACCTGGCCGGAGACAGGCTGCTGCGCATTGTCGCCCAACGGCTGAACTCATCGGTTCCCAACATGCGGACAGTGGCCCGAATAGGTGGCGACGAGTTTGCGTTGATAGCGACCGGTGAACTGACAGCGGCCGACATCGTGCAGCTGGGGCAGCAGGTGTACGACGTCGTTGCCGGACAGATCGAGTTCGACGGTATTCGTTTGGCCGTCAGCTGCTCGGTCGGGATTGCGATGGCACCGGACCACGGTGAAACCGAGGAACAACTGCTGTCCAAGGCTGATATGGCGGCCTATGTCGCCAAGCGGGCAGGCGGCGGGGTACGGCTCTTTGAGTCCACCCCGAACGTCATGTCTGTCCGCCGTCTCCAACTAACGGCCGACGTTCCCGACGCTCTCACCCAGGACGAATTCAAGCTGTACATGCAACCACTCGTTGACCTTCACTCGGGCCGCATCGTCGGGGCCGAAGGACTGGCCCGATGGCAGCATCCGGAGTACGGGCTACTCACACCGGCCGACTTCCTCGGGGTGTTGGAAGTGTCCGCTGACTATCACCGGTTCACCACCCACATGTTGGAGCGAGCGGTGGAGATGGCGGCTGCTTGTGTCGACGACGGCTATCCGCTGCGAGTGGCCGTGAACCTCGGCTCGATGAGCTTTCGGAACCACGACCTTCCGGAGCAGATACGGGCGCTGCTCGCCGTCCACCAATTGCCACCTCAACTATTGACGTTGGAGGTTACCGAGACCGACCTTCTCGACGAGGGTGGCGACAGCGCCCCGGTGTTTGCCGCGCTCGACGAGTTGGGGGTTCGCCTGTCAATCGATGACTTCGGCACCGGATACTCCTCGATGCAACGACTCCGGGCTCTCGACATCGACGAGGTGAAGATCGACCGTAGCTTCGTCCAGTCGATGTGTACGACCCAAACCGACGCCATCATCGTCGACACCGTCATTCGCCTGGCACAAGCCCTGGACCACGAAGTGGTGGCTGAAGGTATCGAGACCGCCGAACAGCTGCAGCGACTCCAGGAACTGGGGTGCACTACCGGCCAGGGTTACCTCTTCAGTCGACCGGTCCCGGCCGACCAGCTCTTCGATATGATCACCGACGCCCGGGCAACCCATCCGGCTTCCCAACCGCGATCGAGGTAGGTCGACGCCAGGCAGCCAAGAACCGAACGCTAGAGTCTCAGTCGATGGGAATGTCCCCTTTTCTTTTGGAGATCCGACGGCTGGTAGGACACCGGCTCCTTCTTCTACCCGCCATCTCACTCATCATCCGAGACCACCACGACCGCCTGTTGCTAGGCCAGGCCAAGGAGTCCGGCGTGTGGTGCACCATCGGGGGCATGGTCGAGCCGGACGAAAGTCCGATTGAGGCCGCCCATCGAGAAGCTCACGAGGAAATCGGCGTTCCGGTGGAAATTGGTCGGCTGATCGGTGCCTTTGGCGGGCCCCAGTATCGAGTGACCTACAGCAACGATGATCAGGCTTCGTACGTGATCATGGCGTACGAAGCGACATTGGCCGGTGAACCGACGGCCGACGACGACGAACTGTCGACAGTGGCCTGGTTTGAGCCCGGCGAGCTGGACGGTCTGGACTTGGGCAGCTTGAACCGTCAACTACTGATCGATGTCGGGGTGCTCACCCCTACCGCCTCGTAGGCCGTCGAGCACGCTCATCAGATCAAGTTCGCCGGCCC
>JAHDFR010000039.1 GCA_020628065.1 Acidimicrobiales bacterium
AGTCTTCGGGCTCGTCCCCATCATCATCTTCTTCCTCCTCCTCCTCATCATCCTCTTCGACGTCGACAACCGTCGATCCACTCATAAATGAGCAGGCAGGTGACATCGAGTCCCC
This sequence comes from Acidimicrobiales bacterium, assembly GCA_020628065.1. Classification (GTDB taxonomy): domain Bacteria; phylum Actinomycetota; class Acidimicrobiia; order Acidimicrobiales; family SZUA-35; genus JAHELU01. The sequence goes on from JAHDFR010000039.1 coordinate 116, forward strand.
TGACCCGAACATCACGGTGCCCCCTCCCACCTACGATCAGGCGGTCTTCAAGCCGGCCCCGGTTTTGTGGAGCAGCGTGACCCAGGCGGAGGAGAAGTTGGCTGAACTCAGACTGGAACGAAGAGAACTGATTGCCACGGTACGGACACTGAGGCAGCGTGAGAAGGAGCTCGAGCATGCCCGCCTTGCTTTGGGCGAGGGGAGTGGCAAAGCCGTCGCCGACTTCAACGACTCGGCAGAGCGGTTGAGGCAGCGAGCAGTGCTGGGCTATGTCGAGTTGTCATCAGGGAGCACCGACGAACTCAGTTTCGCCTTTGACCTGACTGCCATCCCCGATGTGATCGAACAGCAGAGAAAGAGTCGATTCCTCGGCGCCGCTCTAAACGTGGACCGCGAAACCATGGACGAGTTCATCGCGCTGAAGGAACGCCTCGATGCCGACTCGGTTGACTTGGTGGAGCATGGCCGGGCAGTATCGGTGGCCCTCCGTAGCGCTCAGCGGCGTACCGACGAGGTGAGTGCCGAGGTAGACCAGGCGCTGATTGAGGCGGAGGCGTTCCGCGCCGGCAGTGAGATCTATGTTGACGGTGTTGTCTTCCCCATCGCCGGCAACTATTCCACGCCCCTCATCGATAGTTTCGGTTTCCCACGGATGCCGGGGACCCCAGATGCCCACTGGCACCAGGGCATCGACATGTTCGCCCCACGCGGCACACCGTTGGTGGCGGCGGAGCGGGGAGTGGTCGTCCGCATCGGTAACGGTCGTCTTGGCGGACTCAAGTTCTGGCTTCGGGGAGAAAGCGGTGCTGATTGGTACTACGCCCATCTAGACTCCTTCGCTCCAGGGCTCCACAACGGCCAGGTAGTTCAAGCCGGTGAACTCTTGGGGTACGTAGGAAACACCGGCAACGCCGTCGGTACTCCGCCACATGTCCACCTTGAGATTCGTCCAGGAGGCGGACGGCCGGTCAATCCTTATCCGCTCATGCGTATCGTGTCCGACCTTGAGCTGGATGCGATGGCTTCAGGCACACATCCTGGTTTCCGCTATCAGCCCAGAATCGTCTCACGCGGAGTTCCCGTCGATGAGGCCGATGACTCGACGACATCGTCGAGTGAACCGGTTGCTGAAGACGATGGGCCACAGCCCGACAACGGTCCGTCCACCACGGTTGCTGCCGATGCCGGATCAGCAGACAACGGTCAAAGGCAGTCGACGGCGGCTACGTCCAAAACCCAAGGCACGCCAAGCAGCGGCAAGCCAACCACCACAAACTCGACGACGCCTCCCGAAGATAATCCGACTGTGTCGACCGCTTCGACCGGTCAGGTCGATGGAGGCGGAACCGAGAAGCCGGCTGAAACCGACCTGGAGCGGGCCGTTCAACGAGAGGACGGAACCCAAGTCGGAAACGGAGCTGGAAACAGAGCCGGGAACAGAGCCGGGAACGACGCAGACGGCGGAGCTACCGAAGGCGAGCAGTCGCCGTAAATCGGCCGTCCCGGCTGACAAGGGACGACTCAACCTCGAACAGTTCGGAGAGCAGGGCTGAACTAAGAGTCTCTGCTACCGGGCCCGACGCCATCACCTGTCCGGCCTTGACCGCCAGCAGGTGGGTGGCGGAAGACGGGATCTCCTCAACATGGTGGGTAACAAGAACCCAGGGTGGTCCGTCATCGGACAAGTTGTCCAAGGCGGCAACCAGGCGCTCGCGGGCCGCCATGTCGAGCCCGGCATTGGGCTCGTCGAGGATGACTATCGACGGGTCAGCCATGAGAGTCCGAGCGAGCAGAACTCGCTGACGCTCTCCGCTGGACAATGTGCCGAACGTACGCTGTCCGAAGAGATCCCCGGCCGAGTCTGCCAATCCAACTTGCTGAAGAAGAAGCAAGGCCCGCTCGGTGTCTTCGGGCCGGTATGAATGCCACCACGGCTCCAACGCGCCGTAGAGGCCGCAACGCACAACCTCTTCGGCCGTCAGTTGTAGCCGAAGCTGGTCGACGAGATTGTTGGCCGCCCACCCGATCCGGCTCCGCAGCTGTCGGAGGTCGACCCGGCCCAATCGCTGTCCCAGGACCTCGACTTCGCCTTCGGTCGGATGGGTGTTGAGTGATGCAACCCGAACCAACGTCGACTTGCCACCGCCGTTTGGGCCGAGGACCACCCACCGCTGTTGCGCTGTCACCTGCCAGGAAACGGGTCCCAGAATTTTGCGGCCGTCGACCACCACGGCAACGTCACGAAGGTCCAAAACCGCTGGCATTCGATCAGGGTAGTGTCGGGCAACTACTATGGTCGCGCCTGACACGTTCGCGGGTCGGCTCTTGATCTCCATGTCTGGCGTCGTCGGATTTCTTCTCATCTTCCTATTGCTGACGGCCAACGGTTTTTTTGTTGCCGTCGAGTTTGCGTTGGTGGCCGCCGACCAAACAAAACTGGACGCTGCGGCCGCTGACGGACAGATCACTGCCCGAGCCGCCGTGTCGGCCAGGAAGCGGCTGTCGTTTCATCTCTCGGGCGCCCAGCTGGGAATCACGGTAACCAGCCTCATTTTGGCGTTCCTGATTGAGCCTCTGGTCGGGGAGTGGCTGGACTCGGTGATCGGCGAAGTTCCGGTCCTGTCCGGTCCAACGGGCTCGGTGATTGTCGCTCTCGGCCTGGTGTCGTCGGCCCAAATGGTGATCGGCGAGTTGTTCCCCAAGGCGGTTGCCATCTCCCGCCCTGAACAGGTGGCGCAGGCGTTGTCTCCCATCGCCCTGGTGGTTCACGGAGTGCTCGGCCCGGTTATCCGGCTGTTCAACGGTGCCGCCAATTGGACGGTGCGTCGTCTCGGGTTGGAACCGTCGGAGGAGCTGGAGGAGCTGCGGTCCTTGAAGGAGTTGGAGTACCTGATAAAGGCGTCGGGCGATTTTGGCACTCTCTCGCCCGATGAACGCCAGATCCTGACTCGGACGATCAGATTCGGCGACAAGACGGCCGCCGATGCTCTACGCCCTCGAACCCAGATGGAAGCCGTCGGGCTCGACGCGTCGATAGTGGAACTGGCCGAGGTGGCCAGAGCATCCACTCACAGCCAGTTCCCGGTCTTTGGCGACGACATGGATGACATCCGGGGCACGGTTGAGACGGCGTCGGTCATCGCTCTCAGCTCCAAACAGTGGCATCGCCCGATTACCGACATCCTGCAACCGCCGTTTGTGGTGCCGGAGACTCGAGATCTCATCGACATCCTGTCCGACTTCCGCCGAATGGCGTCGCCGTCGCCGATGGCAATCGTCATCGACGAGCACGGCGGCACAGCCGGAATCCTGACCGTCGAGGATGTTCTGGAGGAGATCGTTGGCGAAGTCGATGACGAGTATGACGACACGGTTGGTTTAACGGCCGGTGTCGGGCCTGGCCTGTACCTGTTGGCCGGCACACTGCACGCCGATGAGGTCGCCGACGCCTGTGGGTTCGCCATGCCGGACGGCGACTACGAGACCCTGGCCGGGTTTGTGCTCCAACGCCTTGGGCGAATTCCCGAGTTGGGGGCGTCGTTCAGCTACGACGGGTGGACCATCGAGGTGACCGAGATGCATCGGTTGCGAGTGGCGTCGCTGCAGCTGACCAGGCCCTCCACTCCGTTGGATCAGGTGTCGCCCGCAGGGACCCAAGATCGAGGGGATGTTCGTTGAATCCTCTCCTGGCGGCCGGCGAACCGATGAGCAACGGCGCGGTTGTTGCCGCTTTGGCCGCCAGCGTGTTTCTCATCGCTCTCAACGGTTTCTACGTTGCCTATGAGTTCGCCGTAGTCGCCGCTCGACGGTCCTCGTTCGTAGAAGGACCGGGGAGCCTAGGTCCGGTTGCCAGAGCAGCCAGGGCGAGTCTGGCCGACCTGTCGATGCAGCTGGCGGGGGCCCAGCTGGGAATCACCATTGCCTCGCTGGCTCTGGGGCGGATCGGCGAGCCGGCCATGGAGACCATCATCGAGGCCATTCTGGGCGAGACGGTGAGCGAGGACGTGGCTCGACTGATCAGTTACACGTTCTCGCTTGCGCTGTTCACGTTCTTGCATTTGGTGATCGGCGAGATGGTTCCGAAGAACATCGCCCTGGCTGCTCCTGACGCAACCCTTCGCTGGTTGGTTGTTCCCTACCGGGCTTATCTGTTCATCTTCCGGCCGATCGTTGCACTTCTAAACGGGATCGCCAACGCAGGCTGCCGTCTGGTGGGAATCGAACCTCGGGACGAGCTGATGTCGGCCCATACGCCCTCAGAGCTGGCTGCCATCATCCGACACTCCCAGCAGGGCGGCGCCATAGACCACGGCGATGCTCAGCTACTGCAGGGGGTTCTCGGTTTCGCCGAACGTCCGGTGCGGGAGATTTGCCAACCGGTGAGTGATTGGGCGTCAGTCGTGTTGGGGGCAACCGGCCATCAGCTCAAAAGTGTGGCTGGGCAGTCCCGCCAGAAGCGGATCATCGTGCTCGACCTTTCCGGTGATCCGCTCGGGTATGTACGATCTCGGGACGTGTTGGCGATACCGGCGGACCGCATGGCCAGCCCGGTACCGGCATCATTTGTTCGCCAAATGGCGGTGGTGGACGGCAATCGACCACTCATCGAGGTTCTTCGGGTGCTCCGTGGGGTTAAGCGCCAGCTGGCCGTCATCCGGGACAACGGCCATGAGCCGGCTGTGGTGTCGATCGAACAGCTGATTCGGGCGTTGGCAGAACCGATGGAGGACGCTTCGATGCAGTTGTCCCACCATGACGGATTATCGCTGGTCGCCGACTCGGATTTGTAGGAGGTCGGTGGTCCGGCCGGCAATGAGAATCTTTTCTTCTCCGTCGGGCAACCGGCCCAGCAGACCGTCGAGCGGTGGGTAAATCGGCTAAATGGCTGTGGTTCGGGCGGTCGACACTGTTCCTGATGCGACCATGTTGATCATCCCGAAGCGGTCGGCCAGGTATCAATGTCGGCAAAACGATACGACGTGGAAGCTACGCTGGTAGCCGTGCGGAGTCGATTGCTTATCGGTGTCGCCATCACAGGTTTTGCCTTCATCGCCGCGATGGGACTACTCGGATCCGGCCCGGCTGAATCATCAGCCGCGGTCCGCTCTGTTGCTCATGCCCAGCCGTTGCTCCCCGGCCAGGATGCCGCCGGGACACAAGACCTTGCTGACTTCAACGCGAACGTCGTTCGACCGGCCGCCAGCCAGGCGCTTTCGCTGGAGCAGACGAGAGCCAAAGTGGCGGAGACTCAAGCTGCGCTCCAGGTTGCCCAGCTGCAGAAACAATCCGATGACCTTCGGGTGAGCCGAGCGGCGGCCGGTGTCGCCGAGTTGGAGGACGAGGCCAGAAACGTCGCCCAGGCCACGGTATCGAGCGCCATCAAAGCGTTCCAGCGTGGTGGCAACAGCGTGAGCATCCTTGAGGTTCAAGACTTGAACGCCGGCTTTCGGGCCAGCACGCTCAATGAGGCCGCCCTCCTCTCCAACGCCGACGTATTCACCCAGTTCTATTCCAAACAGCGCGACGCCGATCTGGCGGTGGCCGAACTGGAGGTCTTTTCGGTTCGAAACACGGAGTTGGCCGACCGGGTGGCCGTCTTGGAGGAGGAACTGCAGGCTGATCAGGCATGGCTGGCTCAACTGGAGGAACGGAACCTTCAGCAGCGTGCAAGATCAGTAACTGCCCAAGCCTCGACATGGACACAAAACAGAGGCCGCAAGCAGGGGTTCTATCTGCTGACCTGTCCAGTGAACGGCGTCCACTCGTTCATCGACTCCTGGGGCTTCCCACGCTCTGGCGGGCGCCGACACAAAGGGGTCGACATCTTGGCCAACGTCGGCGTCGAGATCGTCGCCCCGGTAAACGGTCGGGTGGAGCATTTCTCCAACCGGGTCGGGGGTCGATCATTCAGAATGTGGGATGAGAACGGCAACTACTTCTACGGAACCCATCTGTCGGGCTTCGGCAAGGAGGGCGAAGTCAAGGCCGGAGAGGTCATCGGCTATGTCGGTGACGACGGCAACGCCGCCGGTATTCCTCACCTGCACTTCGAAATTCACGCCGGCGGCCGTGGCAATCAAATCAATCCGTTCATCGATTCCGCCGCCGTGTGCTCCGGAGCCCGGTAGGCGGTCCGCCCGGCGCTCGGCTCATGTGGCCAACAGGTTAGGCCCCGATGCTGTGGTAGCCGCCGTCGACGTGGATGATCGAACCGGTGGTGTGAGGGAACCAGTCAGACAGCAGGGCGACACAAGCCTTGGAAACGCCCTCGGCGTCGGTCACGTCCCAACCTAGCGGCGCCCGTTTGACCCATTCATCTTCGAAGGCGGCGAAACCTGGAATGGACTTGGCCGCAATGGTCTTCATGGGACCGGCGGCCACCAGGTTGCAGCGGATTCCCTTCGGCCCCAACTCACGGGCGAGGTAGCGGTTCAACGACTCCAACGCCGCCTTGGCCACGCCCATCCAGTTGTACGCCGGCCACGACACGGTGGCGTCGAAGGTGAGGCCGACCACGGATCCCCCTTCTGTCATAAGCGGAGCGACAATATCGGTGAGCGACCGCAACGAATAGGCGGAAACGTGCACGGCCACCGACACGTCATCCCAGTTCGGTGCCATAAAGTCGTCGCCCAGGCAGGACTCGGGGGCGAACCCGACGGCATGGAGGGCGCCGTCAACCCGGCCCCAGCGTTCGGCCAGCTCGACGGCCAACGCCGCCCCCTGTTCGGGATCGGTGACGTCCAGCTCGAGAACATCGGGAACCGGGTCGAGCTTGCGGGCCGTCCGCTGGGTTAAGCGCAGACCGCGTCCAAAACCGGTCAACAGAACCTCGGCGCCCTGCTCCTGCGCCAGCTGGGCCACGCCGAACGCCAGGGAGTCAGCGGTCAGAACGCCGGTTATCAAAATCTTCTTGCCTTCGAGCATGCTCACTGTTTCTCCTGGCCCGGGTTAAGGGAACCGTAGTCTTGTGACGACGGCCGTGTGACAGGCTAACTCTCTGTACAAGTCTCGCTGCACAGGTCTCGCTGCAAGTCTCGCTGCAAGTCTTGTGGTCCGACGTCTCACGGTTTAGACCTTGACCACCGGCGGGCTTGTCCCAATGGTCTCAGTTGTGTTGACCCGAGCAGTCCGCCGACCGTTACACCGGTTCGCCGAGGCGATCGGCGCCGACCCGATTGCCGACCGGTGGCGACGACCAGCTAGCCTCACAGGTTGATGAGGTTTCGAGATGTCTAAAGCCGCTGCTACGACGTTCGCCGTCACCCTGTTTGCCGTTGGAAGTTGCCGTTGGAAGTTGACGGTAACCGGCGGTGACTGAGTTGACAGCGAGAGCGTTGGCCGCCAAACCATTGGCAATGAGACTGTACGACACCGCCTCGAAGTCGGTGGTTCCATTTGAACCCGGGCCGGTGGTAACGATGTACACCTGTGGCATTACGCCATACGATGCCACCCACCTGGGGCATGCCACCGTCTATATCACCTACGACGTGTTGCAGCGTCGGCTACGAGACGCCGGGCACGAGACCAGATGCGTGCGTAACGTCACCGACGTGGATGATGACATTCTTCGCAAGGCCCGTGAGCTCGATGTCCACTATCTGGACCTGGCAGCAGCGGAGACGGCCCGATTCGACGACGACATGGTCGCACTTGACATGCTCCCGTCGTGGAGCGAGCCTCGGGCGACATCGGCCATAGCCGACATCCGCGGATTCATCGGCATGGTCCTCGACAACGGCCACGCCTACGAATCGGGTGGGGCCGTGTACTTCGACGTCAACTCGTGGCCCGACTTCGGCCGGATCTCCGGCTACGACCGCGAGACCATGCTGAAGTTTGCCGCTGAGCGTGGCGGCAACCCTGATGACCCCAACAAGCGCGACCCGCTGGATTTCGTACTTTGGCAACCTTCGGCCGATGGTGAACCGGCCTGGGATTCCCTGTGGGGAATGGGTCGGCCGGGGTGGCATATCGAATGCTCGGCGCTGGCACTTCGCGAGCTTGACACCACCATTGATCTACACGGTGGAGGAAGCGACCTGATCTTCCCTCACCATGAGTGCGAGGCCGCCCAATCATCGGCGGCCACCGGCGAGCCATTCGTCCGTCACTGGATGCACCAGGCCATGGTGCGGATGGACGGCGAGAAGATGTCCAAGTCGCTTGGGAACCTGGTGTTCGTCAGCGAGCTGCGCAAAACCTATGACCCTCGGGCCATCCGTCTGGGTGTGGTTATTCACCACTACCGCACCGAGTGGGAGTGGCACGATGCCATCATGCCTGAGGCCGCCGCTCGGCTCGATCGGTGGTTGGATGCCGGGCCGGGTGATGGCGCTTTGGCCGAGGTGCGAGCCGCCCTGGACGATGATCTTGACACCCCGACTGCAGTCGCCGCCATCGACGAGGCGGTGAAATCAGGTCAAGGAGTGGATCAGGCGGCAATGTTGCTGGGGGTCGACTTGAATCGTGGCCCTGCCGCCCCGGCCCCGTCGACCATCGTCGACTCGTAGACCACAAATCGGGCAGGGTGAGGCGGGGCACGATTGCCCGGTCCCGCCGGTCCTCCGCGCCGGGTGATGCGACTGCTAGGATGATCATCCATGATTCCCGCCGGAATCGGTCGCCTGCAAGGCCCCGTCCGCCGCGTTCTACAGCCGCTCGTGAGTCGGTTGTGGCGTTTCGAGATTGAAGGCCTGGAGAATATCCCGGTTACCGGGCCTGCTGTGCTGTGCCCCAACCACGCCGCCTTCATCGATTCGGTGGTGGTACCGGCTGTGCTCAACCGGAATCTGATCTACGTGGGTAAGGCCGAGTATCTCGACGACTGGAAGACGAAACACCTGTTCCCGGCGCTGGGCATGATTCCCATCGACCGGCGAGGAGGAGACCATTCCCGGGCGGCGCTTGACGCCGCCCGCCAGGTCCTGCTGGGAGGCGGACTGTTCGGCATCTACCCGGAGGGCACACGCAGCCGCTCGGGAAAGCTCCACAAGGGTCGTACCGGTGCTGCCCGGCTGGCTGTCGAGACCGGAGCGCCCTTGATCCCCATCGGACTGTTGGGCACTGCCGACATCCAGCCTCCGGACACCTTTATGCCCCGCTTCGGGCTGCCGGTCCGAATCCGTTTCGGTAAGCCAATTGACTCCAGTCGCTACCGCGATCGAGTCGGAGACCACGCCGTCTATCGTTCGCTGACCGATGAAGTCATGTATGAGATCGGTCAGCTGACCGGGCTTGAGTACGTCCACACGTATGCCAATGCGCCGCTCGAGCCCGCAGCAGTCGAGCAGGCTGTCGAGGTCACAGCTGACGTTCAGCACGATTCGGTAACCGATGGGGCTCTGGTAGCAACGGCCAGCAGACCTGACGCCAACGGTGTTGCGGTCAGTTCGGTTCTGACCAGTCGGCCGTTGTCCAGTCTTGAAGATCTTCTGGGTGAACCTGTCCCGGTCGGGTAGCTGAAAATTCAGGTGGTGTCGACGGCGGTTGGTCGGGTCGTAATTTCGGTCGCCGGTAGAGGCCGGGTTCCGTAGAATCGAGACCATGGCCGATATCGCTGTACAACTGCCCGACGGATCGTCTCGAAACGTGGCGCCGGGTACCACTGTGGCCGGGTTGGCCGCCGATATCGGCGCTGGTCTGGCCAAGGCGGCGGTGAGTGCTGTTGTCGACGGCGACGAGCGTGATCTGAACGTCGAACTCGCTGACGGCAACCAGGTGGAGATCGTCACCGCCGACTCCGAGGCCGGAATGCATGTGCTGAGACACTCAACGGCACACGTCATGGCCCAAGCCGTACTTGAGATGTGGCCTGGTGCTACCTTCGCCATCGGTCCACCGATCGAAAACGGTTTCTACTACGACTTCTCGCTTCCTGACGGTGCGACGTTCAACGATGACGATCTTGAACGCATCGAAGCCAAGATGCGACAGATCGTTGATGCCGACCAGCCGTTCATCCGGACCGAGGTGCCTGCGGCCAGCGCCCTGGAGCTGATGGCCGACCATCCGTACAAGCGAGACATTATCGAGCGGGTCACGTCGGGAGCGATCGACTCCGAGCTAAGTGGTGAAGCGTCCGGGGACGTCATCAGCTTTTATCGCAACACCGACGCCTTCGTTGATATGTGCGTCGGGCCTCACGTACCGTCAACCGGTCGACTCGGCCACTTCAAGCTCATGTCGGTGGCCGGTGCGTACTGGCGCGGCGACGAGAACCAGCCGATGCTGCAACGCATCTACGGCACGGCATGGGCCACCTCCAAGCAATTGAAGCAGCATCTGCAGCGGCTGGAGGAGGCGGCGAAGCGCGACCACCGCAAGCTGGCCAACGAGTTGGATCTTTTGTCATTCCCGTCTCAGCTGGGCGGCGGGCTGGCCATCTGGCACCCCAAGGGTGCGATCGCCCGCAAGCTGATGGAAGACGACTCTCGCCGTCGCCACGAAGAGGGCGGATACTCGTTCGCCTACACGCCGCATCTGGCCAATGGCAATTTGTTCCAAACGTCAGGCCACCTCGACTTCTACGCCGACGGTATGTACCCGCCGATGGAGATGGACAACGGGACGTACTACCCGAAGCCCATGAACTGTCCGATGCACGTGCTGGTCTATCGCAGCCAGCAGAGGTCGTATCGGGAGTTGCCGCTACGCCTCTTTGAGCTGGGCACCGTCTACCGGTACGAACGGGCCGGGACGCTGCACGGTCTCATGCGCATCAGGGGTTTCACGCAAGACGACGCCCACATTTTCGTCGACCAGGAGGGCTTGGCCGCCGAACTCCAAAATCTGCTCGACTTTGTCCTCGACGTGTTGAGGTCATACGGCTTCGAGGACTTCACCGCCAAGTTGTCGACCAGACCACAGAACAAGTCGGTTGGCTCCGACGAGATCTGGACGCTGGCTACGGACTGTCTGGTAGCCGCATTGGAGGCGGCGGGCCTGGAGTATGAAGTCGATGAAGGCGGCGGTGCGTTCTACGGGCCGAAGATCGACGTCGATGTTCGTGACGCCATTGGTCGGTCCTGGCAGCTCTCGACCATTCAGGCCGACTTCGCCCTTCCCGAGCGCTTCGATCTGGAGTACGTGGCCCCTGACGGTTCTCGCCAGCGGCCGGTGATGCTGCATCGGGCCCTTATGGGCTCGCTGGAGCGGTTCTTCGGCGTGCTCATCGAGCACTACGCCGGCAATTTCCCGCTGTGGCTGGCCCCGGTGCAGGTGCAGGTCCTCCCGGTGGCCGAGGAGCACGAGGCTTACGGTCGTCACGTGGTTGATCGCCTGGTCGCAGGCGGATATCGATGCGAATACGCCGAGCCCACCGATCCGTTGGGCAAACGCATCCGCCGGGCCAAGACCCAGAAGATTCCCTATGTGCTGGTTGTCGGCAGCGAAGACGAGTCGGCCAAGACCGTTGGAGTAAACCCGAGAGGCGGCGACGTCGAGCGTGGCGTGTCGATTGACGACTTTCTGTCCCGCTTGGAAGCCGATATGGGAGACCGAGCGGCCGCCCGTGTACTCGGCCCGACCACCTGATCACGGAGTCCGGCTCAACATGGAGCATCTGTTTGCCGGTTGGCGCATGGGCCATGGCCCTGATAGCGGGGGCGACGGGGAACCGTATCCGGCTATCACGCCGTCTGAAGGCCAGACGCTGTTCGAGGCCATCGAGCAATCCGGTCTCGACGATTCGGAGATATACATTGTGGCCCGGTCCGAGCTGACCTTTGCCGTACTCAACGTCTTCCCTTACACCACCGGCCATCTGATGGTTCTGCCCCGTCGGTCGGCTTGCAGCATGTTGGACCTTGACGAGGACGGCTACCAGGACTTGTGGCGGATGGTCCGCGCCGGGGCAGTAGCGGTGAACGAGGCCTTCAAACCCGACGGGTTGAACATTGGCGTAAATGAAGGAAGCGCTGGTGGTGGCTCACAACCCGACCATCTGCACGTCCACGTCGTGCCCCGGTGGACCGCAGACACCAATTTCATGACCTCGGTCGCGGGAGCACGAGTGCTCCCCGTTACTCTGGCAGAGTGTTGGCGGCGGCTAAAAGAGGCCTGGCCGCAACAGGATGGTGACTCCGGTGGTAGCTGAGGAAACTGACGGTCTTAAACAGGAAGCAGATGTTCTTCCCGACGACCTCCAGCCTGATCTTGTCGATCACGACGACTACGTTTTTCCCAACAACAACCGTCGGCGTATTCCCGGCTATCTGTACTTTGCCGTGGCCGCCTTGGTGGTCCTGGTCTACCTGGTGTTCAACCAGAGCCCGTTTGTGAACAGTGGATTGCTACTGGCCGCCGGGCTGCTCGCTCTGTTCGGCTTGTACAGCTACATGAGCGGCTGGGATCTTGCCGTCGACGAACGAGATGCTCTGGTTGCGGCCACCGGTGCTGTCGGATTCTCTGTCGGCCATGCGTCCGCCCAGATGGGTTGGCGTGGCCTGATGAGCCGACCCACCTGGCGGATCCTGCTGTATTCAGCTGATGAGCCGCCGTCAAAGCGTGGATTTGTGTTGGTTGACGGCACTGATGGGCAGGTTCTGGATTCGTTCGTGGAGGACAATCCCGAGGACTGGTCCGATTTTGCCGACACGAGGGTCGCCGCTGCGGGCACACCAGACGGTGAGGGGGCCAGCGAGAACGACGCACCGGACGCCGGCAATGATTGACGGGAACTTTCGAGCCGCCTTTGAGAACGCGGTAGCGCCGGTCGGACGGGGTCTCGAACGGGTAGGTGTTTCGCCCGATGCCATCACCGCCGTGGGTGTGATGATGGCCGGGGCCTGTGGAATCGCCATTGGCACAGAGCGGTACTGGCTGGCCTTTGTCCTGCTGATCCTGACCGGACTTCCCGATGCTCTTGACGGTGCGGTGGCCAAAGCCGGTGGCCGGACCAGTATCCGGGGCGCCTACCTGGACTCGGTTTCAGATCGGGTGAGCGATGGTCTTCTGTTTGCCGGAGCCGGTTGGAATTTGTCGAACTCGGACAACCCAACCATGGCCATGCTGCCGTTCGGTCTGTACATAGCGGCCTCGCTGGTGTCTTACCAGCGAGCCAAGGCCGAGTCGCTCGGTTATCACGCCAAGGGTGGCCTGATGGAGCGGGGCGAGCGCTTCATAGCCCTTGGTTTTGGCCTGTTCTTCTCGTCGCTTTTCGTGATCACGCTTTGGGTCATGTTCATACTGACGGTGCTTACTGCGGTGGCGCGCTTCGTGAAGGTGTGGCGTCAAGCCGAGGGTCCGCCTCCCTCAACCAGGGCCGCGTCCTCATCATCGGACTCCGAGGGCTGACCGCGGTGATCCCGCTGCCGGCCAGTGGACGACTCCGGCCGGGGTTGAGCGGTTGAGTTCTAGACCACTGCGTGTGCTCAAGACGGCGTCTGCCGTGTGCCGACGTGCGCCGTTGACCGTTTCGGTCCCGCTGGCCGAACGGCTGGGACGGGTTGTCGGGCCTCACATTCTGGCTGACCAGACCACCATGTTGCAGAGCCACCTCAACCGGGTTGGCCCGGGTTATCAGGCCGACCGAGGTATCGGCTCGTATGCCCGCTACTGGGTCGAGTCGTTTGGCCTCGGTGGATTCTCCGACGTCGTGGTTGACCGTGGTTTCTCATTTGTCGGTTACGACAGAATCGAAGACGTGCGGGCCAGTGGTGTGGGACCGCTGCTTGTTCTCCCGCATGTCGGAGGGTGGGAGTGGGCTGCTGCCTGGCTTGGCCGTATTGGTCGAGCACCGGTGACGGCGGTGGCCGAACGGCTTGAGCCGACCGATGTTTTTGAATGGTTCGTCGACCTTCGCAGTCGATTGGGGGTTGAGGTCGTTCCGTTGGACGCTTCGGCCTTCGCTGCAACTGCTGATGCCGTGCATCGCACCGAGATCGTCTGCTTGCTGTCCGATCGCGACATCGCCGGGACCGGTGTCACGGTTGAGTTCTTTGGCGACGAGGCTCGGATTCCGATTGGTCCGGCTGTACTTTCCTGTCGGACCAAGGCTCCGTTGCTTCCCACCGCAGTCTATTTCTGGGGTGACCAGCGTCTTTGCCTGGTGGGGGAGCCGATCTGGCCCTCTTCGTTCGGTCACGTTTCCCGTGGACGGCAGAGGTATGAGGCCATCACCCGACATCTGGCCGCTGAACTTGAAGTCATGATTGCTCGTGCCCCTGAGCAGTGGCATCTGCTGGGTCCGAATTGGGTGGGCGACGAGGTGCCTTCGATCACCTGACGGCGCGGGCGGACTCAGTCGGAGCGCTCCGGTACAGTTGGAGCGTGCGCGTCGGGATCATATGCCCCTACAGCCTGGGGGTTTGGGGCGGAGTCCAAGCCCAGGTGCTGGGCCTGGCCAGGGCTCTCCGGGCGGACGGGGTTGAGGCCCAGGTTCTGGCCCCGTGTGACGGCGCTCCTCCCGAGCCGTGGGTTACGCCTCTGGGGAACTCGATTCCATACGCCCAGAACGGATCCTTTGCCCCGCTGGCTCCTGACCCGGCGGCTCAGCTTCGAGTGCTGGCCGCTATCTGGGACGAGCGATTTGATCTCCTGCACCTGCATGAGCCGTTGGCTCCCGGGCCGACGCTTACTGCTGTCATGGTGAAGCCGGTGCCGCTGCTCGGCACGTTTCATGCCAGCGGAAACATAGCGGCCTACCGGTGGGCGCGGGCTGGCGTGCGCCGTATGGCAGCCCGGCTGGATCTGCGGGTGGCGGTGTCGCCGGAGGCCGCCGGTATGGCCCGGCGGTATCTACATGGGAGCTACGACGTGTTGTTTAACGGCATTGAAACCTCCCACTTCCGTCAGGAGCCGGCTGGTCGTTCGAGTCGGAGTATCGGTACAACCGTGTTGTTTCTCGGTCGACATGAGCCCCGAAAAGGGTTGTCTGTCCTGTTGGAGTCGATGTCGTTGTTGCCGTCCGACGTCTCGCTGTGGGTTGCCGGACAGGGACCCGAGACGGAGCAACTCAGAGCACAGTTCGGCCACAGCGCCCGCATCCAGTGGCTCGGTCAACTTGACGAGGCCGAGAAGCGTCAAAGGCTGGTTGACGCCGACGTTCTTTGTGTTCCATCGCTTGGCGGCGAGAGTTTCGGTGTGGTGCTGTTGGAGGCGATGGCGGCCGGTACTCCGGTTGTGGCCAGCGATCTGCCGGCGTACCGAGTGGTGGCCGACGACGGTCGATGTGCCGAGCTGTTCCGCACAGGAGACAGCGGCGACTTGGCAAAATCCATTCTGACGGTACTTGAGGGTGGGCCGATGGTGGACGGGCGCGTATCAGCCGGGCTCGCTCGGGCAGAAGAGTTCTCGATGGAGCGGTTGGCGTCGGCGTACATCGCTCGATACCAGTCGATCATCGATCCTCGCTCCATCCGATCGGTCAACTAGCCCGCCGGAGCACCTTCGGTGCCGGAGGCGGTAGTTTCGCCCGGCAAATGACCGTCGAATTGCCGCTGCATCGGCCGTTGCAGTGCCTACGATGGTCGCCATGTCCGAAACCGGTGCCATGGACGCCATTGATGCTCCGTCAGCCGACGACGGCCCGTGGTCGTTGCCGGTCGTGGTTGCTCTTGTAGCCAGCGTCGCGCTGCCGGTTCTCGTAGTGGTAGCGCTGTTGCTTGGACTCACCGGGCTTCTCGGTTGGATTCCGGCCGTCCTCGTCGGTTTGCTGATTGGTGTCGGCCTTGGCGCGTTTTTGGTGGTTCGTCGCATTTCAGGCGCTGCCGAGGCTGTTCTGGTCGAGCTGCCGCCTGATGTACGCCGTTATGACCGTCTCGACAATTTGGTTGAGGGACTCCGTTTGACAGCCGGTGTGCGTGACCCGGCGGTCCACATTATTGACGACGCCGCCGCCAATGCCATGGCGGTTTCACGGAACTTGAACCACACCTTGGTCCTGACTACCGGTCTGATAGAAAGCCTTGACCTGGTCTCGCTCGAAGGTGTCGTCGCTGAGCTGATGGTCCGGTTGCGAAACGGCGAAGCGGAGCGGGACACGGTTGATGTGGCTTTGGCTGAACTCCCGCTCGTCGGGGTGCCGGGGCTTTCGGGCTTGGCGGCCGCTGCGGCCAAATGGGCCCGTCGTTTCGGAGCGGAGCAGATAGATCACGAGAACGAGGACATCCTGGTTGACTATCGGGCGGTGTTGCTGACCCGATACCCGCCGGGCCTTCAGTCGGCGCTTGAGAAGATTCGTGACGTCGGCTCATCGCCGGCATGTGCGGGTGAGTTGGCCTCGCTGTGGTTCGTCGACCCTGAAGCATCGATCGATCGGGGCGCCGGGTCCCGACCGACGCTTGACCTGCGGATAGACGCTCTCGCCGAGCTTTGATTTCTCGGTGGCGATACCGCTGCAGGATCGCCACCCTAAGTCTCGGCCTGCTGATTGTTGCTGGATGTGGCAGGGAGTCCCGGGCGGCCACAGACGACCAAGCGCCCTCGGCGCTTGGTCTTGTGCCGGCAACCGCTGATGCTTCAGAAGCAGCCGACGATGGCTCAGGACTACGCTCTCAGGTCGTTGATCCGGCTCAGCAGCTGACCGGCCCATCAACCAGTGGGCAGCAGAGCCAGAGGCCCGTAACCTCGCCGCCACGGAGCGCTACAGTCGGCTCTGATGTCTTTGACCCGGCATCGAACCATGAGTCCGGACTCGGTCAGACCGGAACTGTCTATCCGTTGACCGGGCTGGTGGCCGCCAATGAAGAGGCTGCCGCTCGGCCGGTGATGATGGTCAAGGTCGACAATCACCCCCGGGCCCGGCCGCAGACCGGCCTGGACAAGGCCGACATGGTCTTTGATGTCAGAGCCGAGGGTGTTACCCGTTTCGCTGCGGTGTTTCAGTCCGAGGTCCCCGACCCGGTTGGTCCGGTACGGTCCAGCCGGACTTCGGATTTTGATCTGCTTCTGGGGTTTGACCGACCGCTGTATGCATCATCGGGTGGTAACGCCAATGTTGCGGCCGGCTTCCGGCGCCTGCCCATTGTCGAAGTGACGAACCTGACTCGACGGGAATATTTCCGTAACAACGGTCGCCCGCCGCCGCACAACTTGTTTGTGAATGCATCGGATCTCTACCCATTGGCCCCCGATGATATTCCGGCTCCGCAACCGTGGTTCGGCTTTGACGCTGTTGATCGAACGCTTCCCAGCAGTGCCGTTCCGGTGAACGGGCCGGTCACCATCAACTTCCGTGGTAGCCCGGTTGTCACCCATACCTGGGACCCGGACCGAGCCGGTTGGTTGCGAACCCAGGACGGGAAACCCCATGTGACAACCGAGGACGAACAACTTGCACCCGAGAACGTCGTCGTCGTGCTGACCGATTACAGCGCCAGTTCAGCCGACCCCCGCTCGCCGGAGGTCCGGTCGACCGGTGATGGTGAGCTGGTTGTGCTGACAGCTGGTCACGCCATTGTCGGCTCGTGGCAGCGCTCGGAGGCCACCGAACCGTTGCTGCTGCTCGATGCCGACGGTGAAGAGATTGTGTTGACCCGAGGCCGAACCTGGGTGCTCATGCCCGAGCAGGGGCAGGTCAGCTTTGCCCCGGGAGAGACACCCCCGTCTTGGCGATAGTCGTTCGTCCGGCTTGTGCTGATGTAGCGCCATCGGTCACCGAAAAGTTAGGCCCTTGAAGGGCGCTGAGCCGTACACTGTGGACATGGCTCAGACTGGATCCGAAAACACCTCCTCACGAGCGGATGGCACCGTTCGGGTGAAGCGAGGTTTGGCCGAGATGCTCAAGGGCGGCGTCATCATGGATGTCGTAACCCCCGAACAGGCCAAGGTGGCCGAAGACGCCGGCGCAACAGCGGTTATGGCGTTGGAGCGCGTCCCGGCAGACATCCGCAAAGACGGTGGCGTAGCCCGCATGAGCGATCCTGAGATGATCGAAGGAATCAAGGAGGCTGTGACCATTCCGGTCATGGCCAAGGCCCGCATCGGACACTTCGTCGAGGCACAGATTCTGCAGGCTCTCGGTGTCGACTACATCGACGAATCCGAGGTGCTGACCCCGGCCGACGAGACCCACCACATCGACAAGTTCGCCTTCACGGTGCCATTCGTCTGCGGCGCAACCAATCTTGGTGAAGCGTTGCGAAGGATCAGTGAAGGGGCGTGCATGATCCGCTCCAAGGGCGAGGCCGGTACCGGCAACGTCGTGGAGGCGGTTCGGCACCTGCGGTCAATCGTGGGCGACATTCGCAAGATCACGCAGTCCGACGAGGCCGAGCTGTTTCAATGGGCCAAGACGCTCCAAGCTCCACTTCCCCTGATTCAAGAGATCGCCGAGACTGGAAAACTGCAGGTTCCGCTGTTCTGCGCAGGCGGTTTGGCCACTCCGGCCGATGCCGCCCTGGCCATGCAACTGGGAGCCGAAGCGGTTTTTGTCGGTTCGGGAATCTTCAAGAGCGATGATCCCGCCCCACGGGCCAAAGCTATTGTCGAGGCGACCACCAACTACCAGGACGCTGAGATTCTGGCCAAGGTGAGTCGTGGGCTTGGTGCCCCTATGACGGGTATTGACATGGACGATGTCGATGTCCGCCTGGCCGAACGCGGCTGGTAGCACCTTGGCGCCCGAGCCGGGGGATGCACAACCTACGACAGCACCCGAGGTCGCCACGGTCGACACCCGTCGAATAGGTGTCCTGGCTCTTCAGGGAGCATTCGCCCGTCACGTGGAAGCATTGGCGCGCTGCGGCTGCGACGCCGTCGAAGTTCGCACGGCTGAGCAACTTGAGAACTGCGATGCATTGGTGCTGCCCGGGGGAGAGTCCACGACTATGAGCATGCTCCTGGAGCGGTCCGGCCTCCGTCAGCCTCTGGCAGCTCGTCTCGGCCAGGGACTTCCTGTTTTCGGTACATGTGCCGGCATGATCCTGCTGGCCGAATCCATTTCCGACGGACGGCCGGACCAGGAGCCGTTTCGGGCCATTGACATTGATGTGAGACGCAACGGCTATGGCCGTCAAGTTGATTCGTTCGAAGCCGATATCAACGTCGCCGGTTTGGATGATGGCCCCTTCCGAGCGGTTTTCATTCGAGCACCGGTTGTGACCAGAGTTGGTCCATCGGTGGACGTGCTGGCCGAGGTCGACGACGATCCGGTGCTGTGTCGGATGGGATCGATCACGGTCGCATCCTTCCATCCGGAGCTGACCGACGACGATCGCCTGCACCGGCTGTTCCTACAGTCGCTGTAGCGTCCAACCGTAGTAGCGGCACCCAACCCCCTCCGTCCCGGATGGCGGACACGGTCTCGTCAGTGCCATCCCGCTGGCGTCGGTGGTCGCCGGTTGCCGCCTAGACTGGCCGACGACCGGTCCGGACAACCGTTGATGGGAGATGCACGTGTCGGGTCATTCCAAATGGGCAACCATCAAGCACAAGAAGGGTGCCGCCGACGCCAAGCGAGGCAAGCTTTTCGCCAAGCTGATCAAGCAGGTGGAGGTGGCGGCCAGGCAGGGAGGCGGTGATCTCGACGCCAATCCGACGCTGCGAACGATGTTCCAGAAGGCCCGGGACAACTCGGTGCCGCTCGACACCATTGAACGGGCCGTCAAGCGGGGAACGGGTGAGCTGGACGGCGTCAACTACGAACCGATCACCTACGAGGGCTACGGTCCCGGTGGCGTGGCGCTCCTCATCGAAACCCTGACCGACAACCGCAACCGCACCGGTTCGGAAATCCGGTCGCTGTTGACCAAAAACGGCGGCTCACTGGCTGAGCCCGGCGCGGTCTCCTGGCAGTTCGAACGCAAAGGCGTCGTCAAAGTTCCCAAGTCGGTGGACGAGGACGATGTGATGATGGTCGGGCTGGACAACGGGGCTGAAGACCTGGAAGATCTCGGCGAGATCTGGCAGGTAACTTGTGCGCCCGGCGACCTTCTCGATTTGCGTGCCGCATTGGAGGAGGCCGGCATTGCCGTTGAGGAGTCCGACACAACCATGGTGCCGTCCAACACGGTCCCGCTGACCGAGGTCGGCCAGGTCAAGACGGTATTGAACCTGGTCGAGGCTCTTGATGACTCCGACGACGTCCAGGACGTTCACTCGAATATCGACATCGACGACGATGTCATGGCCGCCCTCGACTAGGCGCTCGGGGTGGCACCCTCGCGTCAAGTTCGGCGTGGCCGGACTTGTTTGTGTTGGCGGTGGTTGCGAATGATTTGGTGTTTGTGAGTTTCGACTAGGTATTCAGCCTCGGCTTGATGCGCAGGTTTGCTGGACTATGTTCCGGCCACGCCGAGTAGGCGGGATCGGGTAACACTACGGACACCTCTGCGCAACGAGAAGACGGCCAGCACCCAAGCCAACGCGCCCACTACGTAGGCCGCCGCTCCTGAGCCGAACAGGACGCCGGTTGACTGGCTGTACGCCACCATGATCAGCGGCAGGCTGATCAGGCCTGATGCCTGTTGGGCGGCGGCGGTTGATGTCACCCTGGCCGATAGGCGTAGCACCATGGAAAGACACAGCGCCAGGAACGGCGGCAGTACCCACAGCAGCATGACCCACCACTGGCGGGTGGGGAAGAACCACCGCCCGACGCTGGGGCCAATGGTGAGGTTCACTATCAGTGAGTACAGCGTGAACCCGACGACCACGGTGAGATAGCCCGGTACAACGCTGGCGATCAGCTTACCTAGATAGATTTCCCGAGCGGAGGCGGGGGAGTGGGCCAGAAACTCGCCGGTTCCCCGCTCGCGCTCACCGACGATGGTGGCGGCGCCGACCGCGGTCGAGATGGTCAGCGGAACAATGACGGCCACGGGGGCGAAGAGGAACACGGCCAGGGCGTATCCGGTCCGGCCCTGGGGGTTTGTCCCTTCGATTTGTGCCGTCGCCTCGGGAGGCAGGACTTGAAGTGTTTCCGACATTCGATCGACCACTTCGACGCTGCCGATCTGGGCGATGGTCAAGAACAGCACCAGCGGAATGAAGACGAAGAACGCTCCGCCCAGCAGCAGCATGGGGAGCCAGAAGTCTTTGGCTTGGCGAAGTTGCCGCAGGTCGGTGCGGGCCACGGTCGCCACTCGACTCCAATTGGTCTTACTCACCGCTTCGCTCCTTGTCGGTTTTGGGCCCACCGATTCCAGGCTCACAGCCACTGCCATCTCGATCGCCCGATGTCTCTCGGTGGTGACGACGGATGGCAAAGTACAGATCTTCCAACGTCGGCTCTTTGGGAACGACCGAGCGGATGGCGATGCCCTCGGCTACCAGGCGTTCAACCATGACCGGGACACGATCGAGGTCTTGGAGGTGCACTCGGAGCCTGCCACCGACATCTTCGGTGCGGGTAACGCCATCGATGTTTCCAACAACGGCCGCCGCCGTCGGATGGTCTAGTTCGATGTCGACCGTTTTGTCCGGCCAGTACCGGGCGGTGAGTGAGCGCTGTGACCCGGTTTCAAGGTCGGAGCCGGCGTCGATAACCACGACCTCGTCAGCCAGGCCTTCCGCTTCGGAAAGCAGATGGGTGCACATAAGGACCGACTTGTCGTTGGCGGTCATGTCCCGCACCATGGACAGGACCGCCTGGGCCGACTCGGGATCGAGCCCGGAAGTCGGTTCGTCCAACAACAGTAGGTCGGGGTCGTGCAGGGTGGCCCGGGCCAACGCCAGTCGAGTCTTCATCCCAGTGGAGTAGCCGCCTACTCGTTGGGTCAGGGCGTCGTCGATTCCGAATTGGGCGGCGCAGCAACGAATTCTGGAGTCCATGATGGAATTGTCCAGGCCGTACAGTTCGGCCGCGTACCGGAGGTTGTCGTAGCCGGTCAGGCGGTCATACAGCGAGGGCTTGGCCGAAACCACGCCGCACCTTCGTCGGATTTGCTCGCCGTCTTGGCCAACGGGATCGAGTCCAAAAATGGCCACGTGGCCTTCGTCTGCGGTGAGGGCGCCGGTGATCATCCGAATCGCCGTGGTCTTTCCGGCACCGTTGGGTCCGAGCAGGACGGTAATTCTTGACTGCGGCACCCGTAGAGACAGCGATCGAAGGGCCGGAACATCGCCAAACGACTTGGACACGGCCACGATCGACACCACATCCGGCATTCCTTCGCCCCCGGCTCCTTCGGACGGGCTGAAATGGGGTGTGTTGTCTGATCGGTTCGGGCGATTCTGGAGTCCGGCGGCCCCGGCGCTCAGGCCCTCTGTATCCTCTCGGCGACGCCCGTTGGGCACGGAATCGGCGGTTCCGGTAGAGGCCGGTGAACGGGGCGCAACTGGTGGCATTGGCACCCTTTCCCGTCGGTCTGTTCACACCGGGCGCGCATAGGCCGGTAGTGCCAAACACTCTGGCGACATCCAACGACCGGCGGTGGCGGTGAGCTAGGCTCGTACGAGTGTTCGTCTTGGGTATCGATCCAGGTTTGTCCCGGTGTGGGTACGCCGTATTGGAGCCGCTGGGCCGCGGGAAAGCGCGGGCCAGGGCCCTTGGCGTTCTGCGAACCGACAGTTCGGAGGAAACCCCTATTCGACTTGCCCAGTTGATGGAGGACATCGTCGAGCTGCTCGATGATTTCGAACCGGCGGTCTTGTCGATCGAGCGGATCTTCTTTCAGCGGAACGTCAGAACGGCCGTTGGCGTGGCCCAGGCATCTGGTCTGGTGCTGGCGTTGGGTGCATCGAGGAAGATTCCCATCGCTCAGTATTCACCATCGGCGGTAAAGTCCGTGGTGGCAGGAGACGGTGGAGCGGACAAGGGGCAGGTGCAGACAATGGTTCAAGTTCTGCTTGAGTTGGATCAGCCGCCCCGGCCGGCCGATGCCGCTGATGCCGCCGCCCTGGCATTGTGCCACCTGGCACATGACCCTCAGCTACGGCACGGTCGGGATCGACGGTCGCTAAGTGCATTGGCGGCCCAGAAGTGATCGGCTCGCTGCGGGGAACCGTTATTGACCGCGAAGTCACGCTGGATGGAGCGCCCACCGACCTGACGATCGAGGTATCGGGTGTCGGCTACCGGGTCCAGACAACGGCCGCCACCTCAGCTCGAATTCCGGCCGACACCGAGGTGCTGTTGTTTGTCCACCACCACATCAGAGAAGCCGACCAACGGCTCTACGGCTTCCTGAGCCGGGACGACCGCAATGCGTTCGAGGGGCTACTTGGCGCCCACGGTGTAGGGCCGTCTTTGGCGTTGGCGGTCATGGCCACACACTCGGTGCCGGAGTTGGCCAGAATCCTTGGAGACGACGACCTTGATGCTCTTTGCCAGGTGCCCGGCGTCGGCAAGAAGACCGCACAACGGCTGCTGGTCGAGCTGAAGAACTCGGTAGTACTGCCGGTGCTCGACGGGGCCGAAATGATTTCGGCGACCGACGTGCTCGCCAACGGTTCAACTGATGCCGTGGCCGATGTCCGCGAGGCGCTGTCAAACCTCGGTTACTCGGCGGCCGAGATCCGCAAGGCGGTCTCCAACCTGGACCCGGTCGAGGTTGACGGCGCAGACTCCGGAGTACTGCTGAAGAAAGCCCTGCTGGCGCTGTCGGCGGTCTGACGGAAAGTAGGGATAACGCGTGCCACGAGACGAACTGCTTGACCCGTCGTCCAATGATGAGGAAACGGCCGGCGCAGCCGATCTTGCTGTTGACTGGTCCGATCCCATTGATGGTTCCGAAGAGTCTCAGCTTCGGCCCCGGTCGTTGGACGACTTTGTCGGGCAGCGGGAGCTGCGAGAGAGACTTGGGATCATCCTTGAAGCTGCCCGCGGTCGTCAACAGGCAGCCGACCACCTGTTGTTTGCCGGGCCACCGGGCTTGGGCAAGACAACGCTGGCCGGAATCGTGGCCAACGAGCTAGGCGCTCATCTTCACATCACCTCCGGGCCGGCCATTGAACGGGCCGGTGACCTCGCTTCAATCCTGACCAAGTTGGAAGCCGGCGACGTGCTTTTCATCGACGAGATCCATCGGCTGCCAAGGGTGGTGGAGGAAGTTCTGTACCCGGCCATGGAGGATCTCCAACTGGACGTCCTCCTGGGTAAGGGCCCGGCCGCCCGGTCCATCCGATTTGACCTCGAGCCGTTCACTCTCGTTGGCGCCACCACCCGCACCGGTCTCATTACCGGTCCGCTTCGCGACCGATTCGGTTTCGCCTTCCGGCTTGACTACTACGACGACGAGGATCTGCAACGTATCGTGACTCGGACCGCCGGGGTGTTGGGTGTTTCCATCGACGATGCCGGTGCCCAGGAGATCGCTCGCCGCAGCCGCGGCACTCCCCGCATCGCCAATCGCCTGTTACGTCGGGTCAGAGACTTCTCCGAAGTTCGCCAACGGGGGGCCGTTGATCAGGAGACGGCGGCTGACGGTCTAGCGGTGTTTGGTATCGACGAATTGGGCTTGGACAAAGTCGACCGCATTCTGTTGAGCAATCTGTGTGAACGGTTCAGCGGCGGACCGGTGGGGTTGTCGACGCTGGCCATCAGCGTCGGTGAGCAGACGGAGACGGTTGAAGAGGTCATTGAGCCGTTCCTGATTCAGCAGGGCTTGCTTATTCGCACCGCCAGAGGACGGGTGGCCACGGCCGCCGCATGGCAGCACATCGGTTTGGCTCCTCCGGCCGAGGCCGGCGACGCCCCCGAGGTTTCGACCTTGTTCGACTGAACTGCTGTCTCTCGACCACTGTTGAGTGAACGATGCACATGAACGGTGTATTTGAACCGTTGTTTGTGCGCTGGTCCTAGCCTGGGCACAGATGAACGTCGGAGACTTCGACTACGACCTTCCCGAGAGCGCCATCGCCCAGCAACCGGTGGAGCCCCGTGATTCGGCCAGGATGCTAGACGCCACCACGGGGGCTGTCGTTCACCGCACGGTTGGTGAGCTTGATCGTCTTCTCGGGCCGGGGGATGTGGTGGTGGTGAACGACACCAAGGTGTTGGCCGCACGTCTTCAGCTCCGCAAGGCCACCGGGGGTGCCGTCGAGGTGCTGTTGTTGGCTCAGACCGCTGTCCCCGGGGAGTGGGAGGCTTTGGTGCGGCCGGGGCGCCGGGTCCCCGATGGCACCACCTTGTTTCTCGACGATGCTCCGTTAGTGGATGTGGGGGAGGCTCTGGGCGACGGTCGCCGGTTGGTGCGGGTCAGCGAAGGGGCGATCGAGGCTGCCGGACAAGTTCCGCTGCCGCCCTACATCCACGAGGCGGTCGACGATCCCGACCGCTACCAGACGGTCTACGCCCGCAATCCGAGCTCGGTTGCGGCCCCTACTGCAGGGTTGCATCTAACCCCGGAGCTCCTGGATCGGATTGCTACAGCCGGAGCCGAATTGGTCACGGTGGAGCTACAGGTCGGTTTGGGAACGTTCCGACCGATCACGTCTGAGCGGATCGAGGATCATGTCATGCACTCCGAGCGCTATTGCGTGACCGCCGAGGCGTGGGGAAAGATCGCTGCGGCTGATCGAGTGCTGGCGGTGGGAACCACGGTGGTTCGCACCTTGGAGTCGGTGGCGGCCACATCTCGCCTATCGGGATCGACAGATCTGTTCATACGACAAGGCCACCGGTGGCAGGTGGTGGACCTGCTGTTGACGAACTTTCATGTCCCCAAGTCCTCGCTGTTGGTGATGGTTCATGCCCTGGTGGGCGAGTCATGGCGTGAGCTGTACCGAACGGCTCTGACCGACGGCTATCGTTTCCTGTCCTTCGGTGACTGCATGTTGTTGGCCAATTCGCGAACTGACGGCGGCGTCGAGACAACAGCAACCGGGACGAGGCTGCAACCATGACCAGAACGTCATTGACGGTGACCCATCACGATGGCAACGCCAGAGCAGGTCTGCTGACCACCTCACGAGGAGTGGTGGAAACCCCGGTATTCATGCCGGTTGGTACCAGAGCCGCGGTCAAGACGCTGGACACCGCCGACATGGAGCGGCTCGGATCGCCGATTCTGTTGGCCAACACGTATCACCTGATGGAGCGGCCAGGGGCCGACCTCATCGCCCAACGTGGCGGTCTTCACCAGTTCATGACGTGGGACGGTCACATTCTGACCGATTCCGGTGGTTACCAGATCTTCTCCCTGGAACCGAAGATCACCGAGGACGGTGCCCGCTTCCGATCGGTGTATGACGGTGCGTATGTGGACTTGAGCCCGGAACGGGCAACGGCGGTGCAAGAAGCACTCGGGTCCGATATCGCCATGGTGCTCGACGTCTGCAGCGCACTACCGGCCGAGCCGGCCACGTTGGCCAATGACATGGAGCTGACGTTGCGTTGGGCGGAGCGGTGCAGGAACGCACACTCCCACCCGACCCAGGCCCAGTTTGGCATCGTTCAAGGTGGCGTCGAGTTGGACCTTCGGGAAGAGTCGGCCAAACGCACCGTTGAGTTGGACTTCGACGGGTACGCAGTGGGAGGACTGTCGGTGGGGGAGAGCCGCCACAAGATGGTTCCGGCTTTAGCGGCTGCCACTCGCCACCTGCCGAACGATCGTCCACGCTACTTCATGGGGCTGGGGGATCCGGTCGGCCTGGTCGAAGCCGTGCACAATGGCATCGACATGTTCGACTGTGTTCTGCCGACCCGGCTGGCCCGTCATGGAACGGCGCTCACCTCGGAGGGTCGGCTGAATCTTCGAAACCTGAAATTCGCCAACGACGATGGGCCGATTGACCCCAACTTTAAACACGATCTGTCGGGCCGGTATTCGAGGGCCTACATTCGGCATCTTCTGGTGACGAACGAACCAACTGCCGGACGCATCATCACGCTCCACAATCTGGCTTGGCTGGCCGATCTCACTCAACAGATGCGGCAGGCGATCGCCGACGGCTCGTTCTCCGAGCTTCGCCGTCGGATTCACGACGTGTGGTTGCCCGCTGACACCCCGGACGAGACCGCCGGTGGCCTGTAGCCGGCAGTTCGGAGCCGGCTAGCCGGGGTAGTTGGCCACGACAACAGCCTTCGATCGGGTTCGAGCGCGGTTGCGGGCCTTTAGGCTTGGTCTAGGGCACCGCCCGGCGGTCAATAACAGAGCTGTTACTAACTACCTTGTCTGGTGCGAATCGAAGGAGCGAACCGCTAGTGTTCGCTGGCTGGAGGTGATCCACCGTGGATTTCGTCATCCTTATAGCGTTCGGCTTGCTGATGTATCTGGTGTTGTTTCTGCCCCAGCAGCGGCGGGCCAGGGAGCACAAGAAGCTGATCGACTCGCTGGGCGAGGGCGATGAGGTGCTGACCAACGCCGGTGTGTTCGGGTTCGTCAGCGCTGTTGACGACGAGGTGATCTGGTTGGAGGTTGCCGACGGAGTCGAGCTACGGGTGGCCAAGGCTTCAGTCGCAAACAAGGTTTCCGCTTCCGAAGCCGCCGCCGATGAGGAAGAAGACGAATGACGCGAGGGACAATTGTTTCCGCCGTAGGGGTTGTGTTGGCCGCGGTGCTTGGTGTGATTTACACCGTTGCCGTTGGAAATGAGCCGCTGTTGGGTCTGGATTTGCAGGGAGGCGTCTCGGTTGTCCTGGAGCCGACCAATACCTCCGATGAGGACATCTCCGATGAGACACTCGATTTGACGGTCGAGTTGCTACGCAACCGAATCGACGAGATTGGTGTTGCCGAGCCGGAGATCTCCCGTCAAGGCCAGAACATCGTGGTTTCGCTGCCCGGTGTTGTCGAAGACCAGGAGGAGGCGCTGGATCGTTTGCAGCAGACGGCCGAGTTGCGTTTCCGCCCGGTCATTGCTGACCTGGGCCCGGCGTTTGATCCCGATGCGATAACCATTCCTGACGCTGACGCCGAAACGGATGCTGATGCTGATGCCGACTCGGAGGCTGGGGAGACCGATGCCGATGCCGACTCGGAGGCTGAGGAGACCGAGAGTGTCGATGATTCGTCAACCGAGTCCGAAGACACCGAAGACTCCTTCGGATTCGCTGGACGATTGAGTCCCGTTCTGCCACTTCAGGACTCCGACAGCGAGACCGATGCCGATAGCGAAACCGACGCTGACAGCGAAGCCGAGTCGGAGGAAGGTGACCCGGCTGAAGAGCCGGCCGACGGCGAAGGTGAAGACCCGGCCACCGATGCCGAATCCGACGCCGACCCCGAAGGCGAGGGGGAGCTTGACGAGGAGTTGTCGCCCCTACCGGCCGAGCAGGGCACCATTGATCCGACCCAGTTGGCCATTCTCGACGCCTGCGCCATCCCCGACGTGACCGCTGATGACGACGATGTGGCCGAAGACTACGTGGTCCTGGCCGACGACATCGGCAACCGCTACTGCTTGGGACCGACCCTGCTGACCGGTGAAGTGGTGGAGACTGCCGACGTCGGGCTGGCCTTCGCCGGCACCGGATGGCAGGTCAACCCAACGTTCAAAGCGGGCGACGACGGCATTAACCAGTTCAACGACGTTGCCGCCCAGTGTTTCAACGCCAACGCCGAGGTGTGCCCGTCAACCCGTTTGGCCGTGGTGCTTGATCACAACGTCATTTCGGCACCTTCGATCAATGCGCCGCAGTTCGCCCGGAATCAGATCGTGATTTCCGGTGACTTTGAGGAGGAGGAAGCCCGCCGATTGGCCGAGGCGCTTCGCTTCGGTGCCCTTCCATTGGAACTGGTGCCTCAGGAGACCAGAACCGTATCGGCCTCGATTGGTCGAGACGTCATGCAGTCCGGCGTAATCGCCGGCCTCATTGGACTGGCCATGGTGGCCATCTATCTCATGGCCTACTATCGCCTGGCCGGTCTGGTGGCCATCGGCGGTTTGTTGATCTCCGGCGCCTTGTTGTGGACCATCGTTGCCTGGTTCGGTGAGCAGTTTGGACTTGCCCTGACCTTGGCGGGGGTGGTCGGGCTCATTGTGGCCGTCGGTGTTTCGGCCGACTCGAACATCGTCTACTTCGAGAACGTCAAAGAAAGCTACATGTCCGGACGTCGCGTCCCGACGGCGGTTGAGCGGGCCTACCAATCGGCCATCTCGACCATCGTCAAAGCCGACGTGGTCAGCTTGATTGCCGCCGTACTGTTGTACCTACTGACGGTCGGCGCCGTACGAGGCTTCGCCTTCTATCTCGGCCTGGCAACGATTCTCGACTTGATCATCTCATGGACGTTCATGCGACCGGCGCTTCTGTGGTTGGCCCGTCGCCAGGCGGTTGACGAGAATCCCCGAATGCTTGGACTGCCGAACTTTGTGGGGAACGAATCATGAGCTTGTTAAACGAACTCTTCGCCGGACAATCCACCATTGACTTTCGCCCCCGGTGGCGGATCTCACTGCGGGTTGCCTTCGCTCTCATCACCATTTCGCTGTTACTGCTGCTGACCAGGGGACTGAATCTCAGCATCGACTTTCAGGGTGGAGGCGTTTGGGAGGTACCGGTTGGCGATGATGTAACCGTCGCTGACGCCCGAGCCGCAATCCCGGCCGTGGACGATGCCAGAATCCAGTTGGTTGGAACCTCAAGCGGCAATCAGATCCGTTTGCAGGCCGGGACCGAGGCCTTGGATCAAAGCGAGGACATTGTCTCGCAGATGGCTGAGCTCGGCGGTGTCGACAGAGACGCCGTCGGCGTATCCGAAATCGGCCCCACCTGGGGAGATCAGATCACCGGTCAGGCTCTTCGAGCGCTGGCGTTCTTCTTCGTCGTGGTGGCTCTGTACCTGGCGTGGCGTCTTGAGTGGAGAATGGCGATCGGTGCCTTGGCCGCTGTGGTGCACGATCTGCTCATCACCGCCGGTGTCTACTCGTTGTTCGGCTTCGAGGTAAGCCCGGCCACCGTGATCGCTCTTCTTACCATTCTCGGTTATTCGCTGTACGACACGGTCGTGGTGTTCGACAAGGTGTTGGACAACGAACGAAGCATCATCGGTGAGCGTTTGGCCATTGATGAACTGGTTAGCCAGTCCATGAACCAGGTGTTGATGCGTTCCATCAACACCACCATCACCACGGTGCTCCCCGTGCTGTCGATGCTTTTGATCGGCGGTGTGTTGTTGGGTGGTGCCGGTATCCGTGACTTTGCTCTGGCGTTGTTCATCGGCTTGTTGCTGGGCACGTACTCGTCCATCTTTGTGGCCGCTCCCATCCTGGTCTGGCTCAAACAGCGCCAGCCGGACGTTCGTCGGTCGGCAGAGCTGGAAGAACGCAGGCGTTCTCGGGAGAAGGCCGCCAGCAATGGTGCCGATTCGGATGAGCTCGACGATGCCGACGAAGAGACAAGCAAACCGGCCATCACCCGCCTGGACGATGATGCTCGATTGTTGTCGCCCGGCGGCGGGCCGCCTCGACCCCGCAAGAAGGGCAGGCGGCGCTGATCCAGCCCGCTATTGCCATAGTGATCCCCGGCCTGGTTACAACCATCGTTTAGACGCCGGCCGGCGGGGGAACCCTACCGGTTACAGGCCTTATTGGCGTGCGGCTATACTTGCAGACAGGATCGACTCTGGAGAGCAATTCGCGACGTGGTAACGGTTGAACGGGTACTGCCTTGGCTTCGTAAGCGGCCCGCACTTGAGGTCGAGATCCAGCCGCTTATCGAGCGTTTCGACGGCCCTGATCGGGACCGTCAGGTCGACGTTGTCTTCCGGGCGTTTCAGATGGCCGAGCGGGCCCACATCGATCAGCGCAGGCGATCGGGTGAGCCGTACATCACCCATCCTTTGTCGGTGGCGAAGATCATCGCTCGCCTTGGCTTGGACGAAGTATCGATAGCGGCGGCGCTGCTGCACGACGCCGTCGAAGACACCAGAATCGAGTTGGAGGACATCGACCGGGCTTTCGGTGATGAGGTTGCGGCCATTGTCGATGGCGTGACGAAGCTTGAGCGCATCCGCTTTGACACCAAGGAAGCCCAGCAGGCGGCAACGATTCGCAAGATGATCATCGCCATGTCGAAAGACATTCGAGTTCTGATTATCAAGTTGACCGACCGGCTTCACAATCTGCGAACCTTGGCCGCCATGCCGCACTGGAAACAGGAGCGGATCGCCCTCGAGAGTCTTCAGGTGTACGCGCCCCTGGCGCACCGCCTCGGTATGCAGGAAGTCAAGATGCAGATGGAGGATTTGGCCTTTGCCGCCCTCCATCCGAAGCGTTATGCCGAGATCGAGCACATGGTGGCTCTGCGCACTCCTGAGCGGGAGACGTACCTCACTCAGGTGCTGGAGCAGGTGAACGATCGGGTGAAAGAGCTGTCGATCGACGCCGAGGTCATGGGTCGAGAGAAGACGCTCTACTCCATCTACGAGAAGATGCAGCTTCGGGGCAAGGAGTTCAACGAGATTCATGATCTCGTGGGCATCAGGGTCGTGGTCGACAGTGTGCGCGACTGCTACGCCGCTCTGGGCTCGATTCACGCCACCTGGAAGCCGGTGCAAGGCCGGTTCAAAGACTACGTGGCCATGCCCAAGTTCAACCTCTACCAGTCGTTACACACCACGGTTGTCGGGCCTCAGGGCAAGCCGATCGAGGTCCAGATTCGAACCCGGGAGATGCACCAGCGGGCGGAGTCGGGTGTTGCCGCCCACTATCGCTACAAGGATGAGGACCCAAGCGGCGTCGAGTTGAATCTGCCGTGGTTGGAACGCATCGTCGGATGGGAGAAGGAGACTTCGGACCCCGGCGAATTCATGCGGAATCTGAAGGTCGATCTCGACCAGGACGAGGAGGTATTCGTCTTTACGCCCCAAGGCCAGGTGACGACCCTGCCTGCGGGTTCCACCCCAATCGATTTCGCTTATGCCATCCACACCGATGTCGGCCATCGCTGCGTCGGGGCCAAGGTCGACGGCAAGCTGGTAGCGCTGTCGGAACCTCTGCAGTCCGGCCAGACGGTTGAGATCTTCACCTCCAAGGTGACTGAGGCCGGACCATCGCAGGACTGGCTCAACTTCGTCTCCTCCCATCGGGCCGCCAGCAAGATCAAGCAGTTTTTCTCCAAGGGTCGCCGGGAGGAGTCGATCGCCACCGGCGAGAGGGTTCTGAAGCGGGCGTTGAAAAAGGAAGGTCTGTCTCTCGACGACTTCGGACCAAAGTCGGGCCAGATCATTGTCGAGACGGCCGAGGAGCTGAAGTACGCCGACGCCGAGAGCCTGTTCGCCGCCATCGGCGAGCGCAACGTGGGCGTCAACAAGGTCGTCTCCCGACTGGTCAAGCACACGTCGCTAACGGTCCCGATAAAGCAGGAAACGCCGCCAGGGGTCCCAGACTCGACCATGTTGCCGGTCAAGTCCGAACCGCCTGGATCGGTCGGGGTGCGAATCGAAGGACTGGACGATGTTCTGGTTCGCCTTTCTCGATGCTGTACCCCAGTGCCCGGTGACGACATCATGGGCTTTGTCACCCGGGGCCGTGGTGTCTCGATCCACCGCACGGACTGCGCAAACGCCGAATCGCTGGCCAACGCTCAGAACGATCGGCTAATTGACGCCGAGTGGGACTCCGATGTCGAGACCGATAACTTTGTGGCCTCGCTCGAGCTGAAGGCATACGACCGTAACCATCTGTTGGCCGATGTTTCTCGGGCTTTTGCCGAGCAGCACGTGAACATCATCAATTGCTCCACCAGCACAACCGATGATCGCATCGCCCGATTGTCGTTTGAGTTCGAAATTGCCGACCCAACGCATCTCACGTCGCTGATGCACCATCTGAGATCGGTTGACGGCGTGTACGACGTGTACCGAATAGTGCCTGGACGGTCAGGGCACCGCTAGTTCAGACACATCGGACCGGTTGGCCCAGACTCGGTTGACACCGTGTTTGGTTGACACTGTGTTTGGTTGACGCAGTATTCGGTTGACACCGTGTTTAGTCGACGCAGTATTCAGTTGACGGGGGCGGCCAGGGCAACAATGCTCGAAGTCATGACCAACGAGTCGGACAGCGCCGAGCCCAACGGCATAGGCGTCGAGCCCGGTGTCGGCACCTCTGCCGAACTGGCGGCGTTCGAGTCCGAGATGATGAGCGGCCTTCGCCGGGTGTTCGGTTCCGGCAAGTGGCTTGCCGTCAGTGAAGCCGCCATGTCGGCTACGGGTCTGGCATCTCGTCTTGCTTCCGTGGGCGACGGACCGGTCGACGACCGGATCCTGGCCGTGAGCGCGTTCAGCCAAGGAGCCGGCTCCAGCAGTTCGGTTGACCCGGCAACAGGTGTCGAACACATCAGCCTGGAGCTGCCGCCCGCCGCCGACCTTGTGGCCGGAATCCGCATAGCGCAGCGAGCCTATGGCGACCTGCCGGGCGACGTGCAGGCCCGAATCGATTCATGGGACCCACAGTCCACGGCACGGGCAGTGATGCCATTCACCTCTTCGGCTCCGGCTGTTGGCGGTCGGGCCACGTTTGGCGTCACCAGAGAGGCTTGGAAGCTGCTGGAGGACAAGCTGGTTGCAACCGATGTATGGCACAAGGCCGGTGTTCCATACGCCCCGTTTGAGCTGGTTGATCTTGCCGATGAACACACCGGGCTGGCCGCCCACCATCGGTTGGCCAACGACTACGGCTCCGTATGGGCGTTGGACAACAGCAACGGATGGCACGGCGGAGGGGACGGGACGTTCTGGATCCGCAACTCCGGCGAGGTGCTGGCCTTCATGACCGCGCACCGGCAGACGAATAGGCAGGCCCGGGTTATGCCGTTCCTTGCCGGTGTGCCATGCAGCATTCACGGCATGGTGGTTGCCGACCGCACTATTTCGTTTATGCCATGCGAGACCATAATGTTTCTCGACCAGGAGGCTGGGAAGTTCCACTACGGTCGGTCCGGTACGTTTTGGCGGGCCCCCGACGCGGTGGTGTCAGCGATGCGGGCCGCGGTGGAAGCGGTGGGTGACGAACTCAACCGTCGAGTCGGCTTCCGCGGAGTTTTCACCCTCGATGGTGTAGCCGACGCCCGATCGTTCATGCCGACCGAGATCAATCCCCGGTTTGGCGCAGCTCTTCCTATGGCGCACCCGACGTCGGCCGGCGAGACGTTGTCGCTGTTCCTGCTCCACCTGTGTGTTGTTGAGGAAGCAATGCCCGATTTAGATCCCCAACTGCTGGAGCAATGGGTACGGTCGCAGATGGAGAACAGTCCTGAGTCCAGAGTCATGACCAAGGTGAGTCGCTCACCGACGGGCAGCGATTTGTCGCCTCAGGCCCGGGTGTGGGTTCCCTCCGGAACGCATCGGTCGGTCGATCCCGCCGACGTTCTACTGATCGACGTCGATGACCCAGCCACACCGGACGATATGGACACCCACATGGTTGCCTCGGTGGAGTGGGGGGAGAGGGGCGACTATGGCCTGATCAGGTTGCACTTTGAGCCTGATGCCGTCGAGCCGGGCGAGCCGCTGGCCCCTCTGGCGTTGTCTTCAGGCGGCTGACGCCCATTGGGGGTCAGGGTTGCCCGACCTGG
>JAHDFR010000210.1 GCA_020628065.1 Acidimicrobiales bacterium
TGCGCCAGCAATTGCATGTTGACGTCGGTCATTGGCAGGTAGAAACGTTCGGGCGTACCGGTTTCGAACAGAACGGTCGGCTTGCGGGAGTTGGCCAGCTCCACCCCGTCGAGCGAAACCACCACATGGCGCGACGACGGCAACGCATCAACTCGGGTGAACGGGCTGCGGGGATGGACGAAGACCTCGACGTCCTCTTCGAACCAGTGGTCTAGAGCGTCGAACTCGATGGTGACCAGATCTTTGAGAGCAGGATCACCGGGGTAGCCGCGTGCCGCTCCTTCCAGAATCCCGCCGCCGCACACCAGGTCGTAGCGAACGGCGCCTTCCGGTAACCCCGGTGTGGGCCGGGGGTCTGCCGGTTCCGCTAACTCCGCGTTGATGTGGTCGCGGGGAAAGAACCACCACGGCCAGTACGGGATTTCCCACACGAACTGGTAGTTGCGGGAGTCCACCACAAGATGACCGTTGAGGTAGCCGCGAATCCATTTGTGCCCCGGCACGACCTGTGGGGTGCCGGGAGGGGTGGTCGAGGGTTCATCGAGTTCCACAGGTTCGACTCTCTCTAAGTTGTCGGAAGGGGGCCGGTACGGCCGCAGCTTCTATACCAGGGCGGCGTCGGCCACGATGTCAACCAGGGCCGGGCCGTCGTAGGCGAGGGCGTTGCTCAATGCGTCGGCCAGTTGGTCCGGTCGTTCGACCCGGAAGCCGCGGGCGCCGCAGTTGTCGGCGAATGCGGCGAAGTTCGGGTTGTGCAGGCTGGTCTGCCACACGTCGAGGTCGGCCGAGCGCTGCTCTTTGGAGATCTTCCCCAGTTCGCCGTTGTTGACCAGCACATGGGTGATGTTCATGTTGTACTTGACCGCCGTGGTCAGTTCCATGGCGTACTGGCCGAAGCCGCCGTCGCCGGACACACTCACCACCTGGCGACCGGTCTTGGCCGCCCAGGCCCCCATGGCTGCCGGGAATCCGAATCCGATGGAGCCCAGGTAGCCGGACATGAGAACGCTGTGGCGGTCAACCTCGAAGTAGCGGCCGAAGCTGTAGGTGTTGTTGCCGACGTCGACGGCGATGACGGCATCGGGGTCGACGGCTGCGCCCAATGCGGCGAAGATGGCGGCTGAACTCAGCCCTTTGGCGTGGTCGTCGTCCAAGCGGGATGCTTTCTCCGCTCGCCAAATGGACCAGCGCTCGGCTACTTCGACGACATGACCTCCACCCGGCCCGTCGGGCTGGGAGTCGGGGAGGGCGTCGGCCAGGGCGTTGGCCGTTACCCCGACGTGTCCCAGTACCCCGACGGTTACCGGGTGGAAGCGACCTAGGGCCATCGGGTCGTAGTCAACCTGGACAATCGGCTTGTAGGGGGAAATGCCGGTGTGGTTGGCGAACGACGCCCCGAAGGCCACGATCAGATCGCTCTCGTTCATGAACCAACTGGCGATCGGGGTTCCCGACCGGCCCAACACGCCGCAGCCCAGCGGGTGCCGGTCGCTGATCTGGCCTTTGCCTTTGAACGTGGTGGCCACCGGTGCACCCAGCTTTTCGGCCAGAGCGATGATTGGTTCCATGTCGTGGCGAGCGCCGGCGCCGACGATGATGAACGGTCGCTCGGCTTCGGTCAGCATCTGTACTGCGCTGTCGAGCGCTTCTTCAGGCGGCGGGATGGTCCGCAACCCGGTTCGACCATCGGGCCCGGAGGCCGGTTGGTCGCTGGGTTGAACCTGCACTTCGTCGGGGAACACCAGGTGGGCAACGTCGGCTTCGACCAGAGCGGTCTTGCAGGCCAGGTTCATCAGTTCGGTGTGGTCCGAGCCGCTGTGCACCGTCTGGCTGTATCGGGCGACGTCGGCGAACGCCCCTTCGAGAGCCAGGTCCTGGAAGGCGCCTCGGCCCATGACCGATGACGGTACCTGGCCTGACAGTGCCAGCACGGGGGAGCGGTCGACCTTGGCGTCGTACAGCCCGGTCAGCAAATTGGTTGAGCCCGGCCCGGCGATGCCGAAACAGGCCGCCGGTCGGCCGGTCAGTTTGCCGTAGCCGGAGGCGGCGAAGGCGGCCGCCCCTTCGTGGCGCACTCCGAAGTACGCAAGGTCGCCGCGGGCTTCGGCCTGGCGCATGGCGTCGCCCACCCCCAGGTTGGAGTGGCCGACGATGCCGAAGACGGTGTCAACACCCCAGGCGGTCATGGTCTCGATCATGGCGTCTGAGACGGTCCGGATCCTGGGGGCCTCGTCGGGTAGGACGGCGTAGATGCCGTCGTCTCGGACTTCAACCTGGTAGCACGCCGGTGCGTCGCCGAAGGGGGGAGGAGGTGTGCCGGTGATGGGGTCGTAGTCGTAGCCGTGCCACGGGCATCGCAGGTGTCCGGCTTCGATCGAGCCTTCACCGAGGGGCCCGCCTTGATGAGGGCAGTGGTTGTCCAGGCATCCGTACCGGCCGTCGTGGTGGGTGACGGCCAGAGTGTGGTGGCCGATGGTCACAGTGGTGACCCGGCCCTCGGGGAGATCGCCGTGGTCGAGGATTTTGTGGGCGGTCTCGCTCACAGTTGTACTCCTCCGTAGTGGATGCCGGTCAGATGAGCCATTTCTCGGTCAAAGGTGGTGAGGTCGTCGATAGCGAACTTGGCCATGTCGTCGTGGCCGCAGGCCCTGGCCAGTACACCCATGAGTTCAACGGTTGCAGTGAAGAATCGGGCCAGCCGCTCGGCCGCCTCGTCCACGATGAGTCGGGACCGCAGATCCTTGCGCTGGGTGGCGATGCCGACCGGGCAGTTGTCGGTGTTGCACGCTCGCATCCCCAGGCAGCCAATGGCCTGAAGGGCGGCGTTGGACACAGCCACCCCGTCAGCTCCTAGAGCCAGCGCCTTGGTGAAGTCGGTGTGGGTGCGCAGACCGCCGGTGATGATCAGGGTGATGTCGCCACGGTCCTGTTCGTCGAGGTGACGGCGGGCTCGTGCCAGTGCGGGGATGGTGGGAACCGAGATGTGGTCCCGGAAGATTACCGGTGCCGCTCCGGTGCCTCCGCCTCGGCCGTCGAGGATGATGTAGTCGACCCCGATGCGCAGCGCGGCGTCGATATCGGCTTCGATGTGTTGGGCCGACAGTTTGGCTCCGATGGGTATGCCACCCGACGTTTCCCGGACCTGGTCGGCCAGGTCACGGAAGGCACGTTCGTCGGCCAGGTCGGGAAAGGTGGCGGGCGAAACGGCTGCTTCGCCTTCGGGTAGACCCCGGACCTCGGCGATCTTGCCGGTGACCTTGTTGCCGGGCAGGTGTCCACCGGTGCCGGTCTTTGCCCCCTGGCCGAACTTGAAGTGGAACGCCTGCACGTCGCGGACTTTCTCCAGCTCCCACCCGAATCGGCCGGAGGCCAGTTCGTAGAAGTAGCGGGAGTTCTCGGCCTGCTCGTCGGGCAGCATGCCGCCTTCACCCGAGCAGATGCCGGTTCCGGCCAACTCGGCCCCCTTCGACAGAGCCACTTTCGCTTCTTCCGACAGCGCGCCGTAGCTCATGTCGGACACGAACAGAGGAATGTCGAGCTCAAGCGGCTTGGCCGCATTGGGACCGATTGTTAGTTTTGACCCGATCTCCACGTCGTCCAGCAGTGGACGCCGGGCCAGCTGTCCGGTGACGAATTGAATGTCGTCCCAAGAAGGGAGCTGGCTGCGAGGAACACCCATGGCCGTCGTCGGGCCGTGATGGCCGAGCTTGGTTAGCCCGTCGGCCGCCAGCTGCCGGATCAGTCCGACGTGAGGCTCGTCCGGTGTGCCGTGTGGATCCTGGCATGCACCCTGGTAAGCGCCGCGGTTGTAGGGCTGGGGGTTGTCTTTCTCCCAGGCCAGGATCTCGTCGAGATCGACCATCAGGTCGCCGTCTTCGATCCATGATGAGAATTTGGACAGCCTCTCGGCGTTGTCGTAGCTGGAAATTCCGGTGCGGAACTGAAAATCCCAACCGTGCAGCCCGCAGATCAGGTTGTCCCCGTCGACCCGGCCATCGGCCAACATTGCGCCACGGTGGAGGCAGCGCCCGTAGAGAACGGAGTGATTATCATCAAACCGAATGATGACCATGTCGACATTGGAAACGAGCGCTCCGATGGGTTGACGGTCTTCGATGTCATCCCAGGAGGCGATCTTGTATGGCTGCACGGTTGGGCGTCCTCTTCCGTTTTGAAGCTTCTCTTCCCTGGTCGCCACCTTGGACGGTTCCCTGTTCGGCGTCTAGGTGTTAATGTGACACGCCATGGTCAAATCTGGACATCTTGCTGATGAGCCGCCGCTCGAGGTGGGCTACGCTCCGCAGGGTCGTCATCGGCTTCTCCCGGTTGAAGTCGTCGACCGGGCGGAACTGATTGAACGCATCGCCGGCCGTGAGCTGAACAGCCGACAACGAGCCGACTTTCACCAGCTGGTGGTGTGTACGAGTGGTGCTGGAACGCACTACGTGGACTTTGAGCCGGTTGCCTTCTCCGTGGGAACGGTACTGAGGATCTATCCCGGGCAGGTTCAGCGGTTCATCCCCGATCCTCGGTTTGAGGCGGCGATGGTGGTGTGGCCGGTCGAGTCGCATCACCACGATCCGGACGGACGGATGTGGTACCCGGGCAGCGACACGCCGACCCGCTGGCAGGTGGAGGGCGCTCTGTTCGACCGGGTCTTGTTCTGGGTCAACGATCTGCGGAGCGAACAAGACCGTTTTGACGGCAGTACCCGCCATATTCAGCTGATGAGAGCCATCTTGTGTGCTTTGCTGCTCCGCCTGGCAGTGGATCTGCCGGGGACGTCGTCCAGTGCCGAGGCTTTGCCGGCACCCTATGTGGAGTTCCGGGAGGCGATCGAGGAGCGGTTGTATCAGCGGCCGACCGTTGTCGATTTGGCCCAGAGTCTGGGCTACAGCTCCAGAACCTTGGATCGAGCCTGTCAGCAGGTGACCGGTCAAACGGCGAGGCAGGTGTTCGACGACCGGGTCGCTCTGGAGATCCGTCGGTTGTTGACTCACACAACCCGTCCGCTGTTCAGTATTGCCAGTGATCTCGGGTTCAGCGATCAGTCGAATTTCACCCGGTTTGTCAAGCGTCACCTTGGGCGACCGCCGGGCGATGTCCGGAGCAACCCGTTGGGCGAAGACCGTTAGCCGGAGACGTCCACCTCTTCCATCTCCTCGCCATTGGTCGATATTTGACAGTCCTTGGTCAAGAGTCGACATTTAGCACCCTTTCGCTGGAGCTGTTGCCGACCTTTGCGGGCGTACTGTAGCTTAAGATACGTACCGTTGCGGAATGGACCGAAAGGGGTCTGCAGTGTCTGATCAAGTTTCCGGTGGCGCCAAACCGGACAGAGGGAAGCCGGATATGAAAAAGTCGACAACGAGGCGCGCCATGGCTGGCGTCTCCATCCTGGTGGCCTTCTTCGCCGCCATTGCGTTGATGGCGGTCGGTGGTGGTCAAGCCGACGCAAGCGGAAGGCAAGGAAACCAGCCGGCCGATCTCGCCAACTGCTTCGCTTTCAGTATCGATCAAGCCGGCCGCGGTAACCTCGATGGCTCGATTGAGAAGTTCGATGACTGTCTGGCCGATGACTACTCGTTCTCGTTCTCGTTCTTCGAGGGTGCTGACCCCATCGTTTGCCCGGGCGAGGGATGCCCGATCCAGGAGTTCGACAGCCTTGGCGACCTACGAG
Source organism: Acidimicrobiales bacterium (assembly GCA_020628065.1). Taxonomy (GTDB): domain Bacteria; phylum Actinomycetota; class Acidimicrobiia; order Acidimicrobiales; family SZUA-35; genus JAHELU01. The sequence goes on from JAHDFR010000210.1 coordinate 5,681, forward strand.
CCCGATTCGCCTACAGCTTCTTTCAGGACGCCGGCTATTTGGCAACCCAGCATCAGATGTTGAACGTCGACGTGACCAGGCACGGAAACCAAGCCGAGGTGTTCGCTTACATCCAGGCCAACCACTTCCTGCCCGACAACTCGGTCGACATCGCCTGGAACGACTTCACCATCCAGACCGAACGGCAAAAAGGCAAGTGGGTCATCACTGACGAGGTCATCGTCGGTACTGCTTTCTTGAACTTCAAGGGCGGCCCTCCGGGAGGTGGCGGCGACGCCGGTGGCCCGCTGGCCGAAGGAACCGATGTCACCTTGCGAAACACTCTGCAGGACCCGGGTGAGCCCGAGGCGACCTACGCCAGCCTGTTTGGTCAACCCGATGA
>JAHDFR010000040.1:0-26298 GCA_020628065.1 Acidimicrobiales bacterium
CTTCGGCGGCAACAAGGTTCGCAAGCTCGAGTATCTGGCCGCTGAAGCCTTGGACACCGGTTGCGACACCCTGGTTTCGATCGGTGGCATCCAGTCAAACCACACCCGTCAGGTCACCGGGGTGGCGGCCAAGCTCGGGCTGAAGGCGGTCACCGTGCAGGAGGGGTGGGTTGACTACAACGACATGTGTTACGACAAGGTCGGCAACATCCAGCTGACCCGAATCATGGGCGGTGATCCTCGGGTCGATCCTGCCGGTTTCGACATTGGCTACCGGGACTCGTGGAAGCGGGCGTTGGCATCGGTGGAGGACGCCGGTGGAACTCCGTACGCCATCCCGGCCGGAGCCTCCGACCATCCCTTGGGCGGCCTGGGTTTTGCCAACTGGGCTCGCGAAGTAGCGGCGCAGGAAGCCGAGCTTGAGATCTTCTTCGACACCGTCATCGTCTGCACCGTCACCGGCTCGACCCACGCCGGGATGATCGCCGGGTTCGCCCTTGAAGATCGAGACGATCGTCGGGTCATCGGGATCGACGCATCGGCCACGCTGGATCAGACGATTGACCAAGTAGCCCGGATCGCCACTCAAACGGCCGAGAAGATCGGAGTCGACCGGCCGCTTCGATCCGATGAGATCACCGTCGTGCCCGGCTATGAGGGTCCGGCCTACGGTGTGCCCGACAAGGCTACGGTCGAGGCCATTCACCTGGCCGCCCGAACCGAAGGCATGTTGACCGATCCTGTGTATGAGGGAAAGTCATTGGCCGGCCTCATCGGCATGATCCGCAGCGGCGAGATTCCTGCCGGTTCCCGAGTGCTGTACGCCCATCTCGGCGGCCAGACGGCGTTGCCGGCCTATGCCGGATTCCCCGGTCTCGGCTCACCTGAGCGCGAACTCGGTCACTAGTTGACTGCGCCAAGGATAGGTTGTCTACTCCCCAGGGAGTAGACGCGAAGCCTCCCCCTGAAGGATTCGCCGGTTCTCGACGTCATGCACGATGAGAACATGATCGAAGTCACCAACCTCACCAAGGCCTACGGCGCAACCCTCGCTGTGGACAACCTCACCTTCAGCGTCAAGCCCGGCATCGTCACCGGCTTTCTAGGCCCCAACGGCGCCGGCAAGTCGACCACGATGCGGATGATCCTCGGATTGGACGCCCCAACCTCGGGAAGCGCCACCGTCGGTGGGCGCCCCCTGGTAGACCACCAACAGCCGCTGTCGTCCCTGGGGTCGCTTCTGGACGCCAAAGCCATGCATCCCAGCCGGTCGGCCTACGACCACTTGCGGGCTCTAGCCGCCACTAACGGTATTCCCACCTCCCGGGTTGAACAAGTTCTTGGCATGGTAGGGCTGAGCGAGGTGGCCAAACGTCGCAGTGGCGGTTTCTCGCTCGGCATGGGTCAACGACTCGGTATCGCCGCCGCCCTGCTCGGCGACCCTGAGGTTGTGATGCTTGACGAGCCGGTCAACGGCCTCGACCCGGAGGGCATCTTGTGGATTCGTCATCTGCTGCAGGATCTCGCCGCCGAGGGCCGCACGGTCTTTGTCTCGTCCCATCTCATGAGCGAGATGGAGCTGATGGCCGAACACTTCGTGATCATCGGTCAAGGGCGTCTTATCACGGACATCTCAGCCGACGGTCTGCGAACCATGGCGGCTGGCGAAAAGACCGAGGTCCGAGCCGATCGGCTTGACGATCTGATCGCCCTGATGCGAACCGACGGGGTGGAGATCACCTCCGCCGACCGGGAGACGATCAGTGTTCGAGGCCTCGATGCTGCGGAGATCGGGGCCATTGCCTGCAACGCCGGTATCGCTCTTCGTTCGCTGGTCCCGGAGCAGCGAACGTTGGAAGACGTCTTCATGTCACTAACCGCCGATTCGGTCCAGTACTCGGCAACTCCAGGCCTCGATCCTTCCTTGGCTGACTCTTTAGAACTGGCGGCCTGACATGTCCACCGCAACCACGCCCACGACTCCCTTTCCAATCGCTCACGACCTCACCCATACCTCCCCGAAAAGAAGGATCACATGACTACCGCAGTCGCCCCAAACCAAATATCGGCTCCCAGCACCGTGGCCCGGTCTACCGGTGTTCGTTCAGAAAAGGTCCGGACCAGCAACGTCATCAAAGGTGAATGGATCAAGTTCTGGTCGGTCCGGTCTCTTTGGGTCACCCTCATCTCAGCTGGAGTGGCCATGATCGGCTTCGGCATGATCTTCTCCTCCGTTGCCGAGTCGGACGCGGCTGCTCCCGGACCCGCCGCCTTTCTAAGTAACCCGGTTGACATCGCTCTCGGCGGCGTCGGATTGGCCGAGATGATTATCGGCGTGCTCGGTGTGTTGGTGGTGGCCGGGGAATACTCGACGGGGCTGATCCGCACGGCGTTCGCCGCCGTCGGGCGCCGTTCTCGAGTTATCCGGGCCAAGGTCGCCGTGGTCGCCGCTTCGGTGTTCACCGTCTCCGGCGTGGCCGCCGCGGCCGCCATCGCCGCCGGTCAGGCGGTCTACGCCGGAAGTGAACCGACTGTTCCACTGGCCGAGGTAGCCGATGTCATCCTCGGAACCTCGATCTATTTGACCGGCATTGCTCTCATCGGCATCGCTTTCGGCTTCATCCTCCGTTCAACTGCTGGAGCCATCGGCACCCTGGTCGGTGGCGTATTCATCGGTCCCAACCTGCTCAATCTGTTGCCGGCCAGTATCACCGACTACTTCATGAAGTATCTGCCGTCGGAGGCCGGTGCTGCGATAATGAGCCAGGTGGACAGTCCCGATCTGTTGAGCCAAGGTGCCGCCTACGGTGTGTTCGCCGCCTGGGTCCTCGGTCTGCTGGTTGTAGCCGCAGTGCTGGTCAGTCGACGGGACGCATGATCGAATCGCCGGGTACCAGGCTCATCACCTGGCTGCGGGCCGATCTGCGCCGCTTCGACCTGGTGGTGGCGGTGCTGGTTCCGGCGGTGGCCATGGGTCTGCTGTACCTCTCTCCTGATCGCTTCGACATCGGTTGGCCGGAATGGGCCGCCGGTGTCGGCGCGTTTGTGTTGTTGCTGCTCCGACGGCTAGCCCCGGTACCTCTGCTTGTCATCGCCCTGGTTGCAGCGGCTGTGCATGTCGGCATCCTGCAGCGGCCAACGCCGATGATCTTCGCCGTCGTGGTGCTGTTGGCCACAGTCTGTGTGCGGATGGAACGTTGGCCGGCCATCGGCCTGGGGTCGGCGATTGCCGTCAGCCTGTACGTCCTGGGCTTGACCAGCAACGACGTCGAGTTGGGTGATGCTCGTGCGGTGATAGGCGTGGCTTGGACCGCCGGCGCGGTTGGAGTAGCCGACGCTGTTCGATCGTGGCGGAGCTACCGGGCGTCGGCCGAGGCCGAGCTCCGTTCAGCGGTGCTGGCTTCCGAAGCTCAGGCTCGCCAACAGGTTAGCGAGGAGCGGTTGGCCATAGCCCGGGAACTCCATGATCTGTTGGCCCATAATCTGTCGGTAATGAACGTCCAAAATGGTGCCGCTCTCCATCTGCTTCGCTCCGATCCCGACAAGGCCGAGGAGTCGTTGAAGGCGGCCAGGGAAGCCGGAAGATCGGTGCTTGATGAGCTTCGGGAACTACTGTCCGTTCTGCGTCACGACGATGGTGTTGACGACGCCCCGACTGCATCCCTGCCGACAGTTGATGACGTCGGCCGCCTGGTGGAAACCATGCGTTCAGCCGGCTTGAACGTCACGTGGAGCCGGTCCGGATCGGCCAGGGCGTTGGCCCCGGCCGTGTCGTTGGCCGCCTATCGAATTGTTCAGGAGTCGCTGACCAATGCCGCCAGGCATGGCACCGGCCATGTCGATCTATCGACCGACTGGAGGGAGGATGGATTGTCCATCGCTGTTGTGAACCCTGTGGCCGTCGACGCTGCTGACCGAGAAGACACCGGTAGCGGGCTTGGGTTGGTAGGCATGCGGGAGCGGGCGTCGGTGAACGGTGGTCGAGTGGACACCACATCGGACAGCGGCCGATTCACCGTTCAGGCCTGGCTGCCGTTGGCCGCTGCTCCAGCTGATGGATCGACCACCGTAGTGGGGGCCCAATGACTATACGAGTCGTACTGGTAGACGATCAGGCGCTGATCCGGGCCGGTTTCAAGGCCATCCTCGACTCCGCCCCCGACCTGGAGGTGGTGGGCGAGGCCGACGATGGCACCGAGGCTCTGGACGTCATCAAACAGCAGCGGGCTGACGTCGTACTCATGGACATTCGCATGCCGGGCCAGGACGGCATCGCCACCACCCGAGGCATCACCGCCGAGGAGGACTTGGCCGGGGTTCGGGTCATCGTGTTGACCACCTTTGAGTTGGACGAGTACGTGGTGGCGGCCATGGCTGCCGGAGCCAGCGGATTCCTCGATAAGGGGGTTGAGCCGGAGATGCTGCTCGACGCCGTCCGGGTAGTGGCCTCCGGCGACGCTCTTCTCACTCCGAAGGCCACCCGTGCCTTACTGGCGTCACTTGGTGATACCGAACGGGTTGATGTTGACGAGGACGCGGTGGCTCATCTGACCGCTCGGGAGCGGGAGGTGGTGGGCCTGGTCGGTCGAGGTCTGTCCAACGAGGAGATCGCCGAAGAGCTGTTCTTGTCTCCTTTGACGGCCAAGACCCATGTGAGCCGGGCTATGACCAAGCTCTATGCCCGCGATCGTGCCCAGCTGGTGGTTCTAGCCATCAAGTCGGGGCTAACCAGAGTCCAAGATCTCTAGATCCGCCTTTTAGCATCACTCAGCCTCGTTGGCGGTAGGCCTCGGCTGCCGAAGGGCTCAACTCAGCCAGCTGCTCTTGTTTGATCCGTTCCCGCTCAGCTCTCCGTGGATGGTTGATGCCGGCGCCGATTACCAACTCGCCTCGGTCGCAAACGATGTAGCGGCTAAGTCGTTGGGCATGGGGTGTCAGGGTCTCCCACGTCTCGTATGACATTGAGCGGATCAGCGCCTCGCTGCGGAACCACGGTGCCATGAACTCGACGTTGGGCATGGCTCGAACGTCTCGGGAAAGGTTGGGGGTTCCCCCGTGCCAGCAGCGGGCGTCTCGGATGATGGCCGATCCGGCCGGCAGAGGACAGACCGTGCTGAAGCGCATCCACTCGGGCTCGTCGGCCAGGGTCGGAATGGGCGCTCGGGAGCGATGGGTGCCCGGGATCTGGCGGATTGGTCCGTTGATCGGGGTTAGATCAACTAGTGGAAAGTTGACATGCACCACCGGGACTGGAAGATCCCGCATCGAAACACCGCCGACCGGGTCGTGCAATTCGGTCCAGACATTGTCGGAATGCAGGCCCTGATATTCGATGGCTCCGGGAAGGGCTAAATCGCCGCCTGAGCCGTACACGATGTAGTCGGATGATCCGAAGATGGCGGTGAGGATCGGCGTGGTGGTCGCCAAGTCGATCAGCTGGCACCACTCTGGTCGGTGAAACATGTGACGAGACACCGACGTGCCGCCGAACGAGTAGCGGTGAGGAAGTCCCCCGGCTCCGCCGCCTACCGCCCCTTGAGGGTCGGCTTCGGTCAACATGGCGACGACTTCGTCGGCTGCCTCTCGCAGCTGTGATAGTTGATCGTCGGTGAGGGCGTTGGCGACGGCCACGAAGCCGTCGCGGTGAAACAGCGTCGTGGCTCGTTCCACGTCAGAAGGATCGACCACTTCCAGTCCGCCGATGCCGTTGGCCTCGATCATGCGTTGACGCAGCGCAGCCACATTCGGATCGTCGTAGGCCCTGGTCCAGTCGGCACAGCGAGGATCTCCGGTCACCAGGTTGCGGTGCTCCGGAGTGGTTTCTATGTCGACCGCTCCAACACCGGTGGCCAGACCGGCCGGATTGTCATTGGTGACAGCGCCGTCGTCGGCCGCTCGATTGTGGAAGCCGTTTGGTGGCACATCGGCGTTCCAGCCGATTGAGTTCTCAGTCACTTTGACCCCCCATCGCCATCAACCGGTGGAGCAGGAATCGGTGGAGTCAGAATGCCACCTCGATTCCCGGGGGTGATGGTTCCGAATCGTTGAGCGAAGACAGGGTGCAGGTGCCGGTCACCGGTAACCGACATCCAGGTTCTGATCAGGTGTCTAGGTCGTTCGGGATTGTCGACGAAAGCCGTTCTGTCGTGGAGTATCGAATGATTGTGAACGAACTGCATGTCGCCAACCTCCAGTTCCATCCGAGCCTGAAGCGAACGGTCGTTGCAGACATCATCGAACGCGTCCAGCGCCTCGACTTGGCGAGTCGATAGTCGGGGAGCCCGATCAAAACGCTCAGCCGAGTCGATGTATTGCCGTTGATAGCGGACGGTTAAGCGATTGTCCCACCAAGTGAAAACCGGAATAGTGAACCACGGGTCAGAGCCCGATGGCGTTTCGCCCCGCCGGTCGGTGGCCACCGGAGCGAACAATTCGTTCACCAGATCGCCGTGACGATCCACCATGGCGTGGTACACGGCGTTGGCACTTATCACCAGCGACTGTCCGCCCTCAGCTGCCTTGCTCAAGGCCAGCAGGCCGACGACGTCGGTGGAATCGGTGTGGAACGTCTGCCGCTCCGAGGTCTGATAGACACGGACGTTGGGATCCGTTGAGGCCAGACCGACGTTGCGGACATGGCCGACCAGGTCACCGTTGGCGTTCTGTCTGCGGAGCGAGCCCAGATGGGCCGACACCACCAGCATGCACGCCGTTGCTTGGCTGGCACCGATCTCATCGACGGGGACACCGCTGACCAGCTCAAAGCCCTGGCCGTTCAGCAGGTTTGTTGTCATCTGATCCAGCTGGTCGGTCAGGCCAGGCAGCGGCGGGGGAGAGTGATGGAGGCCGGCGACCACGGCAGGGTCGCTGGCGTCAACCGCCTCGGCCGCCCGGACCAGCTCGTCGATTTGGTCTGAACTGAGAGCCCAACGCCACTCATTGCCGACGGTGTGGGCCGACCAGCCGGACGGAACCTCGGAGGGCTCCGGAATATCGAAGTCGTGCATCCGATCCACTGGCTACGAGCCTCCCTGACCGTTTGAATGCTCCCCACCGGCTTGGAAGGCAGCTGACCGACGAGGGTTGATCAACAAGTCGAGCACGGTGTCGAGCGACGGCTCAGTTGAATGGCGGAGGCCGGCAAGCCGCTCGTAGCTTTCGGCCGCACCAAGATGAAAACCGTCGGTCAACCCGGCGGCCTCCATTGTTTGAGCAATCTCGTTCATCTCGGCCACGAAACGCCAACCCTTCGGGCCGACCCCGCTTGCGGTCCGATCGGCCCGGGTGGTCAATCCCGGCTGGCTGATATCCCATTCCGACCTCAGGGCGCTGCCGACCCCTTCCGCTTCGGCCAGAGCCAGGCAGGACAGCAACAGGGCGGCCGAACCCTTTGTCCACCCGGCGTATGCCATCTTCAAAGCGGATGCTGACGCCGGATCTGAGCCAAGGACAATCGGCTCGAGGGCGGAGCCGGTCCATATCTGAGCCACCTCTGCTGCTTCCGGGCCCGACAAGTACAGGCGGGCCAGTCCGGGTTCTGTTGGCGGGGGGCCGATGACCGACCCATCAACGAAACGTTCGAAGTTGCTGGCAACCAGGCGTGCCGTGTCGGGGGAAACTGCATTGGCATCGACGTAAAGGCCGTCGAAGCCGGTTGACGCCACCAGGGAGGCAACGTCGGCGGCGGCGTGCGGCGGACAAATGCTGACGATGATGTCGACAGCCTCGGTCAGCTCCTCTACTGAGTCCACCGCTTCGAGACCGGCCGCCCCGGCCCTGATCGCAGTGGCGGCCGACCGCCCCTGTTTCACCCACAGTTTCGGGGCCTGACATGTAGCGGCCATGGCTGAACCCATGGCTCCGGGGTGGAGGAAACCGACTGTTGGTTCACCGGTCGGCTGGATCGACTCATCAAACGCGCCCATGAGGTCATTATCGTTGGTCGCATGCACAGAGACCATCCTGCAAATGATTTCCAGTCGGTTGTGACCGAGGGTGCTCAGTTCGTCGATGTTCGAGAGCCCGACGAAGTGGCCGCCGGGACCTTGCCCGGTACGGTCAACATTCCGCTGGGAGACCTTCCGGAGCGGATAGGGGAGCTGGATCCAGCACAGCGGGTGGTTCTTCTGTGCCGCAGTGGCGGACGCAGCGGTCAGGCCGCTGAATTCCTGACAGCCTCCGGTTTCGGTGATGTTGTCAACCTGGCCGGAGGGATGCTGGCCGTCGAATAGTCTGGAATTTCGGACTGTCGACCCTCAGGGCTCAAAATTTCGTCGCTTGGGGTGGTGACGGGTACAGCCAAGTCGTGGCAACATGTCTGGCCATGACTGAGATTAGATCTTCTTCGGCCGGTAGTGCTCCGGCCGAAGTTCCTGGTTCAGCCGCCGTCGTTGGCTGCGGCGTTATCGGTGCTGCCTGGGCTGCCCGCTTCAGGTTGCATGGTGTTCCGGTGAAGGCTTTTGACCCGTCGCCCGATGCTGCGCGCATTGTTGATGAGGTCAGCGCCAATGCCGTCGCCGCCTGGGAGGACCTGGGTCTTCCAGCTGAGCTTGCCTCGATCGAGTTCTGTGATTCGGTGGAGGAGGCGGTGGCCGAAGCTGAGCTGGTCCAGGAGAGCGTGCCCGAACGTCTAGAGCTCAAGCAGTCGACGTTGGCTGCCGTCGACGCCGCGGCGCCGGCCGACGCCCTCATCGGGTCGTCGACATCCGGCCTGTTGTGCTCCGACATGGCGGCCAATCTCACCCACCCCGAGCGACTGCTGGTGGCGCACCCGTTTAATCCGGTCTACTTGCTTCCGTTGGTGGAAGTCGTCGGCGGCAAGGCGACGTCGGCCGAGACGATTGACCGGGCGATGTCGACCTACCGGGGATTAGGCATGAAGCCGCTGCACGTAAAAGCGGAGATTGACGCTCACATCGCCGATCGGCTGTTGGAGGCCGTGTGGCGGGAGTCGTTGTGGCTGGTTAACGACGGCATCGCCACAACCGAGGAAATTGATGACGCCATCCGCTACGGCTTTGGTTTGCGTTGGGCCCAGATGGGCCTGTTTGAGACGTATCGTATTGCCGGGGGAGAGGGAGGTTTCGGCCATTTCATCCGCCAGTTCGGTCCCGCCCTTAGTTGGCCGTGGACCAAGCTGATGGACGTGCCCGACCTAACCGATGAACTGGTTGACCGCCTGGAGTCGCAGTCCGACGAGCAGTCGGGGGCGTACACGGTCCGGGAGCTGGAGCGGATTCGTGATCGGAATCTGGCGGCCATGATGTTGGCGCTGGAAACCAACCAGTGGGGAGCTGGACAGACGGTGGCTGAGATGCGGGAACGTTTGGACAGGTCGTGAGCCGGCTGCCTTCAGAGCTGTTGGACGGTCTGCGTCTTTCGTTGGGTGATTGGAGCACAGCGCGAACCCTCCCGGCTGGTTGCTACACCAGCGCCGATGTGTACGACCTGGAACAGGAGGTGCTGTTCCGCCGCGGCTGGGTTGGTCTGGGCCGCAGCGACCGGTGGAAGAAGCCCGGTGACTATGCCGCAGTTGACATTGGGGGAACGCCGGTCGTGGTTGTCCGAGACGGCGAAGGAGAACTTCGGGCCCTGGCCAACGTCTGCAGTCATCGCTCGTCGCAGATCGTAGTGGGCCAGGGGAATGCAGAACGCCTGCGGTGCCCGTTTCACTATTGGACCTATGACCTGGACGGCCGGTTGATGGCTGCTCCCAGCATGGGGCGAACCGAACATTTCAAGTCGGACATGGCCCAACTCTGCCTGGCCTCCTATCGTCTCGCCGAGCGTCATGGGTTTGTGCTGATCAGCCTCGAAGACGAACCTCCAGATGTTGATGAGTGGCTCGGTGACCTCGGTGCCACTCACCAGGACTGGCTTCTTGGTGAGCTGGTCACTACTCGTCGGCGAGAATTCACGGTCGACTGCAACTGGAAGGGCTTCGCCGAAGTCTTCAACGAGTACTACCACCTGCCGTACGTGCACTCTTCCAGCATCGACGACATTTATCGTCAGCCCGACGACGGCGATGTTGTGGACGGTGCCTTCGCCACCCAGTTCGGGCTGACCGATGGGACCGGTGGACTGTTGGCTTCTGAGAGTGACAAGGTGCTACCCCGGATGTCAGGCCTGACTGGACGGCAGGCCCAGGGCGTTCGCTACACGTGGTTGTTTCCCAACGTCATGATCGCCACCGGTGCCGAAGCCATGTGGATGTACGAGGTCTATCCCGACGGCCCGGGACGTACCAAGTGCGCCCAGGTGGTGGCGGTTCCAGCTGCGTCGCTGAATGTCGCAGGATTCGAAGAGAAGATCAACGCCTACTATCAGCGGTTTGATGTGGCCATCGACGAAGACATTCCAGTTTTGGAGCAGCAGTTCCTTGGACAGAAATCGCCAGAGGCCAAGCAGGGTCGCTACAGCCACCTGGAACCGAGCGTCGCCCGATTCGGTGACTGGTACGCAAGGCGTCTCCTGAACCTCCAGTGATCTCCAACGGACTAAGCCCTTGACATAACAAGATAGTTAGTTAACATTCTTGCTATGTCACCGGTCCCTGCCCCCGCCCGCGACTCGGCCTCCGATTCGGCTGTGCCCGCATTTGACCGGTTGGAGATGGTTCTCAAGGCGCTGGCCAGCGAACGAAGGCTGATGATTCTGGACTGGCTGAAAGACCCGGCGGTCAACTTCCCGCCCCAAGAACACGGAGATCCGATTGAGCACGGTGCCTGCAACCTCTTCATCGTGGAGAAGTTGGGGGTTAGCCAGCCCGCCGGGTCCCGACATCTCAAGATCCTGGTCGACGCTGGACTCGTAATACCGACGCGCCGGAAGGGATGGACCTACTATCGCCGAAACGAAGAGTTCCTCTCCGAGCTGGCTGCCCAAATAGCATCGCTCTAGCCCGCTCATCGCCCGAGATTGGAGTCAGTTATGTCCTATGAAGCCCGGTCGCTTGCACCGGTCACCGACGCCCCGACCAACGAGAGCTACGACGTGGTGATCATCGGTGGTGCGATAATCGGATCAGCTGTTGCCTGGTTCCTGGCGGAGCACTATCAGTTCGACGGCTCCATTCTCGTCGTCGAGCGAGACATGACCTTCACCAATTGCTCGACCGCCCACACAAACAGCTGTATGCGCCAGCAGTTCTCCAACCCCCTGAACGTCAAGATCAGTCAGTACGCCGCCGAGTTTGTACGGGAGTTCAAGGCGCTGGTCGGGCCCGATGACCCTGAGGTTCACGACGTGGCGGTTGAGCACTTTGGCTACATGTACCTGGCCGCCGATCAACCGTTCGCCGAAACGCTTCGAGTCAATCAAGCGCTACAAGCCGAGCTGGGAGCCGGCACCCGGATATACACGCCGGACGAGATCAAGGCCGAGTACCCCTATTACAACGTCGATGATTTGATCTGCGGTAGCCACAACAAGGTCGATGAAGGCTACTTCGATTCGGGTTCGATGTTCGATGCCTGGCGACGAAAGGCCCGCCAAGCCGGGGTGGAGTACACCCGAGGCGAAGTGGTGACCATGGAGCGATCAGGCGATCGCATTTCCTCGGTTACCCTGGCCTCCGGTCGGGTCGTGGCCTGTGGTGCAGTGGTCAACGCCGCCGGTCCACGAGCGTCCACAGTGGCGGCGATGGCCGGATTCGATCTGCCCGTCGAGCCCCGAAAGCGGTTCACCTTTATGGTTGACGTGGCCGAGCCGCTTGAAGGAAGTCGGCTTCCGTTGACCATTGACCCCTCCGGTGTTCACGTCCGCCCGGAAGGTACGTCATACATGACCGGGTGCAGCCCGAATCCGGACCCGGCGGTTGATCCGGACGACTTCACCATGGACGATGACATCTTTGAAGAAAAGATCTGGCCTGCCCTGGCCCATCGGATCCCGGCCTTCGAACGACTGAAGGTGGCCACCCGCTGGGCAGGCCACTACGCCCACAACCGCCTGGATCACAACGTGGTTGTCGGCCCTCATCCGGAGGTCGACAATTTTGTCTTCGCCAACGGGTTTTCCGGGCACGGTCTTCAACAGTCCCCGGCTATCGGTCGGGGTGTCGCCGAACGCATCGTGTTTGGTCAGTACCGGACGCTGGATCTGTCTCCACTGGGTTACCAGCGAATCCTGGATGCCGAGGCCTTTGTCGAGACCGCGGTCATTTGATCACCAACCTACAAAACTGCAGCCAAAGAGCGCGGTTAGACAGTGCAGCTAGAGAGTGCAGGAGAAGAGAATGTCTGAACAGCCGGTAGCCCTTGTCGTCGGTGGAGGATCAGGGATTGGCGCCGACGCCGCCCGAACGTTGCATGACCATGGCTGGCGACTCGGTGTGATGTCCTCCTCCGGGAAGGGCGAGGATCTGGGGAACGAGCTTGGTGGACTGGGCTTCACCGGTTCAAATCTTGAGCCGGACGATCTCTCCCGGTTCGTCGAGATCGCCATGGAGCGGTTCGGTCGAATCGACGGGGTTGTCAACGGTGCCGGTCATGGACCCAAAGGTGATGTCTTGGGTATCTCCGATGACGATTGGCATCGGGGCCTCGACTTCTACCTGCTGAACGTCGTTCGCATGGCCCGCCTGGTTACGCCGATCATGCAGTCTCAGGGCGGAGGCTCGATTGTCAATGTCTCGACGTTCGCCGCATTCGAGCCGGATCCGGATTTCCCGACCTCAGCCGTCTTTCGGGCCGGTCTGGCCGACTTCGCCAAGCTGTACTCAACCAGGTATGCCGGAGAGAACATCCGAATGAACAACGTGTTGCCTGGATTCATTGATTCGTTGCCGGAAAAGCCCGACCGGGTGGCCCGTATCCCGGCCGGTCGTTATGCCCGGGTGCGGGAACTGTCCGAGGTCATCGCCTTCTTGATGTCCGATCGATCCAGTTACGTGACCGGTCAGAATTTGAGGGTTGACGGTGGCTTGACCCAGTCAGTTTGAACTGGGCTGTCTGTCCGGTTCGGTGTGAGTTGCCAGAACGGTCAGGCGGCGAAACATGGGTCGCGGTCGGTATCGGTCTTAACCACTACCGATATGCCGCCTACCATGGCTGCTCGAATTGCGGCATCGACCAATCGGGCTTGATGATCATGGCCCCGTCGCCGCTGCAGAGAAAGCTCTCCGGCCAGCGCGCCGACCCAGACTCGTCGTTGATCGAGGGTGTCGTCGGCGGGAACGACCAGCACATCGATGCTTCGAGTGTGTATACGGTCGAGGACTGTTGTCACCGACTCGCTGTCGCCTTCAGGGCCCGGCAGGTGGACAACTGACTGGTGAACGACCTCGGTTGATTGTCCGTGGGGATGACCTGTCGCCAGCTTCGTGCGGCCGGCGTCGGTTCGACTGACATCCAACAGGCGGGTTTCGGAGACCACCTGAAAGCGGCGGTTGGTTCCCGATGCGATCATTTCGGCCAGTGGCCTGGTGGCTGCAGGCTGTCCCAGGAGTACCAGACGTGTCGGCTCCGCTCGCTGGTCGGTCAGCCTTAGGGTCTCTTCATTCCGCAGATCAAGTGAGCGAATGAAGCGTTCATCCTGGTCGCTGCCTGTTTCGTCAACGCCGCCTGGTCGAGTCAAGTCTTCGGCCATGACCAAGTGCGGTCCGCGGCGCTGCGACCAGGTCACCAGCGGAACAACGTGGGGGAGAGTATCGACCACCACCATGTCGGCGAAGAACGGTTCGGGGCCGTGTCCGGCCACCACCGTTCCGTCGGACGCGGCGAGTACCGAGAGCGAAGCAGCCCACGCCGGTGGTTTGGCCAGTACCCGTTGAGCGACCTCTTCGATTACCAGTGGAGAGATCTTACGCTGCTGAAGCTCCAAGTCGATGGCGTTCCATCGCCGATGGACGGAGTCAGCCGCCGGGCCCACACCAGAGTGAACGGTTACGTTCACCGATACGTACGGTCCGGGACGAAAGTACAGCGAACGGAGAGCGGCCAGCGTTGGTGAGTCGGCGACAACGGACTCTGCCACCGGTTCCAGTGCCGGTAGCCGGGCCGGAACTTTAGCTCTTGCCGTCGGGTGGAAAAACTTGCTGACCGTTGTCGAATCTACAGTAGTTGCCACGGTGGTCCTTTCGGCTGCGTTTCGGTGCTCCGGGTCCGCCGTGGTTGGAGTCGCTATTCAGCTGTTAGTTATCCGAACATAAAGATATCAAAGAATTTGATAGTTCACGCGTTTAATCGAGTGTGTAGGTACACGAAGCGACAAGCGAAGTCGCAGCGGTCCACCGTGGCCAAGAAGAGTACCGGTGGGGTGCAGGTGGGTTGTGCCTGGCGCCCGGCAACGGCGTACCCTCCACAGGAAGTCACAGCATTTGATCCCGGCGAGCCGCCCCGGTTCCGCCAGCCTCAGGAGAGTTCCCATGTCAATTGACGATCGTGCTGACAGCGCTGTTGCTGCAGACCGCTTTGAGGACTACGACACTAAAGACATCTGGCGTAAGGACATTGATCACTTCTTGCACCCGTGGACCGACTTCACCCAGTTCGAGGACAAGGGGTCGATGGTGGTAGCGGAGTCGGAAGGGGTCTACGTCTATGACTCCGACGGCAATCGGTACATGGACGGCATTGGTGGCCTTTGGTGCGTGAACGTCGGCTACGGACGTTCCGAGATCGGCCAGGCCATGGCCGAGCAGGCCACCAAGATGACCTACTTCTCCTCCTTCGGCCACCACACCTCCATTCCTGCCGCCGCTCTGTCGGCCAAACTGGCCGAGCTCGCTCCGGCCCCCCTGAATCACGTGTTTTACGGCACCGGCGGGTCGGTGGCCAACGACACGGCAGTTCGGATCATCCACTTCTACTTCAACCAGTTGGGCAAGCCGAACAAGAAGATCATCATTAGCCGGGAGAACGCTTATCACGGCTCGACGTACTTGGCGATGTCACTAACCGGAGTGGCCTACGACCACCAGGGTTTCGACATCATCGGAGAACCGCTGATCCACCACGTGTCCGGACCCGACATGTACCGCGGTCGCGGAGAGATGACTCCGGAGGAGTACTGCGCCCACCTGCTGGACGAGTTTGAAGCCAAAGTGGAGTCCGTAGGCGCAGAGAACGTGGCCGCCTTTTTCGCCGAACCCATTATGGGTGCCGGTGGAGTGCTGGTTCCGCCGCCCGGCTACCTGACCGGTATTCGTGAGCTGTGCCGCCAGTACGAAATTCTCTTTGTGGCCGATGAAGTGGTTACGGCGTTCGGTCGTCTCGGTCACTTCTTCGCATCCGAGCATCACTTTGGGATTGTGCCTGACATCATCAACTCGGCCAAAGGATTGACGTCGGCCTACGCCCCGCTGTCGGCCACGCTGATCTCCGACGAGATGTACGAGGTGCTCAGCGTGCCACAGGCCCCGGGCGCCGTGTTCTCCCATGGCTTCACCTACTCGGGGCATCCGGTGGCCTGTGCTGCCGCCCTCAAAAACATCGAGATCATCGAACGGGAAGACATCTGCGGCCACGTCCGATCCGTTGGTCCGCACTTTGAACGCCAGCTGGCCTCGTTGTCCGATCTTGACATTGTGGGCGATGTGCGGGGCAGTCACTTCATGCTGTGTGTCGAGAACGTCGCCGACAAAGCGACGAAGGAAATGTTTGATCCTGATCTGCACATCGGTGATTTGGTGGCTGACGCCTGCGAGAAACGCGGGCTGATTGTTCGCCCCATCGGCCACTTGAATGTGTTGTCGCCACCACTGGTCATGACCGTTGAGCAGATCGACTGGCTGGTGGACACGTTGCGCCAAGGAATCATCGAAGTGCAGGACGACTTGATCCGTCAGCGCCTTTGGTCCCCGCCGTCGACCTAGCTGGAAGGCACGGATTGTTCGCCGACTGTGAGGCGAGCATAAGCTCGGCAGGTGGAAGCGAACGAGGCAATGGTTGAACGGAAGGATCGGCCGTGATCGAACTTCATGATGCCGACACCTTCGCAAAGGGCATCCCTCACGGTCTGTTCTCCGACATGCGGGCCCACCCCGGCTTGACTTGGACACCTGAACACGACGGCACGACCGGATTCTGGTCGGTTGGCCGCCACCGTGATCTGGTCGTCGTCTCGCGAGACACCGACACCTTTTCCTCTGGGGTAGGTCACATCCAGATCTACGACATCGACGCCGATGCGTTGGATGCCAGGGCGTCCATGATCGACCTCGACCCGCCGGTTCACACTCGACTGCGCCGGCTCGTCAGTTCGGCCTTCACCCCGAAACATGTTGAGCGCTACCGCCAAGCGGTGAGGGTCCGGGTTCGGGATTGTCTTGATCAGCTTGAAGCCACCGGCGGTGGAGAGTGGGTTTCTACCGTGGCCGCTCCGATCCCCATTGGCGTTATCTGCGACATCATGGGTGTACCGGAGGAGGACCACCAGTACATGATCGAACTGTCCGATCATCTGGTGGCAGGCACCGCCAACGAACCACTGGAGCCGACGGCCTATGGCAACACCACTGATCTGCGGTTGCTACCGTTCAACAGCCCGGCCGCCTATGCCATGGCCGCCTATGCCCACCAGTTGGCTGAACGTCGTCGGGCCGATCCTCAAGATGATCTGATCACCCGGCTTATCCAGGCCGAAATTGAGGGCGAGAGTTTGAGCCGCGATGAGTTCGCCAACTTCTTTCGACTAATGATTTTCGCCGGGAACGAGACCACCCGCTCCTCGATGGCACACTTGGCCCTCCACGTCGTTCAGTTCCCCGAAGCGTTTGACCGGGTCAACCGAGACCGCGACCTGCTGCCCACCCTGGCTGACGAGGTGGTTCGTTACTCATCGCCGATCTTGTACTTCCGTCGGACGGTCACCAAACCAGCCGTACTCTCCGGCACTGAGCTGAACGAAGGTGACAAGGTGGTCATGTGGTACGCATCAGCCAACTTCGACGACGACGTGTTTGATGACCCGATGTCGTTTCAACCTGACCGTTCGTCGGTACCGACCCATGTTGCCTTCGGCGGCGGAGGCGCCCACTTCTGCCTGGGAGCTTCGCTGGCCCGGCTCGAAGTGGCTGAACTGATCGAAGAGATGTTGGACCGGGAGATGGTGCTCGCCGACGTTGATGAGCCGGTCTTCGTCGAGTCGAACTTTGTGAACGGCATCGAGCACCTCGATGTCACCGTGCGACCGAGCACAAAATCAGCTCAAAGGAGCGACCCATGACGCAGCAGTCAGCTCACACCCAACAAGCGTTTGGCGGAGGCTGGCAGTTGTCGGACAGCCAAGCTGAGCTTCAGGCTCAAGCCAGGGAGCTGGCCCAAACCGTCATTGCCCCCAACGCGCCCGCCGTCGACGAGAGCGAAGAATATCCGTGGGACAACGTTGAGGCCCTTCGAGCCGCCGGCTTCACCGGGATGACCATTCCCGCTGAATACGGCGGGGCCGGTCGATCGTTCCTGGACGCCGTCTTGGTTATCGAAGAGATGGCCAAGGTTTGCGGGGTGACCGGACGCATTGCCGTCGAGTGCAATATGGGGGCCATCTCAGCCATCATGGCCTACGGCACCGAACAGCAGAAGAAGCTGGCGGCCGATCTCGTGTTGCACGGCGACAAGCCTGCCATCTGCATCACCGAACCCGGAGCGGGCAGCGCCGCTTCGCAGATGACAACGCGAGCCGATCGGCGGGGTGATCACTACGTTTTGAACGGAACCAAGCACTGGATAACGGGGGGAGGGGTGTCACGGCTGCATCTCATCTTCGCCCGAGTGTTCGATGAGTCAGGAACCGAACTCGGTATCGGCGGCTTCATCGCCGTGCGAGACGAGACGCCGGGGCTGAGCTTTGGTCTCCGAGAGCCAACCATGGGTTTGCGAGGCATCCCCGAACGTGAAGTGCTGCTGGTCGATGCCGAAGTACCGGTTGAAATGGCAGTCATCCCCGACGATGGGTTCAAGCGGGGATTCGCCGGACTGATGAACGCCTACAACGCCCAGCGGGTGGGGGCGGGCACGGTGGCGCTCGGATTGGCATCCGGTGCCTATGAGTTGGCCATCGACTTTGTGAAGGAGCGGGAGCAATTCGGCCGCCCTATCGCCGAGTTCCAGGGCCTGCAGTGGATGCTGGCCGACATGTCCGTCAAACTGGAAGCGGCCCGTAGCCTGACGTATCGAGCGGCGGCATCGCGCGGTCCTGATGACTCGCCGTTCCCGGATGTGACCATGGCGGCCCAAGCCAAGATCTTCACTGCTGAGGCCTCGATCGCCGTCGTTAGCGACGCCCTCCAGATGTTTGGGGCTGCCGGCTACTCCCGCCGCCGGCCCCTGGAGCGTATGTACCGCGACGTCCGCATGTTCACCATCGGTGGTGGCACTGCTCAAATCCTGCGCACTGTGGTGGCGTCGCGTTTGCTCGACATGCGGCTGCCGCAGACCCGTGGTGGATACGTTCAGGACTGATGACTTCTGGACTGACTGGTCAACGTCACAGAACGTCGTTGCCGGGGTTCATCGACCTTCAGATCAACGGCGCCTTCGGGTGGGATTTCACCACTCAGCCCGAAGCCCTGTGGGAGGTTGGTCGGTTGCTGCCTCGTTACGGTGTCACCGCCTTTCTTCCCACGATCATCAGCAGCACAAAGTCTGCTCGGCTGGCGGCTTATGCCGCTATGCGTTCGCGGCCGCTCGACTACCGTGGAGCCGAACCGCTTGGGTTGCATCTTGAGGGTCCTCTGTTGGCCGTTGGTAAAGCCGGCGCCCATCCTCCGGTTGCCATCAACGACGCCGTGGCCCGGTTTGGCGAGGTGATTGATGAGATCGAGGCCAACGCCGATGCAGTGGCTATGGTTACGTTGGCCCCCGAGCTTCCAGGGGCCGTCGAAGCCATACCACGACTTGTCGAGGCTGGGATTGTGGTCTCTCTCGGTCATTCCGAGGCCACCGAGGCAGCTGCCCTGGAGGCCGCTGACGCCGGAGCGCGGGCGGTCACCCACGTTTTCAACGCCATGACACCGCTCCATCATCGAGATGTCGGTCTGGTTGGAGCGGCCTTGCAGGACAATCGGCTGACCGTTGGTCTGATCGCCGACAACCGACATGTCAGCCCGTCAGCCATCAAGCTGGTGTTCCGCCTGGTTGGGCCGTATCGGCTGGCGTTGGTGACCGATGCCATCGCTGGTCTCGGAGCTCCGGCCGGTCGCTATCAGGTCGGTGATCGAGTGATCGAGTGCGGTGACGAGGCCAGAGCCGACACCGGCGAGCTGGCCGGTTCCTTGCTGGATATGCCGACCGCCGCCGTCAACTTCGGTGCAGCTGTCGGCTTGGGTCTGGAGCCAAAGGGACCCGTGCACCCTCTGGCTGAGGTTTTGTCCGGTACTCCGGCCCGGTTGCTGGGTGATCCGCACCGGGGTCAGCTACCTGATCATTCACTCGACGGTCATGATGTCCGGTGGCGCTCTGGTGAACCCGGTGTATTCGGTGAATCCGGTATGGAGAGTAAGCCGGGCCGGCGGGATTTGGTGGTGGTCGATGAGGATTTTCGGCCGATGTCAACATACATCGACGGTGAGTGTTGTTGGCGGCATCCGGACGTGGTCAACGAGGCGTAATATCAACCATGGCCCGCTACATCTGCACAGTTCACTCGCCTCTCAGCGTTGAGGAGGCCTTTGACTACATGGCCGACCTGCGCAATTTCGCCGCCTGGGATCCGGGCGTCAGCTCAGCCACTATTCGAGACGACGCCGAGCCCGGCCTTGACACCGCTTACAACGTCACCGCCAACGGCGCTCGCCTGGTCTACCGAACCGTCGAGTATGACCGTCCCGGCCGAGTGGTGGTTGAGGCCAACACCAGCCGCCTGCGCAGCTACGACGTGATCGAGGTGACGGAGCGGGACGGCGGCAGTGCGGTTCTTTACGACGCCACACTGGAGCTTAAAGGCCTGTTCAAGCTGGGCGAACCGGTGATGAAGCTCATGTTCAACCGTATTGGTGATGCCGCCGCAGCCGGTTTGGAATCGGCGCTTAAAGGCAAGCTGGTCCGTACCTAGCCCGTCACCGCCACCAAGTACAGAACGCGAAAGTACGGAAAGTAAAAGTACGGAAGTAGACGTACGGAAAGTGGACCTAGAGAAAGTAGATGAAGATCATGGGTGTACTTGACCTTGTCCTCGAGCGGACGATCGTCGGTAGTTTCTCGTCCATTGGTTACTCGCTTCGGTCAGGCAACTGGAGCGATCTGCCCTCCATGGACGGCCAAGTTGTGGTCATCACGGGTGGCTCCAGCGGTATCGGCAAGGCGGCCGCTTCTATGGTTCTTGATCTTGGAGCCAACGTGGTGGTGACCAGCCGCAGCCGGGAGCGAGCTCAACAAGCGGCGGCCGGTCTCATCGGTGCGCCAGGCGATGACGGGCGAGCATTGGGCCTACCCCTCGACACCGGCTCCGAGCAGTCGATTCGAGACTTCGTGGCCGAAGTGGCGCAGCATTACCCCACGATCGACGTGGTGCTCAGCAACGCCGGTGCGTTGTCCGACACCTACCGCAAAGCCGATTGGGATCTTGAGCAAACACTGGTGTCGCATTTGGTCGGGCCGTACCTGATGATGTGTTTGTTCCGCCCGCTCATGGCTTCAGGCGGACGAGTCATTCTGATGGCGTCCGGTGGTATGTACAGCCAACCGCTACGAGTCGACAGCCTGGAGATGACACCATCCGACTACAAGGGTGCGGTGGCCTACGCCAAAGCCAAGAGAGCGCAAGTGGAGCTGGCCGCCTACCTGGGTCCGCGCTGGGCTCCTGATGTTGTCCTTCACGCAGTCCATCCCGGCTGGGTGGACACTCCCGGGGTCGATGACTCCCTTCCCGGGTTTGCCAAGATCGTCGGGCCGGTTCTACGTACTCCCCAACAGGGGGCCGACACGGCTGTTTGGCTGGCGGCGACGGGCGGATCCGATGGCGAGCCGGGCTCGTTCTGGCATGACCGGGCTGTCCGGGGCATCAACTATCTGCCGGGAACTTCGGCTACGAACCGTCAGCGGGCCGAGTTGTTGAGTTGGTTGGAAGAAACCACCGGGGTTGGTGCGATCAGCTCTTGATCTCCGGCTGCCCGTACGCTGGCGGGGGTGACAACCAGCCCGGCAACAGGTGACCACCCCACAGTGCCGCAGCCCGGAACGACGGGTGGCGGACTGAGCGGTCCGAGTCGTCAGCGGCGGGTTATGACGGCTGGCGTTTTGGCCACCGTCTCGACCGTCTTTCCCGGGTTCCTGACCGGAGCGCTGGCTGTGCAGATCTCCGATGAGTTCAGCGTGGCTGAAGGCACCTATGGGTGGGGTCTCGGTGGCTTCTTTCTTGCCGCCACCTGTGGATCATTCGCTCTGGGGAAGCTGGCTCAGCGCATCGGGCCGCGACGACAAATCATGGTGGCTACCAGTGTTGTGGCCTGCTGCCAGCTGCTGGTTGCCTTGACCGTTCGTTCCTTTGGCGCTCTGGTTGCGGCACTGGCCGTCTGCGGGCTGGCCAATGCCGCCAACCAGACTGCCGTTAATCTGGCTTTGACCCGGGCACGAATCGAACGCCTGGGTTTGGCCGTAGCGGTCAAACAGTCGGGGATGCCAACCGCCGCGTTGCTCAGCGGTTTGATGGTTCCGGTTGTGGCCCTGACGCTGGGTTGGAGGTGGGCTTATGTCGCCGGTTCCGTGCTTGCAATCACGTCGGCCGGTTTCGTTGCTCGAGTGCTGGAAGGCGAGGATTCCGTCGCCGCGTCGTCCAGAGCGATTCGGGATCGCCGCTCGTCCACTGGTGCCTTGGTGCTCGCTGCGGTATCCGGTGGGTTGTTGGCGTTCGGCGCCGGTGCGCTGAATGCCTGGGTCGTGTCATCGGGGGTGGACGCCGGTTTGTCGGAGGCCACCGCCGGCTGGTCGCTGAGTATTGCCGCCGGGCTTGGTATTGCGTGCAGACTGTTTTTCGGCTTTCGGCTTGATCGGCTTCGTCGCGACCCGTTCCTGGTCGCGGGTCTGATGCTCCCGTTTGGCTTGGTCGGAGTTGTGTTGTTGGCTGCGCGGTCGCCGGGCCTCCACATTGCCGCCACCGTGTTGGCCTTCGCCGGTGGTTGGGTGTGGCCGGTGTTCACCAATTTCGGGATCTTGCGGGCCAATGCCGGTACGGCCGGTTCGGCCACGGGGATCACCCAGACCGGCGTCTATGTGGGTGTATTCTCTGCGCCGCTGCTCACCGGAATAATTATCGAGAGGTTCGGGTACGGTCCGATGTGGGCGGTCGTGGCGGCTGTGATGGGTCTGGGAACAGTCCTGACCTTGGCCTTGGTCGATCGCTTATAGCTAGTCCGTCGTGCGGTAGTTTCCGGCGGCACTTCGGTGGCGCTAGTTTCTGGTGGCGGCGTATCGGTCGAGCGATATCTGGCGTTCGACTGCGTGATCAACGATTGGCTGAGGATAGCCGTTGGGCGGCCCGTCGGGCAGCGTCCACGGCTCGTGGATTGCCTTGCCGGTCACCTCGGCCAGTTCAGGGATGTATCGGCGGATGTAGTCTCCGGAAGGGTCGAAGCGCTCTGATTGCCGGGTCGGGTTGAAAATTCGGAAGTAGGGGGCAGCATCGGTCCCGGTTCCTGCTGCCCATTGCCATCCGTGGTTATTGGAGCTCAGGTCGCCGTCAACTAGATGCTCCATGAAGTGGCCGGCCCCCCTGCTCCAGTGAAGATGAAGATCCTTGACGAGAAAGCTTGCGGCCAGCATGCGAACTCGATTGTGCATCCAACCTTCGGCCAGGAGTTGCCGCATTCCGGCGTCAACCAACGGGTAGCCGGTTTCTCCCCGGCACCATAGTTCGAACTGCTCGTCGGCTGTCGGCCCGCTGTTCAACTCGATGTCGGCAAGATCGTCCTTCCAGTCGCTCCAAGCCGAGTGCGGCCAGTGATGAAGCACTGTCGCGTAGAAGTCTCGCCACGCCAACTCGGAGGCAAACGTGCGGTGGGCGTCGCGGTTGAGGTCGAGCTGGGCCAACAGCTGCCGGGGGTGTAGACAGCCAAACTTCAGATATGGCGACAGGCGGCTTGTGCTGTCGGCTGCCGGGTTGTCTCTGCCGTCGTCGTAGCTGTCCAGATTGGTGGAAAGGAAGGCTTCCCAAAGCCGGTGGGCCTCGGTCTCTCCGCCGCTCGGGAGAGTGGGTCCGCCGGAGGAGAGCTCGGGGAGATCGTCGGAGGCGAGATGGTGGTTGCATGCACCTGCAATCTCGTTCGTACTCGGCCCGGGCATGGGACTCAGGGGTACGGCTTGGAGCCATGACCGGAAGAAGGGGGTGAAAACTTTGAAGGGGGTTCCGGACTTGGTGGCCAGGGTGCCGGGCGGCACGGCCCAGGGCCAGTCGGCTACCAGGGTCTCGACCCCTACGTCGTCCAACGCTTGTTTTACCTTCTTATCCCGGTTGGCGGCGTAGGGGCTGACGTCGCCGGCCCGGATGACGATCTCGGCTCCGGATTCGGCGGCCACCTCAACCAGGACCTTGGCCGGTTCGCCGGTACGGATAACGCAGCGACCGTTCAACGACTTCTGAAGATCTTGAAGACACGAGGCGAGGAAGCGGGCGCGGTTGCGGCTTGCGCCGGCCCACAACCGGGGATCGGCCACAAAAACCGGTACAACTTGTTCAGCTCGATCCAGGGCGGCGGTGAAGGCCTGATTATCGGCGAGGCGAAGGTCCCGGCGGAGCCAGACGATGGCGGCTTTTTTACCCACTGTTTCGTTGTAGCGGCGAGGACGGCCGATGCCATGTGGCGTTCGAGACACGATACGTGAGAATTGCGTCGAATTTGCTGATTTGTCGTGGGGTTCGGCCGATGGTCACGTGATGAACCGCCTCCCTGTCGTATGGATGGCCTTGGCCGCCGTGTTGACCGCGCTCTGCCTGTTCGCGCCCATTCCGGGTTCGAGCGGGGCGTTGCTGTATGTCGGCGGCATAGTTGTGCTTCTGGTCGGATTGGCTACCGGCGTGGCGTCCGCAGTCAAGGGTGGACGCGAGGTGGGCATCGGATGGATTCTGGTGGCGTCTGCGGTGGCGTTGGCCGTTGGTCAAGCGGCGTTGGTCGTAGCCGTCGATAGCGTGCCGTCGATTGACGGGGTGGGCGTCGACTTCGCTGTTCGTCTTCCGTTCTACGTCTTGGTCATGTTGGGTATGGCCCGTCTTATTTCGGTGATGTGTAGTTCGTTCCCCCCATCGTGGCCGGTTGAGTCCGCTGCTACAGCTATCGCGTTGTCGGCGGCGGGCGGTATTGCCTTGGCCTCGTCGGCTTCGGGGTTGTCGCTGGTGGAACGGGCGTCCGCTTTGGGGCCGGTGGTCCTGGCCGCAGTTGTGGTGGGATTGGCTACTCAGGCCGCTGTCTTCGGGGAGCTGAACTCTCCTTCCAATGCCATGGTGGTGGCGGCTTCGATTGGTCTTTACCTCGGTGAAGTGCTGTCCGGCCTGGACGGCCTGGGCACCGTCGCCGGTGTCGAAGTAGCGGCCGCACCGATGTTACTTTTCGTCGGGGGTCTCGCCGGGGCGGCGTGGGAGCAGGTTCGAGCGCCCGAACCGGCTTCCGGCCAGGCAAGTGATGAGCCGGAGCAGCGAAGCGAGGCCGACGAGTCGGATCCCGACACCGATGCGTTACGGCCGTCTTTCGGTCAGCTGGCCGTGCTTGTTGGTGCGCCCGCTCTCCCGGCGGCGATGGGGCTCATAGGTTTTCCGATTGTGGCCTCAGGTCTTTTAGCCACCATTGCCGTCGCCGGCCTCGTCGGCTGGCGCCTCTATGCACTGGGGACGGCGATTGACCGGGGCAACGAACAGATCCGTCTCGGCTATGAGCGGGATTCGATGACCGGATTGGCCAACCGTTCGGCCTTTCTGGAACAGGGCGAGTTGGCTCTGATCCGCAGTAGAGGAGCCGCAGCTAAGGGCGTGGCTGCGGTGCTGATGGTTGACATCGATGGTTTGAAGGAGACAAACGATTCGTTGGGCCACGATGCGGGCGACGAGGTTCTCCTTCAGACGGCCAAGCGGGTTGAGTCTTGTGTGCGCCCGGATGACCTGGTCGGTCGCCTGGGTGGTGACGACTTCGCCATCTTCCTTTCCGGTGTTGGTGAGCGGGCGGGAGCGACGGCTGTCGCCCGTCGCCTCTTGGAGTCCATGCAAACCCCGGTTGAGATTGGAAACCGGGGAATCCGAGCTTCGGTTTCGATTGGTGTGGCGCTCGATAACGAAGGCTCGGTTGGCCTGAAAAAGCTGATGCGGAATGCTGATGTGGCCGCCCAGCTGGCCAAGACACGGGGCAAGTCCCGCTACGAGGTCTTTGAGGCCGACACCCATCAAGAAGCGGTCGAGCGGGTTGAGTTGCGGTCCGAGCTGCAGCGAGCGGTGGACGGTGATGAGTTTTTCGCCGAATATCAGCCGATCTTCGATCTGGAGACGGGACAACCGGTCCTGATGGAGTGCCTCGTCCGATGGCAGCATCCGGAGAAAGGCAGGATCACTCCCGACTCCTTTATTCCTCTAGCTGAGGAGACCGGTCTGATAGTACCTCTTGGTCGACAGCTGCTTCGTCGTGCCTGTGCGGAGGCGGCCGCATGGAGAGCAATCGAAGGCTACGAGGACGTCGGATTGACGTTCAATCTGTCGACCCGACAGCTCGATGACGGTGATTTCGTTGATGCCGTTTCCGATGCCTTGGCGGAGTCCGACCTACCTGCGGATCTCTTGGTCCTTGAGGTCACCGAGTCGATGTTGGCGGCACAGTCCGAAGTGGCTGAGGGCATCTTGAGCGGGCTGGCCGACATAGGCACGAAACTGGCCATTGACGATTTCGGAACCGGCTACTCGTCGTTGAGCTACCTTCGAGAGTTTCGGGTGGATTCCATCAAGATTGACCGCACCTTCATCAGCGATTTGCATCGGTCGTCGACGTCGAGCGGCCTGGTGGAGTCGGTCGTCAACCTGGCTGATGCTTTGCGGGCGGAGGCAGTAGCGGAGGGCATCGAGTTTCCCGAACAGGTCTCGATACTCCGCCAACTGGGTTGTGGCCGCGGTCAGGGTTTCTTCTTCAGCCGTCCTCTCGGGATCGAGGAGCTTCAGGACTTCTGCCGGGCCAATGCCCGGGTAGCGGTTCCCGATCGTCGGATCGACTTGGCCGACAGTGCCCCAGCCCGTCGCAACAAGCCAAGCCATCCCAACGCCAGCTCGGTGCCGCCGACGCCACCAGCTCCACCGAAGCCTCCGTCGTCATCGCCCCGTGCGTCGGATATGGACAAGCCTGCGAAGGCAACGCCTCCACCTCCACCGGCACCGATGATCGCCCTGAATGAG